>CAZWHE010000111.1:0-13600 GCA_964633825.1 uncultured Phycisphaerales bacterium | reverse complement strand
TACGAGTTCAATCGTAAATTCGATAAAAAAGTGAAGGAAATATCTTCTTCTGCTCTTCCGGAAAAGAATCGATCGAAATCATCAGGGGATCCGGCCTGGCTTGTCCGTCGGGCAGGCCGTGAATTGCGGCAATGTATTTTCCGGGAAAGAGCGACGAAAAAACCGCATCGCCCTTCTCGCGGATGGGGGAGCTGTAAAAAAACTTCTGTCCAAGGGCCGGAAGGGGCGCTCTGGCGGGCCGGCTTTCCCCCGGAATGATGCGATAGGCGTCCACCACGGGCTCGGCCTGCAGGAGACAGAGCTTGAGCCCGGGCGTCCACCCCCCTTGGGGCGGTGCGACCGACGCGGTCAACCTGACCGGCGTGGCCAGGGTGAGGTCGTAGACGATCTCGCGGTCTCCCTCCTCGACACGCACCTCGGGCCAGCGTTCCGGGCTTTTTTCCGGGGCGCGCGATATCTGCCAGGGAAAGAGTAGGCCGCGCACGCTGCACCCCCCCCGTTCGAAACGGAGCCGATACGTGCCGGGCGCAATTTGGGGAAAGGAAAACTTCCCTTGCTGGTCCGTCCCCCTTCTCCTGAAGAAGCGGCCCTCTTGCGAGCAGAGCGCCACCCCCAGGTTCTCGATCGGCCCTCCTCCGGCGCGGAGCGCGGTCCCGCGGATCTCACAGAGAGGCAGGGAGAACACGATATCCTTGACGAATTCTTTCACGGCCGGGATCTGCAATTCTTCGGGCTCGAACCAGAGACCGTGGCTGCGCTTCGGTGAAACGATGTGAGCCGAAAGCCGGTATCGGCCGGACGGAATCGCTGTTTCATACAAGCCTTCGGGACCGGACTTCACCGCCTTTTTCAACAGAAGCCCGTCCAACGCGGCAAGCGATTCCTCTGAGGATTCCCCATCCTCCCGGATCCCGGCACGGCCGCGAAAAGCGACAACCACATCGGGGAAGGGCGACCCGTTCCGGTCCACCACCTTCCCTTTGACAAGAACAAAGCGAGCGGGTCCTCCTGCGGGAAGGAGGGGTTCCTTTTCCGAAGAACGGGGCTCTTCTTTGTTTCCGGGCTCGTCGCTCCATTCCCGAATCCCGCCCGAAGCATGCTGCAGGTCTTTGCCGGCGGTCGGAATTCCTTCGCACCGATCTCCAGGATTAATCTCAAAAATAATGTATAAGACAAAAACAACCGCTGCTGCGGCGCAAACGAGAGCGATCGCCGATTTCATTCCCACACCGGAACGCCCGTCGCCGGGCTCTTGCATTCCTTGGTTCTCATTCAACCCGGCTCTTTCCACTTATCCCCTCGGAACGATCAGCACGAGACCGATCAGGATCAGGACCGCGCCGATCCCCTGGATCCAGGTGAGAGACTCCCCGAGGAAGCCCCGCGCCACGAAAACCATGATCAGGTATCCCGTTCCCACCATGATCGGATAAGCCACAACAAGGGGAATCACCTTGAGCGCCAGTGTATAAGCGAGAAGGTTCAATCCGAAGCAGACGATCCCGCCTATAAACCAGGGCGACAAGTACGTGGTGAGAACTCCGCCGATCCCGGCCTGCAGGCCTTCCGTTTTCGATGCAGCCAGCTTGATCAAAATATTGGCCGACGCGTTCAGCAGCAGCGCCAGGATCAGAAAAATGTACTCTCTCATCTCTTCTCCTGTTCTTTCATTTCGTCCCATTCTATCATAGTGTTTTTGAAAGAAAGCGACAACGATCGGAACTCGACTGTTCTGATAAGGAGCGAGATCGTTATTACCCGATCCCTGATCCGAATGGCAATCATTGCGGCCGCTGTCACGGCCGCTTTCACCACCACCCTCGACAACGGCTTTACCAATTGGGACGACGACGACCTTGTTCTGAACAACACAGCGATCCGGAAGATTCCGCCCGACAACATGGGCGAAGCCTGCATGGCCGGACTGGAGAGCGCACAGGGTCCGCTCACCCTCCTCTCTCTGGCGATTGACTATGCGGCTGGACAGCCGGAAGCGGCCGGTCAGCCGGAAGCGGCCGGAATCCCCGATCCTTTCTTTTTTCACCGGACTTCGCTCGTCATTCATGTGCTGAATTGCTGGCTCGTCTATTTCCTGCTTCGGCGGCTCGGGCTCGGCGGCCGTCCGGCCGGCGATTTCGGCCGGACGGACGGCGGCGCCTGGGGCGCCCTTTTCGGAGCGCTTCTTTTCGGCCTGCATCCCGTGCACGTCGAATCCGTGGCATGGGTGTCGGCGCGAAAGGATCTCCTGGCAGCGCTCTTTTTCTTTGCTGCCATGTTTCTTTACCACAACCACCGCGGGCGCCCGTCACGGAGCGGATATTTTCTCTCTCTTGCCGCCTTTGTTCTCGCCCTCGCCTCCAAACCGATCACAATCACTCTTCCCTTCGTTCTGCTCCTCCAGGATTTTCTCGTTGGGCGGCGATGGTCGTTCCGGCTCGTTTACGAGAAGACTCCCTTTTTTTTCCTTGCCGCCCTTGTCGCGGTTTTGACCTGCCTGGCCCAACAGGAAGCCATGCCCTCGCCGGGGACCCTCGGCATTTCATCCAACCTGCTTATCGCCGCCCGGGGAATTGTTTTTTACATCGCAAAGCTGGTCATGCCCGTGAACCTCTCGGCTTTCTATCCCTACCCTGAAAAGATCGGCCTTTTCGAGCCGCAATTTCTTGTTCCGCTGTTCGGTCTCGTCCTCGGGGGATGGGCTGTCTATCGGTTCGGAAAAACCTCGCGCCCAACCCTTTTCGGCGTTCTCTTTTTCCTCGTCACCCTTCTTCCCGTGCTCAAGATCGTACCCGTGGGAAACGCCGCTGCCGCCGACCGCTACACATATATCTCTTTCTTCGGTCTGCTCCTTCCGGCGGGCTGCCTCGCTGCTTTTCTCGTCCGGTCCCTCCGGAAAAGAGGAGCGCTCCCGGCAGCGGTGTTCCTGCTCGCTGGGGCGGCCCTTTTCTCAGCCCTCGGTGCGGCCGCACACAACCGGTGCGCCGTCTGGCGCAGTTCCCGAGCTCTCTGGGAAGACGTGACCGCGAAACATCCCGAAGCCCCTCTCGCCTGGTACAACCTCGGCCTCGCTTTCCGCGAGACGGGGGATAACGCAGAGGCCATGGAATGCTACAAGCGAACGATCGAGCTCGAGCCGAGCCACGCCGGCGCTCTCAACAACATCGCTTTCCTTCTGCGCCTCGAAGGCCGGTGCTCCGAAGCCGAGGTCTTCTGCCGCAAAGCGATCCGTCTCGATCCCGGGATGTGGGAAGCGCACCTGAACCTTTCCTTCATTGCAGGTCTCCAGGGCCGGTACAAAGAAGCTCTCGACAAAGCACGCCGCGCGCTCGAGCTGAAGCCCGACTCTCCGGACGCACATTACGCTCTGGGAGTTTCCCTCTACCACCTGGGGAAAAGAGAAGAAGCCCTCGGGAGCCTCGAGAAGGCCGTCGAGCTCGACCCGGGCCTTCGCGAGGATGTGGAGGGCTTCAGAGCGGGTTTCCGCGTTAGGGCTCGATGATCAGAGTGACAGCGGCCGACGATTCCGAGGGCTGCAGGGGCTGGCTCACGTAAGCGAACCACGCCATGTAGAAAAGTGTTCCGGCCAGGCCGGGGTCATTGGGAATATCGAGAACCGCCGAGGCATGGCCCGAGCCGTCGAGAACGCCCGACCAGCCGGGCAGATTCCCCGCCGTATTCTTGAGAATCGTATCGACTCCGATCGGATAGAACACGCCGTTGTTGAACGTGTGCCCCGTGTTGATCAGGGAGACGCCGTTGATAAAGTTCTCTCCCGCCCCCGCGGGCCAATCGAAGCTGAGGTCGAGCGTCTCTCCCGGCGCAACGCGGCCGGTCACGGTGAGCACGGGATCGGTGCCGAGCTGTGTCTCGAGAACAGTGGACTCGTCCGCATTGACCGTCACCTGAACCGTCCGCGGCGTGTATCCCGTTGCCGAGAATGTCACATTATAAGTGCCTGGGGGAAGGAAATAGTGAAAGCGGCCGAAGCGGCTTTCGCTCTGCCTGATCTCGCCCTCTGTATAAGTGATGCCGGCGATGTCGATATCGGCAACAAGGGGGGCGCCCGTCCGGGCTTCGGTCACGTGCCCCTGAAGCGGAATCTCGTGATCGATGAACCACTGGACTCCGGGATAGATGAGCTGGGCCTCTGCGACGGCCGAGCTGTAAGACGGCTGGAAATCGTAGTGCGTTTCCACGAGATAGGAGAAGGCGCCGAGTTCGTTCAGCTCCCACTGGTAATGCTCGCCCTCGGCCGACGGTTTCCGGTAATCGCCTGCATAACCGAGCTCCTGCGAGAAAGCGATGGCCTTGTTCCGGAACCAGGTCTCGAGAGCCGACGGAAAGGAGGAAGAGAGGTAGTAGGTATAGAGAACCTCCCGGCCGTAGCTGTGGAAGTCGAGGGACTTGGCGAAGTGGCGATCGCGGGCCCAGGCCATCAGCGCCTTGGTTTCCTGCTCCGAAGCGGGGGACGGGCCCTTGTAAGTGTCGCTGCCGGGCCAGGTGCTTCCCGAATAGGGTCCGTACCAGCCGTAGGGGTAGTTCCGGTTCAGGTCGATGCCGTAGTAGCCGCTTCCGGCGTAGTTGCGGTTCTTTCGCCAGTAGTCGTAGACGGTCCAGCAGTAGACGAGGCCGTCCGGGTTCCAGACCGGGGCGATCCATATCTCGTTGTTGTCGATCCATCGTGTGGTGTCGGGGTCCGTGCCGTAGTTATCGACCAGCTCGCCGATGATATGGAGCGCCAGCTCGGGCGTCACGATCTCGCGGGCGTGGTGGTTGCTGACGATAAGAATGTTGGGCTCGTTTTCGTCAACCGTCACGTTGTCCGAGATCTTCAGAGCATAGAGAGGGCGATCTTCATAGGTGTTGCCCGTCCCGTACTTCATGCCGATATCGACCATGTCGACGAACGTGGGGTTGTTGTTCGCCCAGTCGTTCATCATGGAAACGATGGTGGTGAAATCGTGGTACCCCGTGGGAATGGAACGCTCGCCCCCCGGCCTGGAAGAGCCTTTGATCGTCGGGTCGAGTCCCATGTCGACAAGGCGCTTCAGCTCCGATGCGGATACGATCACCTCAACGCTCCCGGTGATAGGATCCTTCCCGGCCACATCGAAATCAGCTCTCTCGAGAACACGAAGGAGCCGGTCCGGATCGGACGACGGAATCACTGCTCGATAGCGCATCTCTCCCTTGCCGAAAGCCGGGGCTGCAAAGAGAAGGAAGAGAAGACCCAGAAAGAGGAGTTTCTTCGAAGCGGTCATGTCTGATCTCCTTAATTGTAAGCTTTAATAATGTAGGCTTTAATTGAATCAGGGCTTCAATCTTCAGGCACTGTCCAATCGACAGACAGAGCCGACAAAAAAGGCGTCATTTCATCGACGCCCTTTTGTCCCTCTCCGGGCGAAGGTCTCTAAATGGTCTATCCGAAGATTCCGGCGCCGGAGCGAATATCTAAATTGTATCAAAAATATTTAACTTTTCGAGACTTTATCTCCTTCATTTGCCAAGTCGAGAATCGCGTTTTCTTTCTCTTTGAGGGCTTTTTCTTTTTCAAGGAGAGCGTCCATCTCGGCCATGACCTTGTCACGCTCCTTGGCGCCCTCTTTGAGGCGTGCCATCTTTTGTTCCAGAAGGGATTTACGTGCTTCGATCTTTTCCACGACCTTTCTGATTTCAAGCACTTGCTTGACGATTTTATCGAGCTTGATCCTGTAGACCTTGGTCACCGTCTTTTTTAGAGCTGAGAATATGGCATTCGATTTTGGCATTCCCTCTGCGCGATAGAGATGCTGACCGCGGTGGAATGTGTAAAAACCGGGTGCTTTGACACGCTCGAGCTTTATAAGAATCGGGTCATCCTTTTGAAGGGAATTCAGATCGACCATGTAACAATCGAAGACCTTGACCGCGATATCCAGCCCGTCCTTGCTCAGCTGTGCCTGCTCCCACGTGTTGATCTTCTTGGCCAGCTTGGGATCGGTGTCGGTCAGATAAATAAGGACCGGCTTTGCCGAATCAACGGCGTCACCGAGTTTTTCCCGGGTTTTCATGGCCTCCCTGAGATCCTCGAGGCTCCTGTCCGAGAAACTGCGCTTAAAAGCGGCAACCTTTACCGCCGGGGAACATCCCCCTCCCCGTCACCCGGCTTCTCCCAGGTTGAAATCAGCGTAGACGAGAAAAAAGGCTCCGATCAGAATGGCTATGAGGATGTGTTTGTTTCGTATCATGATATGACTCCAAGTTGGCTTGGTCTCCGTTTCTTCCAACCATAATTATTTCTGAACTTGCCGTAAGTAACCGGCTTCACCGGTATTTAATAATATTATAACATATCTCATTATCGGAAAGGTTGAAACCTGAGTAAAACGATACTTTTTATTAAACCTGTATTTTGCGCCGGTTTTTCAATGAGAACAATAAATCTATAAACCATGCCCGTTCCCCGGCGAGTCTATTTCTTCCTCTGTCTCGGCCTTGCGGCGGCCAGCCAGTCGGGTAATATCATCCGGCTGGGCGAAGCACACCCCGTCGCTCTTGCCGCCTGGCGCCTTTTGATCGCCACCCTTCTTCTGGCGCCTCTGGCCGGATCCGGGCTCAAACGCCTGAAGAATCTGGCGAAAGGGGAATATCTCCTTCTCATCCTAACAGGCGGGGCTTTGGCCGGTCATTTCTTCACATGGATCGCTGCGGTCCAGCTCACCACCGTGGCCAACGCCGCTGTCTTTTTCTCCATCAATCCGGTTATAACCGCTGTGGCGGGTTATTTCATCTTCCGTGAACGGGTCGGGGCCTGGCTCTTGCTCTCCATTGTTCTCGGCATCATCGGCGTGGCCGTCATCGGCGGAGGCGATTTCTCATTCAACAGGGAACACCTGGCCGGGGATGGAATGGCCGTCCTCTGCTCCCTTCTCTTCAGCGCCTATTTTCTCCTCGGGAAAAAACTGAGGCAATCCCTTCCAACAAGCACGTACGTGACGGCTGTCTACGGGACGGCCGCCGTTATCAGCTTTGCATGTCTCGCCTTCTTGAAGCTGCCTCTCGTGGAATACTCTCCTCGAACCTGGCTCTGTTTCTTTCTCCTTGCACTGCTGCCGACCATGATAGGCCACACGGCGCTCAACAACGCCCTGCGCTACATCAATGCAGGGAAAATCTCAGCCGCGACTCTGAGCGAACCGCTCCTGGCCGGGGCCGTGGCATATTTTGCCTGGGGAGAAGGAGTCACCCTTCAGACGGCCGCCGGCTATGTTCTTATCTCGCTCTCGGTCATTGTATTGGCAGGGGATACGATACAGGCGGACCGGAAAACCTCGGGATAGCAAATCACGGTTCCTGATAGGGTCCGTGGATATATTCTTTGAGATATTTAATCGTCTTGATCCGGCCGGCTCGTTCAAAGGCAAGGATATCGCCGCTGGTTACAATCCCGAGCAGGCGGTTGTTCTCAACCACGGGAAGATGCCGGACACGCTTATCGGTCATTACCTCTTTGCACTCTTCGAAAGTCGTATCGGAAAGACAACAGGCCACGGGAGAGGTCATGACTTCGCTCACCTTTGTCCCGGCGGGATCCCGCTGTTCCGCCACAACACGGGCCAGGATATCGCGCTCCGTAAAAATCCCCACAACCCTTTCCCCGTCCTGGACGACAAGGGCGCCGATGTGGCGTTCGTTCATTTCCTTCGTCGCTTCCAGAACCGAGCAATTGGTGCTGACGAATGCAACGAACGAACCTTTTTTCTCGAGAATGCTTTTCACTGTCGACATTTTTCAACGTTCTCCGAACACAATCGCGTCGTGTGAATCCCTCTCCCGGAATGTCTGATAGCATAAAAACGAGCTTCGGCAAGTCCAACCCGGTTATCGCCGATTTCCCTGCCTGCTTTATCTGGAAAAAGATTTCTTGGAGCTCACCGGCAGGAATCCGAAAAGCTTGTACCGGTAGGTTCCTTCTTCGTAGTCGCACACCCTGGAAAAAAGAAAACCGCCCAGCACCCCGAATTCGCTCGGAGTGTCGGGGCTGTTCCGCCTCCACGACCAGAGTGGACCGCCGATCGTCACTTCCGATCGTCCGCCTTCTTTCCGGAGATGAAAGAGGAGATTCCACAAGAGATTGAGCTCCATATCATCTCCCCCTCGCTGATAGAGGAAGGGCCTCATCTTGAGCAAGATGGAATCGTCGAGCCGCGAGCTCTTCCTGTATTCGAAGAGGGGCCAGAGAATGGACCGGGAGCGATCGCCGCGCGCCCCATCGAAACCGTGATAGAGAATCGGAACCATGGAGTGCTCGCCGCCGTCCCGGTTCCGCCAGTTCCAATAGAGGGGGAGGAACGCCTTGAAATCGGGCCACTCGATCCAGTTCAACAGGTGGCGGCTTACGAGCTTTTCCGATCCGTCCCGCGTCTGGTGGAAGAGCGGCGTGATCCAGATGCTTCGGCCGCCGTCGGCGCGCCCCCATCCTCCCGAGAGAAGGGGAGGAACAAAAAAGTAGCCCGGACCCTGCAGATAAAAAGGCGGAAACCACGTGTTCTTTATCCCGCCCTTGCCCCAGAGGTAGACGAGGGGATGGAAAAAGTGGTGGTCCGGTCCCTGGGAGTAGTTGAGAAAGCTGAACCGAACGTCGCCCTGTCCGTCGCGGTGATACCGAAAGAGGGGCGTCAGCCAGATGCTCCTGGCGCCGTCTTCAAATCCCTTCGACCATGACAGGAGGAGCGGGACATACCAGGAACGGGGAGTGTGGAAATACAGGGGCACGACCCCGGCGTAACGATTCCCGGATCCGCCCACGCTGTAGGCCAGGGGGAGGAAGAGCTTGTAGCCCGGTCCCTGCAGGTAGTTGAGAAAGTGAAACCAGACGTCGTTTTTCCCGTCGCGAGTCAAATGGAAGAAGGGCGTAAACCAGGAGCTCCGGCCGCCGTCGTCGCGCTTCCACGACCCAAAAAGAAGGGGCGGAACAATCACGCTGTTCCGCGTCTGAACATAGAAGGGAAGAAGGCCGAAAGACCTCCTGCCGGGCTCGCCGGCCATGTATGCAATAGGGAAGAGAATCTTGTAGTCCGGGCCCTGGTAATAGAACGGCACGACCCAGACATGCTTCTTCCCGGGCTCGCCGTGGGCCCAGAAAAGAGGAAAGAACACGTTGTGGTCGGGACCTTGGAAGTAGTTGGCTGCGTGAAAGCGCTCCCGACCCTCGCCGTCGCGCAGGTGATGGAACAGCGGCGTGACCCACGTGCTCCTTCCGCCGTCCTCCAGCCCCCGCGACCAGGACAAGAGAGGGGGCGCAAACCAGGAATCCCTCCCTTTCATGAAGAAGGGAACAATCCCCCACCGCCTGTTTCGCGACTCGCCCGTCGTGTAGAAAATCGGGAAGAAGGCCTTGTAGCCGGGTCCCTGAAAGTAGTTGGCCACGTGGAAAGAGTGTTTCTTCTCTTTCCTGCTCGTGTAATGAAAGAGGGGGGTGAGCCAGGTCGTCCGGCCTTCGTTCCGAAGGGTCTGCGATCCCGTCAGGAGCAGCGGAACAAACCACCAGCCCGGGCCCTGAAAATAAAAGGGCACAACACCCGCGCTCCGGCTTCCCCGCTCGCCTTTGCCGTACAGGAGGGGATAAATGAACCAGGAATCTTCGTTTTTGTAAAAGTTGAGAAAGTGGAAAGAAGCCTTTCCGTCCTCGTCGAGCGTTCGGTGATAGAGCGGCGTGATCCACGTGCTCCGGCCGCCTTTCTCACGCTCCCACGAGGCCGAAAGGAGCGGAGGAGCAACCCAGTGCTCCGGGCCCTGGAAGTAGACGGGGACAATGCCGGCGTACTTCCCTTCAGGGGAATCGAGGCTGTAGGCCAGGGGAAGGAGCGCCCAGACACCCGGGCCCTGGATGTAGTTGAGAAGGTGAAAGCCTTTTTCCCCCTCACTGTTCCGCCAGAAGGAATAGAAGGGGATCCCGTTCATGGCCGTGGAGCCGTCGCTGTATCTGGTGGATTCAAACGGCCAGAATCCGCGCACGCTCTCGATCTGTTTTTCCGATTCGTCCCGGAGCACGCCGGGGCCGCCCACGCAGGCGGAAAGACAGAGACAGGCCGCAACGAGAGCGAGAGGCAAAAACAGCGATTGCTGAGATTTGATTGTGGAACGTATCGTCATGACAGGTTCAGGGTGATCTCGAAAACAGCACAAGGCATCGTAATTCCGAAGTTGGTCAGCACCTCGGGGTGAATCTCGCCGATAAAGCCCGCCGTCTTCCCGTTGACAATGACTTCGCCCGATCGCCCTTCGAAGCAAAAAGGGAAATCGGCCGGACGGAGCTCGTACACTTTCACCAGATAGTAGAGAAGCATATCGAGAACCGAGTGGATCTCGGAGAATCCCGAGTCGGCGGCGGCCCAGAGCGCGGCGATTTTCTGCTCCGTGCGGGAACCTGTGTTGGCGGCCTCGTCGGGGATACAGACCTCTCCGGCTTCGAAAAGGCGGTGGGGATAAAGGGCTTTCGAGCTCTGTTCTTCCACACGGAGCAGGGACGGAACAATGGAGCTTCGCAGAACCGAATATGTTTCCGACATGACATTGTCGATGGCCACGATCGGCAGATCGGGTATGAGCATCCTCTCCCTCTCCGCCGCCCTGTTGGAAAGGATGTTCGAAAAGATCTCCTCAAAACCGAACCCCGTCATGTATTCGCGGACCCGGTCTGCAAAGAGCGTGACCGGATCGAGCTGGCCCACTGTGAACCGGGACGGCATCCGGGGTTCGAAGGAATCGAATCCCCGGCTCACGGCGAAATCCTCGACCACGTCCACGGCGTGAAGGTAATCGTCGCGCCAGGGCGGGCACGCCGCTTTCAGGGCGTGTCCGCTCGCTTCGACATTCACGCCGTAAGAGAGCAGGCCCTTCTTGACCTCGTCCGCCGAATATTGCCCGCCCACCGACGTTGAAAAGAACTCGAGCTCGACCTCGACGGGGCTGTTGATGGCGGAAGGGGCCGCAACCTCCCGGCCGAATTCCGAGTCATAGGAAAGAACGGTCAGGACCGGTTCCACCTTCCAGCCGCGGTCGTGGAACCCGGCTGCCATGATGTTCATCACGAGGAGGAGCTGGCGCATGTCCGACCCCGTGGCCTCAACGAAGAGATGGGTGTCGCCCTCCATCACCTCGCCCGTCTCCCGGCTGTTGATGATCGGCGGAAAGGACAGAACGACCCCGTTCGCATCGGCCAGTATGGGGCAGGCGGGGAGTCCCCTGACCAGGTGGGCGTATTCCTTTCCCTTGGGGTGCTCGGCCATAATCCTGTCGAGGGTCATCCGTTCTTCACAGCCGAGGGGGGTGAAGGCGAACTCGTCCGGCCGGGCGGCCGTGTACTTCACGGGGAACTCGATTCTCCCGGCGTTATAAATTCCGACCGCCACGTTGCGGCGCTTGCGGCCGTAGTTTTCGCAGAGCTTCTCCTGGGTTTGGATTATCTGCACGAGAAACTCATCAGTCACGGCCGGGCCTCTCGCCGCGAAAGCGGCCACAAAAGGCCGGACTTTTTCAAGCGCCGGGTCCACCTCGATCGAGAGGGCGGGCTTTTCACTCTTCCCGAAAAAAGGATAAACAACCGGTTGGCCCGTAAAGCTGCTCTTCAGCTGCCGGGCGATCCCTTCGGCACACCAGAGGTCGGGCCGATTCGTGTCGTTCAGCTCGATTTTGGCCTCACCCGTCGCTTCGTCCGGGTCTTTCAGCTCCCCCTTGACGAGCCTGAGCTTCTCCTCGAGCTCGGCGAAGTTCATGGAGCTCCCGGCGAGCCGGTTGATGTCGTTCAGGTTCGCCGTAATGGTCGGCATGGCGTTCTATTCCCTTATCAAACCATTTTAAAATCGATGCGCCGGGTCCGGAGCCGGTCCAGGTCCCGCGAAAAGAGATCGCGGATGTCGCTGATCCCGAGCGCCGTCATGGCCATTCTGTCGAGGCCGAGTCCCCATGCAAGAACAGGCACATCGATGCCGAAGGGGGCCGTCAGCTCGGGCCTGAAGATCCCGGCGCCGCCCATCTCCATCCAACCGAGCACGGGGTGCCTGATGTGGGCTTCCACCGAAGGCTCGGTGAAGGGGAAGTACGCGGGCGCGAACAAAACCTCGTCCACCTTGGCCACCTCGGTTGCAAAGAGCTTGAGCAGGCCGAGGAGGGTTTTGAAGTTGATCTCATTGTCGAGCACGATCCCCTCGCTCTGTATGAACTCCGCTCCGTGTGTTGCGTCCACCGTGTCGTAGCGGAAGCAGCGGCCCAGGGCGAAGTACTTGCCCGGGATCTTGGGGCTCGCGGCGAGCGTGCGCGCCGAAAGGGATGTCGACTGGGAACGGAGGACGAGTCTCTTCGTGCGCTCATAGTCGAAGTCGTATCGCCATCCCCTCGAAGAGGTTTCTCCCCCGTTTTCGTGCGAGGCCGCTACTTTATCGAGGAATTCACCCCCCACTTCCCCGGCGTGCGTCGGTTCCTTGATGAAGTAGGCGTCGTGAATATCACGAGCGGAATGGAACTGGGGCATGAAGAGGGCGTCCATGTTCCAGAACTCGCTCTCCACAAGGGGGCCCTTCATCTCTTCGAAGCCCATGGAAACGAGCTTGTACTTGACGTAGTCGAGAAACTCCCGGTAGGGATGTTTCCGAGCGGCGACCCGGCGCGGCGGCGCGAGCTCGATGTTGTAGCGGCGGAAAGCTTTTCCGCGCCACGACCCGTCGGCCAGCATCTCAGGCGTGAGCTTCGACTCTTCCTCGCCCGTGAGACCGCGTCTCTCCACCTCGTCGGCGACAGCCGCGCCCTCTTCCGTCAAACGGAACGCCCGCGTGGTCTCCTCTTCGATCCAGAAGATGCCCTTGGCGCGGAACCGTTTGTGCACCTGGGCTTTAACACAGGCCGCCTGTTCCTCCGACAGAGCGGAGAGAAGAACCCGCTCCCCTGAGCAGACGCGCTCGAGAATCGCCGACGCTTCTCCCGCCGTTGAGAGATCTGCGCCCTCCTTGATCCGGGCGACGCCTTTTTCCACAACGAGGATGCCCTTCTTTTTCAGGGCTCCAATGGCCGGGAAGGTCTCCTCCGCCCCCAAACCCTCCATCTTGTTGAAGTCCGACATGGCGATCTCGCCCTTCGCCCGGAGCTCGGACGCGATCCGGTCTTCGGGGATGCCGCCCTCGCGGTATTTTTCACCCAGCTCGGTGGCGCGGACCGCTTCTTCGCGCGAATCGTGCAACAGGGCGACAAGCTTCTTCGTGAGCAGCCATTCCACGGCTCGCCGGAACTGGGCGGGAGAGAGGTTTGCGTCCGCCGCGGTTTCGGACTCGATACCGGTTGCATGGCCTTTCAAGGCCCTGAGCAGCCTCATCTCGAGGGGATGCAGCCCCCCAACCGTTTCGTTGACATTCGGTTTCGCCATGTTCTCAGATTTCGTTTCGCAACCGGTTCTCTCGAAGGCATTCGATACAACAACAGTCGTGCTTGACGGTTGAAAGGGCTCAAAATACTTGCAGTTCAAGAGAAAGTAAACACAAAAGGGCTTTAACCTCAAAGCGTCATAATTTCCCGGTATAAAACAAAGAGCTCGCTTGGTTTTTTCATCCCGATCTGTGGAAATGTACCT
>CAZWHE010000110.1:0-13753 GCA_964633825.1 uncultured Phycisphaerales bacterium | reverse complement strand
CATCACGACCGTTGATGTCAGCACGGGAACTCCGATCCACGTCAATGCGACCGTTCTGGTTCATCAGGCGGGCGGCATGTACGATGTTCTCGGAAACGGGCCTTATGACCAGGATCCGAACTGGCCGGCCGAGGCCGAGGTTTCCGCCAACGTGATCATCTTCCTCGCGCAGAGCGCGGTCGATCAAGCCGGTGTTCCCGCCGTGGACACGGCTTTCTGCTCGACTCCGGTCAATCCCGGCCAGTGGGACACCAACTTCAAGGAGATCTATCTCGAGATCGGCCAGATCCAGGATTCGGGCGGTTCAGCGGTCAACATCAACTCGAAACACCTGATCAGAAAATCGGGCTTGGATGCCGATGATGCCGACACGCGACCCACGCTGGGAAGCGGCAATATCACGGCAACCGATTTCGTTATGGATCCTGATACGGGTCTGCAGGCGCTCGACCAGTGGACGGGTGTTGCGTCACCCGACGACCTGATCATCAACACCAATACCAATTTCATCATCGAATTCAACAAACCCGTTGTTCCCGATACGGTGGGCCGCTCCTTCGTGTTCAACAGGGCGCCTTTCGAGGGGAATATCAGGCCGATCGACAATCCGATCGCCCTCCAGTGGCCGGCGCCCCCCGAGTGCAGCCAGTGGATTTTCTCCATCTGCCCCAATATCGAGCTGAAAGCTTATTTCCTGGATATCAACGGTGCGGTGTCCAACGTCAAGACACCGGTTCCTTTCCGGGTTTATCCGCTGCATCAGAACAACCTGGCCACTTACGTGATCAATCCGATCATCGATATACCGGGGTCCTCGAGCGACTGGTACAAGGTCGGCGGCTCTGTTCCGGCGCCCGATGCTTCCGACATCCGCATGAGGCTGGAAATCATTATCTTCGACTACAAAAACAACTGGGACACGGGAGACCCGGACGGCGCCCTGACCCAGCCGCCGACGCCCGGCATCGGTCCGGAAAACCTCAGCCCCGGCGGATTTCACGGGGAACGATTCCAGGCCATTGACCCCCCCAACGCGAACCAGTACATATCGAGAACATTCTCCGTGCTGGCCGGGCGGCGCTACGTGAACGCCCCGGTCTCTCCCAACACGGTCTATTTCACCATGGGTGCCGACGGAATCGGCGCCGTCGACCTCGACGGCAACGGTTTCACGACCAACACGCCCGGCTCCGGGGTTCCCCAGCTCGTGACGAATGTCCTGAACTACAACCAGTTCGGCAGCGTGTCACAGGGAACGGGCAACGCTTATTCCTATCCCGTGGGCCTCGGAATGGAAACACCGATTCCGGGTGTGAACGAAGGCTCTTCAGGAATGAATACTCTTGTCAGGGCGTCGGACGGCTCGTCCAAGCTATACTCCGATCCGGATGGTAGCTCTTACAACATCTCTGATGTGGAGCTGGGCGATTTCCTCGACACCATCTACTACGACAGATCCAATGCCTATCTCAACAGCGCCTACCGCACCGACTTTGTCTTCTTCGGCGCTCCCGGCAACTTCAACAACAATATGATCAGCGCGCCGCCCACTCCCAATCCCCCGCCCCTGACCATTCCCGTCGGCATGAAGCCACTCGACATCATCCTCGATAACTTTTCGATCCTCGAAGAGAATGCTTTCACAATCATGGGGAAGGAAGTCTTCACGGTCGACATTGCTTATGCCGGTTCGAGCTCTTCCGTGACATACATACACCTCGGAATCGGCGGGTCCTCACCCGACTATGGCCTGCCGCCGAAGGCTCCGGGAACGTTTGCGCCCATTCTCGGTCTTCCTAATCCGTCCAATTTCATCCAGAGCGGCCCCCTTTGCGAGAGCTGCACCTTCGGGGTTATCCTGGGGATGCCGACATACTATGCCAGCCGCCAGCAGATCGGCAACTTCCTCTTTGCCGCCGATAATACAAACAACGACGTCAAGGTGCTCAACTCGAACACGATGGAGGTCATCGCGAGGCTCCAGGGTTTGAGAGGGCCCGACAGCGTGGCCGTCACTCCCGATCTCCGCACCCTCTATGTTTCCAACAATGCGGGAGATTCCGTTTCCGTGTTCGACGTCGACCCGCGTTCCGCCGAGTTCCTCCAGAACATTGCCACCATCTGGGTGGGAAGACAGCCCAGGGGAATCGGCTGCCAGCCCGACTACGAAGATGTCTTTGTCTGCAACTACGGCGGCAATTCGATCTCGGTCATCAACCCGTCATCGAACACGATCCGCAAGACCCTCACCGCGCTCATCAAGAAACCCACCGACGTGGTGGCCGCACCCAGGCAGATGGGTTACCTGGGATGGGGGACCCAGGTCTATCACGCTTACATTTCGAATACGGGGGATGACAATGTTCTCGTCTACGAGTCGGGACCTTCCGGGCTCGGCGGCATCGGGTACGACAATATTCTCGATCCCGTGCCTTCCCAGGGCATGAACGGGCAGCAGTTCGAGACGATCCACAAGCCCCAAGGTATCTGCTATGACCCGGGCTATCTGAACAATCAATCGAGCGCCCTGAACCTCGTGGGCGGCTGTTACGTAGCTCATGCTTCGACAAAGGGAGCCGCTGTTTCGAGAATCATGTTCATCGACCAGCAGGCGCCGTGGGGACCGATCTATCTGATTCCCAACTCGGGCAGCATCGGCGGAACCCCGGGCTTCGGTGCGAGACGGTTTCTGATCACCAGCCAGTGGACGGCCCAGGACGGGCACCTCTCGGCTACGGGCAGCGACCAGGCCAGCGATGTCTGCCTGCCGGACTTCAACGTTTCCGCATGGGAGAATAATAATTTTGCCGCCAACCCCTACGTAACGAATTACGGAGCCGTGGGCCAGAACCCCGTGGCGCTTCTGCCTATTAACAACAAGCATCCATTGAAGCTTATTTTAGGGTCATATGTTCCAACCTTGTCGCCCGACCGGCTTTACATCTCGTACAAGAACACGAGAAACATCGATGTCCTCGATCCTCTTACGGGTTCGGTCGATACCATCACCAATCTCGAGAAGCCTGCTAAGAAACTGAAGGCGTTCTACAAGAATTAATGTGCCGGTTCCCGGCTGTCGGCCGGGCCGCCCCGGCGGAAGGCCGGGCAGCCCCGGCGCGGAAGCGAGAAGAAACAGAAAAGAAGTGGCCAAGAAAAAGAGTGGCGGCTGGCGAGAGTGTTTCGCCGGCCGCCACAGCATATCACTCAGCTTTTTTCTCATTCTCCCCCTTCTCATTACCTATGAGATCGGCATCAGCCTCTCGGGATCGGGTTACCGCAACACGGCGGAACTGATCCTGAAAGAGATCAACGTGATCCTGGGAGCTGACGCGGCCCGTTTCATCCACTGGTTTCTGGCTGTTTTGATCGTCGTCTTTTTTTTAAAGACCTGGACCCGCGACCGCCCCTTCTTCCCGATCCTGGGCACGGTGGTTATCGAAGGGCTCGTGATCGCTTTTTTCCTGGGACCGCTCCTCTCATTCTGCGTGGGGAATCTCCTCATGCTCCACCCCCCGGCGGATGCCGGTGCAGCGGTTCTCAAGAATTCCGTCCTGCTTTCGATCGGCGCCGGCGTCTACGAAGAAATCGTTTTTCGGTTTTTCATTTTGGGTGGAACGTATGCCCTTTGCAGCCGTGTTTTTAAAGTTCCGCGCTGGACCGCTTTTGTCCCGGCCCTGCTCGTTTCGGCTCTCCTCTTTTCCGTCTACCACCATATCGGTCCCTTCACCCAGCCGATTACGTGGCCCCTCTTTCTTTTCCGCTTTATCGCCGGCCTGGCTCTCGGCCTTGTTTTCATCTTTCGGGGATTTGCCGTGACGGTGTACGTCCACGCTTTTTATGATATCTTCAGAGATATCGAGTGGGCCCTTCAAACGGGCTCGTGATATTGTTAACGGAGCGGGCACCAACAAGGCGATGAATCCCGAAGAGTTTATCAGAACCCTCAAGAAAAACGTTCCCCCCCTGACCGTCTGCACCGGGGAAGAAATTTTTTTCAAGGAAGAGATTTACCAAGAGATCAGGAGAGCGCTGGAGCGGGAATCACCGGGCTTTCAGGTCATACACTGGGAAGCGCAGCCGGGTGAAGAGACGGATGCCGAGATCCGCCGCCTCCTCTCCGAGCTGGAAACTCCGAGCCTCTTCAACCCGGTCAAGCTTGTTCTCCTGCGCCACGGCCGCGCGCTCCTCAAGGAGAGGGCAAAAGATCTTCTCGGGTTTCTCGAGTCCGGGCCGGCCGGCGCCCATCTCTGCATCTTTGCCGGGACAATCGACGGCAGGACGTCGCTGGCCCGAAAGCTCAACAAGAACGGAACGCTCGTCAAGTGCCCCAAGCTCTACGACCAGCCGTATTATCACAGCCGCCATCCGGGCAGTGACATTTCCCAGGTGGAGAAGTGGGCGCTGGGAAGAGCGAAGAAGAGAGGGATAGCGATCGAAAAAAAGGCCGTCGAATTTCTCACGACGCTGACGGGGAACAACCTTTTTGTCCTCGATTCGGAGCTCGAAAAGCTCGAGCTTGCATCCAAAGAAGGGAAAACGGCCGGTGTGGCCGACGTGGAGGAAGCAACGGGCATGAGCGCGCTCCACACACCCTTCGATCTTTGGAACCGGATCGAAAAAGGCTCTGTTCACAAAGCGATGGAGACGCTCGGCGTGATTCTCAGGAACGGGCTGCGCTCCAGGGACGGGAAGCTCGTTACCGATCCCCCCGGGATCGCGGCCATCCTTTTAAAAATATTCCGGGATAGGATTCGCCTTGCCGCCCAGGTTTTTGTTTTGCAGGGAAAGGGCCGGAAAGAGAATGAGATTCGAAAAATAACCGGGCTCTCGTCTCCCTTTTATTTCAACAAGATCAGAGACTATGCCCGGCGGCTCACGGCAAAGAAGTATCCTCTTTTGAAGCAGGCTGTTTTCGACGCCGAGCGCCGGATCAAGAGGGAGGGGTGGATGGCGGCCCCTGTCCTCGAGGAAGCGGTTGTCCGCCTGGCTCGAATAAACTCCACTGACACGAGCGGGAAAAAACCATGATTCACATTCTGTCGAACGAAGTGATCGACCGCATCGCCGCCGGTGAGGTCGTGGAGAGACCGGTCTCCGTGGTCAAGGAGCTTGTCGAAAATTCGATCGACGCCGGAGCGTCGGAGATCGAGATCGTTCTCGAGGGCGGGGGAAAGAAGCTGATCCGGGTGGTCGACGACGGCAACGGGATGACGCCGGCCGATCTCCAGGCGGCGTTCATGCGTCACGCCACGTCCAAGCTCGACCGCGTCGAGGATCTCCTCCATATCGCGTCCCTCGGGTTCCGGGGGGAGGCGCTCGCCAGTATCGGCGCCGTGTCCCGCTCGAAGATCACGAGCCGGTTTCACGAGCTCCCCGGCGGGAGCGCGGTCGAAAACGTGGGGGGGAAGGTTTCTACCGTGAAGCCGGCGCCCTCCGCAGCCGGAACGAGGGTCGAGGTGCGCGATCTCTTCTACAATGTTCCGCCCCGTCTCAAGTTCCTCAAGGGGGACTCGACCGAGCTCTCCCATGTTGTGGAAGGGGTGACGCGGTTCATCCTCGCCTGGCCCGGTCTCGGCTTCCGTCTCCTCCACAACGGCCGGATGGTCGTGAACTGCGAGAAGGGACTGACGCTCGTCGAACGGATCGAAAGGTGCTTCGGGCGCGACATGGCGGAGAGCCTCCTCTCGGCCGGGGGAAAGAGCGGGGGGATGCGCGTCAGCGGCTTCGTGGGGCGTCCCGAGGCGGCGAGGCGCGACATGCGCCGATCATACATCATGATCAACGGCCGTTACGTGCGCGACAGGGTCGTTCACGCAGCGGTTCGGCAGGCGTACCGCGAGCGCCTCCCGGGCCGCTTTCACCCCATCTATATCCTCGACATCTCCATTCCGCCGGACGATGTGGACGTGAACGTCCACCCCATGAAGCAGGAGGTTCGCTTCAGGGACGGCACGAGTGTCTTCGCCGGTGTCCTGGAGATCGTGGAGCGCGCTCTCTCCGGGAGGGACAGGCCGACGGCCGCCACCCTGGGGCTGATGAAGAAGAAACCGGCGAGAGCGCACCCGTACCCGGGTAGGGACGACGCGGGAGGGATGAGGGAGAAGCTCATCTTCGGGCTCGACGGGGCCGGCCGCACGCCCCCTGCGGGCGCCGGAACCGCCGTCCGCGAGGCGAGAGCCGCGCTGTCGGGGCGTTTCCTCCAGGTCCACAACAGCTATCTCCTTTTCCAGGTCGAAGAAGGGATCGCCGTGGTCGACCAGCACGCTCTTCACGAGAGGGTCCTCTATCAGAGCCTGAGGGAAGAGTACGAGAGCGGCGGCATCCATCTCCAGAACCTCCTCGTTCCCGCTGTCGTCGAGCTCGGAAAGGAGCTGGGCTGCCGCCGGGAGGAGTTCAGGCTCGAGCTCGGAGACCTCGGCATCAAGGCCGAGCCGTTCGGTGAAAACGACCTGAAGGTCACGGCCGTGCCCGCGCTGGCCGGGAGGGCCGATCCGCAGGAGCTGGCAAAGGAAGTTCTCGGGCGCCTGGCGGCGGGCGAGCAGGGTAACGAGGTCTATCTCGAGATCCTGCACTCCATGGCGTGCCGCGCCGCCGTGATGGCCGGCGACAGCCTGCACGAGGAAGAGCTGGCCGAGCTCGTCGGCAAGATCGACACCACGGACCACGCCGAGCGCTGCCCCCACGGGAGACCGACCACCTTTCTGCTGACCCATCGCGATATCGAGGAGATGTTCCGGCGGCGCGGGTTTTAAGCGGGAAGGGTAAAGAGCTCTTCGGGGATATCCACGTTGAATTCGATTTGGGGACAGGGCACCTTCACCCTCTTTCCCTCGGCGTTCTCCTTTTCCAGGATCTCGACATCGAAGCCGATCTG
Source organism: uncultured Phycisphaerales bacterium (assembly GCA_964633825.1). Classification (GTDB taxonomy): domain Bacteria; phylum Planctomycetota; class B15-G4; order B15-G4; family CAYZWU01; genus CAZWHE01. The sequence goes on along the minus strand of CAZWHE010000110.1, from coordinate 6,879 downwards.
CATCTCGTGGGGTCCCTCTTTCTTGTTGAAGACCTTGATGTTTCCGGGAACGAGGATTCCCTGCGGGTTTCGGAAGTACTTGGTGAAGCGAAAGATCCTCGTCAGTCCGTCCCGGGAGAGATCAATGAGCTTCACTTCGTCGATGATGTTCTTTTTCCTGTCGACGGTGATCGTCAGGAGGACCGGACTTTCGAGCGCGACTTCGCCCCCGGGCGCGACTTCGCCGAGCCAGGCCGTCGTTCTCCCCTCGAGGACGGCTTTCGGGACACCGCCTTCGCTCCTCTCGCCAGTCAGCTCGAGCTCCTTCACCTTGTCGATCAAGGTGGAGACGAAAAAGAAGCGCAGAAGCTGGCCCGTGAGACGGATATCGTCCTCGAGGTTGGTTATATCGGTCTTGAACAGGGACGGCTTGTCGGTGAAGATCGTGAGCTCGCCCTTCTTTCCCACTCTCCAGGCGTCGGTGCCGTTGTGAACGAGGGTTGTCGTCTTCTTCTCGGCCGAGAGGCGCTTTCTCGTCCAGATGATCCCCGAGTCCCCCTCGAATGCGAAGACGCGCTCGATCTCGAAGTTGCCCCGCCCCTTCTCGGGATCGAAGAGCTCGAGCTTGAACGAGGCCCGGAAGTTCCGGAGGTTCCGGGCGATCCGGGCGCCGCCCTGGTTTTCGGCGACCTGCTCAAGGACCTTGAGAGCAGCGGATTGATCGCTCTCATCCGTCCGAGCTTCGGAATCGACGGCAACGGGCGGGGCTTGGCCGGCCGCGCAGGAGAAAGTCAGGCCGACGGCGCACCAGAAAGAGATGATCCTGTTTTTGAAAGCGAACGGTCCGGCTGCGGCCGGCCGGGAAAGAGAGCGGCTCTTTGGATTCGATTGCGGTTCCAAGAAGGGTCTCCTCTCGAAAAGGCGTGTTTCTCAACCGGGTGAGAGACGCTATAATCTGACGGTTTCCATAAATGTTCCGGTCATTCATTATAAATGAGCCCCCGCGGGGATGAACATGTTTCCCAGGTCGTGTTGGTTGATCATCCTGTTGCTTCTCTGTCCGGCGCCGGAGGACGAGGGAGCGCTGATCCAATGGCGGGACGGTTTCGACGAGGCTTTCCTCGACGCGAAAAAGAGTGGGAGACCCGTGTTCATCGTGTTTCACGCCGACGAGAAAGCCGCCTGCCGGAAGCTGTACGAGAACACTTACTGCCATTCCGAGGTGGTCGCGCTCTCCAAGCTCTTCATCTGTCTCGCCGCCTCCCTGGATGAACACGACGACATCGTCGTCACCAGCGGCGACGGCCTGTTCAGGAATGTGTGCGCCCGCTTTCCCAACGCGACGTGCTCCGGGCATCAGGCGGTCTGGGCCCGGGCCCGGACGGTCTTTCTGAAGGGGGATGCCGTTCAAGCCCCCGGCCACCTCTTCATTCATCCCCGGGGACATATCCTGGAGAGCAGGGACAGCATCCGGTCGCCGGCCGAGCTGAAGAGGATGATGAAGAAGGTCCTGAGCAGGGTCGAGCCCCTGGGAGAGGAGGGCGTCTTCAGCGCCGTGGACGATGATCAGAAGCGCTTCGTCCGGGAGCTCGCCCGGCTGAACAGCGTCGATCCGTCGCAACGGCGCTTCATTCTGGAAAAGCTCGTCCGCTGGAAGGGCGAATGGGTCTATCCCCGCCTCGAAAAATATTTCAGCGAGGCCGCCGCCCGGCCCGTGGCTGTTCATCTTCTCCGCGAGATCGGTTTCCGCGGCAACGAGAGGGGCTGCTCCTTTCTGCTCGGATTCGCGAAACACAAGGACCGGACGCTGCGCCTCCACGCCGCCGTCTCTCTCGAAGAGATCGCCCTTCCCGAGACGATATATGGAATCCGGTCGTGGCTCAAGAGGGAAAGGGATTCGGGCGTCTACTCCGCCCTGCTCCGGGCCCTCGCGGCGAGCGGTCCAGGCGACTCAGATGTCGCGGCCCGGCTGGAGCGGGAAGTGAAATCGAAAGACCCGTTGAAAAAACGGAACGCCGCAGTGGCTCTCGGAATCGTGGGATGCGCCGCGCCGGGAAAAGCCCGGCCGGTTCTCGAAGACCTCGCCGCGGCCAAGGATCCTTCCCTGGCGGCCTGCGCCTGCTGGGCTCTGGGATGGATGCGTTCCAAGGAGTCGCTCCCTCTCCTGAAGAAGAAGATGGAGGAAGCCGGCACGTACCGGATGATCATTCTTCTCGAGGACGCGATCCACAGGGTGGGCGGGCGCGACACGCACGCTTACCACCAGCATCTCGAAAAGTACGCCGGGGACGAAATCATCCGGAACGCCAAGTGGCCGCCCAAGCGCAGCAGGTGGGGGCTCTGAAGTCCCGCAGTTTCGAATGCCGGAGCAAAGCCGGAGCGAAGATTTGAACAAAGCCGCAGAGGAGAGAAGGCTTCTCATCGCCGTTGTCCTGGTCGGGGCGGTCACCCTGTTCTGCTATCTCGGAACCCTGCGAAGCGGTTTCGTCTATGACGATCCCTTCCTCATCGAGGTCAATTCCCTGGTCACGGGTGAAAACATATCGGTTACCGACATATTGGGGAGCCGCTTCTTCGCGGGCGAAGGGGGGAGCTCCGATTTCTACAGGCCCCTCCTGATTCTGCTCTTCAGGGCGGAATACATCCTCTTCGGGCCCGACCCCATCGGGTTCCATCTCGTCAATCTCCTCGCCCACGCCGGGGCATCGATCCTCCTTCTTCTCGTCCTCGTCCGATGCGGCGTATCCGTCGTCCCGGCTGCGGGCGCGGCCCTGCTCTTCTCCGTCCATCCCGTGCAGACCGAATCGGTGGCCTGGATCTCGGGCGGGGCGAATGTCCTCGCCTTCCTCTTCATCTGTGCCGCGCTCTGGTTTTATCTCGCCTTCCTGGGCAGACGGAACGGAGAGCTGAAGGGAGAGGCGCCGGCCTGGAGCAGCCTCTGTCTCGGAATCGTTCTCCTTCTTGCGGCGCTCCTCTTCAAGGAGAGCGCTTTCGTCCTCCTTATCGTCGTCGCGCTCCTGGCGACGTCGCGTCCCGGATCGGGGCGGACGACGGCTTGGAGCCTGACCACTCTCGCTGCTGTTCTTCTCGTTTATTTCGTGCTCCGCATCGCGGCCGGCGGCTATGGGGGAGGCGAGGGGCTTTTTTACGGCCGAGGCAGCTCGAGCGAGCGCATGGCGACTTTTCTCTCCCTCGTTCCGCAATATCTCGGCCTTCTCGTCTATCCCCATGATCTCAACATCGCGCGCCCCGTCGAGCTCGCCGCCTCACCCTGGACCTGGTCCGCCGCAGCGGGTGGGCTCGTTCTTGTTGCTGCGGCCGCGCTCCTCGTCTGGAGCTGGAAGAAGGGGAAGAGGGCCCCGCTGATCGGGTCGGGTCTCTTTCTTTTCTCCCTTCTCTTCGTGTCCACGCTGGTTCCCATGGCATATGGTTTCCGCGAGATGGACTTTCCCTTTTTCGAGCGCCACCTCTACACGGCATCCGCCGGGCTCGCCGTTCTCGCCGCCTCGTTCGCCTCCTTTCTTGTCGCACGATGGCGCCGCCTCGCGTGGCCTCTCGTGGCTCTCTGTCTCGCCGGCCTCGTCCTTCTCGGCGGCAGGACGCGCGAGCGGTGCCTCGACTGGCAGAGCGACCTCGCCCTTTTCGAGAAGGGGGTCGCCCTCTATCCCGGGTCTCCCACGCTCCACTTCAACCTGGGCACGGCCCTCCAGGAAGCGGGGCGCCACAAGGAGGCGATCGCTACGTTCGGAAAAGCCCGCTCCCTCGATCCCGCCTTGAACATGGCCGGCATCAACGAGGCGATCTCCCACTACGAGCTCGGAGAGAGGGCCCGGGCCGAATCGATGCTCCGCGGGATCCTCGGCGACGATCCCGAAGACTGCCAGGCTCTCGACGCCCTCGGATACATTCTCGTCAAGCGGGGCGATCTCGAGGGCGCCCTCCCTCTCTTCGCGGCCGCTTACAGGCTCTCCGGCAGTGCCGATCTCTTCGCCCGGAACCTGGGCATGCTTCTGGCCGACCTGCGCGCCTTGTGCGAGGCGCTGTATCTCGACGGGAAACACGATCGAGCCATGGAGCTCGCCGGCTCGGCCATTGCCGAGCTGCCGCGGAATCCGGCCGTTGCCTGGGCCTACGAGCTGCGCGGAATCCTCCTCGCCGATAAGGGAGAGGACGAGGAGGCTTTCCTCGCTTTCTACACCGCGGTGAATCTCTCCCGCGACTCCCTCATCGCCGCCTCCCGGCTGAAGGAGATCTACCGCAGCCGCGGCATGGAGGCCGAGGCGATCGAGATGGAGATCTTCATCAGCGAGGGGATGGACAGGATCGGGAAAGAGGCGAAGGAGTGACCTCGGCCGCCGCACTGCCGCCGACCGCCGCACTGCCACCGCACGGGACCGTCGCCGCACGGTGACCAACCGCCGCGCCTTCTATTTCCGGACGAGGGCGAGGTTCATGAACTCCGATCGCGTGGCCGCTTCTTCCCTGAAACAGCCCAGCATCGAGCTCGTTACGAGGGTGCAGTTCTGCTTTTCCACGCCGCGCATGGCCATGCAGAGGTGAAAGGCTTCCACCACGACACCGACGCCGAGCGGCTGGAGGGCTTCCATAAGGCTGTCGGCGATCTGGCCTGTCAGGCGCTCCTGAACCTGGAGGCGGCGGGCGAAGACCTCGACGAGGCGGACGATCTTGGAGACGCCGATGATTTTTCCGTCGGGGATGTAGGCCACGTGGCACCTGCCGTAGAAGGGGAGGAGGTGGTGTTCGCAGAGGCTGAAGATGTCGATGTCCCTGCAGAGCACCATCTCGTCGCAATCCTCCTTGAAGATGGCGCCGTTCAGGACCTCTTCGACGTTTTTCGAGTACCCCGAAGTGAGGGCGCGGAGCGAAGTCTCAACCCGTTCCGGGGTCATGAGAAGCCCTTCGCGGGAAGGGTCCTCGCCAAGCTGGGTCAGCAGGTTTTTGATGAGTTCTTTCATGATCGACCTCGGATCGGGCCGCTCCTGTGGCGGCCTCTTTTTCGAGCGGACAAGAAACAGGGGATCCGTGGCTCGCGGCCGCAGATCCCCCGGTCATTGCTGGTGCCGAAGGGGGGACTTGAACCCCCACCCCCTAAAAGGGGACTAGACCCTGAATCTAGCGCGTCTGCCAATTCCGCCACCTCGGCTTTTCGATTTTCAAGGCGCATCACTATACTCCGTGCCGCACGGGTGAGCCAATAAAAAAATCGTTCGAACCAGGAGTCTGTCATTTCCTTGGCCCGGTTGATAAACTCTCACCAAATAATTATAGCGTCTACCGGCGTTTCCTCAGTCGTGACGGATCGAAATGGCTGCCAAAGAAGAAAAAATCAAGCTCATCGCCACGAACCGCAAGGCTCGTTTCGAGTACCACCTCATCCAGAGCTTCGAGGCGGGTCTCGTCCTGACCGGGACGGAGGTCAAGTCCCTCAGAAACGGGAAGGCCTCGCTCGAGGAGGCTTATGCCAAGACTACGGGGAGCGAGATCTTCATCCACAACCTCCACATCCCGGAATATACGCACGGAAACAGGGAGAACCACGACCCCAAGCGGAAGCGCAAGCTCCTCCTCAACATCGCCGAGATCCGCAAGATCGACCAGCAAGTCAAGGAGAAGGGCATGGCCCTGATTCCGGTAAAGATCTACTTCAAGCGGGGTTGGGCCAAGATCGAGATCGCGCTCGCCAAGGGCAAGAGGCTCTACGACAAGCGCCAGGACATGAAGGCCAAGGACGCGAAAAGGGAGATCAAGCGCTATTCGGGCCGGTCCGATATGGTATAATATAAGTAACGATACGGGGGCGATCCGGTTTCGACCGGGTTGATGTCCGATCCGTATTGCGCTCCGAGGGTTCAGGTGGCCTCGTAAAAAACCTGAAAATAAACCTTAAGTGCAGACGAAAGTTATGCGCTGGCCGCCTAATTAAGCGGCCCGTCGACCGGATCAGTGCCCGTGGGTTCCGGAAGGCGACGATCAGCGGGCTGGCCAGTCTCTTTTTCCGGGGAGCCTGGTGAGAAAACTCCGGAATAGCCGAACTCTTGGATCCCGCCGCCTGGAGCCGGAGGAAAGCGAAAACTCAAACAAGCGGCTATGAGCGTAGACGTGCGGTTCAGGCCTTCCCGGGACGCGGGTTCGATTCCCGCCGCCTCCACCAACCATACCAGAGCAAACTCGCTCTGACCAAATTCGGCCTGCCGGTGTGACCTGGCGGGCCGTTCGCTTTTATGGCCTGTGGGCCAAGGTTTTGCGACCGTGGGCGACGCCGCACGAGCGAAACCTCGGGACGAGGTAGGGGCCGGATCAGGGCTTTTTTGCCCGGAAATCGGGGTTTCGGGCGTCTCTGTCTCTGAAACCTCGGGACTTCGTGCACCTCGTCCCCAGGTTTGGAGATGTGGAATGACAGGGGATTACGGCGGTGGGGTTTTTGGTGAGTTCGATTCCCGTTTGGTGTGCGGTTGGGAATCGAAATGTGCTCCGATTTCTCTATAACGTTGCGTCTTCTTGGATTAGCTTGGGACGAGCGGTTCCCAGCCCATTCTCTAGAATCCACCCAGACGACTGCGAATTCGACGCATGGTCTCATAATCCGGAATCTCCACTTCGCCACCCGGACCTTCCAGTCCGATAGTGACGCCGTTGCGAACTGAGCCGGAAGTCCCAGAGGCTGGAATTTCCAGCTAAATACTTTTAGATAAAGACATGACTATTGATAAATGAAATTTATTGTTATTTATATCTGTTTATGTGTTATGAGGTCAGGGGATTTATTCTTTTTTTCTTGTTACCGGATACCCCATTCATACTATAGACAGCAGGTGCTCAGAGACCATGTTATCTTGGTCAGGGATCGGCTATGTATTGAACTAGCCCAAGTTCCGCAGC
>CAZWHE010000109.1:0-13839 GCA_964633825.1 uncultured Phycisphaerales bacterium | reverse complement strand
GCGCCGGCAAGATCGAGTTTCGGACCGATTCCGGCGGCAACATCCACGCCCCGGTCGGCAAGCGTTCTTTCTCTGAAGAAGCTCTGGCCGAAAACATTCAGACCTTTATCGATCATATCAAGTCTGTGAAACCCCTTGCGGCTCGCGGGCAGTATATTCTGGGAATCACGTTGAGTACGACGATGGGTCCCGGCGTCAAGGTCGACGAAACCTGAGACGCCCGCCGACACTGACCGATCGATCCGTTGAGCCGGATGGAGGATAAGAAAATGCCGAATTTGCTGAACACATTGATAAAGGACGAACAAGCCGTTTTGCTGAAAGAGGCCGACAACTGCGTAGTCGTTGACTTTCAGGGTTTGACCGTCGAAGAAGCCAATGATTTGAGATCATCTCTGCGCGAAAAGGAAATCCAGATGCGCGTTGTTAAAACCGCTCTGGCCCGGCTCGTTCTCCAGGAGATGGAGATGGCGGATTTCGATGAGATATTCACCGGCCCCACAGCGGTTGTTTGGGGAGGCGAGAGCGTCGTACAGATCTCAAAGGAAGTCCACGGTTTTGCCAAGAAGAACAAGATGCTCAAGATCAAAGGCGGGATCCTGGAGAGCAAATGCATCACGAATGAGGATGTGTTGAAACTAACCCGGATTCCGGATATGCCTGTTCTTTTGGCCGGTATCGCCGCCGGAGTTGCGGCCCCGCTTCAGAATATCTGCAACGGAATCAATTCTCTTCTCTCATCCATTGCCAATGTGATCGATGCGGTCAAGGTGAAGAAGGAGGAGAGTGGTTCCTGATTTGAAATTAAAACTTCTGGAAAGGTGCGAGACTGCGCATCGGTTTATTGGTTCGGAACAAACATTCAAATAGTCAATCAAACTGCAAATCTCAATAAACAATCGCGGAGGAAAAAATGAGCAGTGATGAGAAAGTCACCCAGGTCATCGACATTGTAAAAGAGATGACAGCCCTTGAACTGGTTGATTTAAAGAAAGCTTTCGAGGAGACATTCGATGTTCAGGCCAGCGCCCCGATGGTGATGGGCGCTATGCCCATGGCCGGAGCGGGCGGTGAAGCGGCCGCCGCCGAAGAGGAGAAAACGAGTTTCGATGTGGTTCTCGAATCGATCGGCGACAAGAAGATCCAGGTTATCAAGGTTGTCCGCTCCGTCACCAGCCTCGGCCTGAAAGAGGCGAAGGAGCTCGTCGATGGAGCGCCCAAGGCCGTCAAAGAAGGTATCTCGAAGGAAGATGCCGAACAGGTCAAGAAAGAACTCGAAGAAGCGGGGGCGACCGTCAATATCAAATAACATGTCCAGCTCCCGGTTTCGACGAAGCGGAAAGAGGGATATCCTGAAGGGATCTGCACTTCTTTTCGTGTTGGCGTGCGTCAGGGATCAGTCTTTCAACGGCGGATAACGTCGGCGGGAGATGCTGGTAAGGAACATATAGGAAAAGGCTTTTTCACAAGGATGCGTTATGGAAATCAGAAACTTCGGTTCCTTTTTGTCGAAAGTTCCGGTTCCCAGCCTCACGGATATCCAGATCAAGTCTTACGAAGAATATCTGCAGCTCAATGTTCCTTTTAACAGAAGGATGAACAAGGGGCTCGAGGCTATTCTTCGCGAAACTTTTCCCATTCACTCCTATGACAAAACCATGGCATTGGAGTTTATGGGATATGAGCTCGGCCGTCCCAGATATACGCCCGAGGAGTGCAAGATCCTCAGCCTGACCTATGGGATGCCTTTCAAGATCCTTGTCAAGCTTGACAAACCGGAACCTGTTGAAGAATGGGTATTCCTGGGTGAGATCCCGATCATGATCGGCGGGGGAGAGTTTATCATCAACGGCTCGGAGAGAGTGATCGTCAGTCAGCTTCATCGTTCTCCCGGTGTCGACTTTTCACTGGAGATTCATTCGAGTGAAAAGAAGCTCCACTCCTGCTGGATCATTCCCGAGCGGGGTTCGTGGATCGAGCTTTCCGTGTCGAAAAAGGATATTCTTCAGATCAAGATCGACCAGAGCGGTAAATTCCCGGCCACACTTTTCATTCGTGCTCTCTCTGAGACTTATTCCACCGATGAGAAGCTCATCTCCTTCTTTTATCCCACGAAAAACGTCAAGATCCGGGGATTGAAGAGCGGGGAGAAGATACTGTCCGGGAAGCACAGCGTTTCCGATATCGTGGAAACCAAGACAGGCGAAGTTCTCGTTCCATCGGGTGGATTGATAACGTCGGAGATGATCCCGACTTTATTGGAAAGCGGTGTCAAAGAGGTCAAAATCATCGAGAAGGTGGATGATCCTTTGATCCTCAACACAATCATGGAGGACGACACCAGCTCTCATGAAGATGCTCTCCTTCGTATCTACCAAAGACTCCGCCCTGGGAACCCTCCCCATCTCGACAAGGCCAGGGAGCTTTTTGAAGAAAGATTCTTTGACGCTACACGCTATCGACTGGGAGCTGTGGGGCGCTTTCGAATCAACCGGAAATATAAACAGGGAATCTCCGAAGGGAAGATGACGCTTACTCCCGACGATATTATCAATTCGGTTCAGTATATCATAGAACTCCGCCGTGGTTCCGGGGAGGTAGACGATATCGACCACCTCGGGAACAGGAGGGTCAGGACAATCAGCGAACTGGCGGCGGATGAGTTTCGCAAGGGTTTCCTCAAGCTGCGGCGCACCGCCCAGGAGCGAATGAATCTGGAACAGATCCAGTCGGTGACCCCAAGAGCTCTGATCAACTCGAAGACGATCTCTTCCGCCATTGATTATTTCTTCGGACGGGGAGAACTGTCCCAGGTCGTGGACCAGACCAACCCACTTTCCCAATTAACCCATGAACGACGCCTCTCCGCCTTGGGTCCCGGAGGACTCAACCGCAAGAGAGCCGGTTTCGAGGTGCGCGACGTTCACATCAGCCACTACGGCAGGATCTGTCCCATCGAAACCCCTGAGGGGACCAACATCGGTCTGATATCGTCTCTCTCCATCTATGCATCTCTTGACGAGTTCGGATTCCTTGTGACGCCTTACCGCAAGGTCAGGAACGGCCGATTGATGGATGAGATCGTGCTGCTCAGAGCGGATGAGGAATATGAAGCTTGTCTTGCTCCGGCCGACACTTCCGTCAACGACAAGAAACATATCATCAGTGACATCGTACTGGCCCGGGTGAGAGGTGATACAACCGAGGTTCCGCGTACGGAAATTGAATATTTCGATATTTCTCCTCAGCAGCTCGTTGGAGTATCTGCGAGTCTCATTCCTTTTTTAGAGCACGACGATGCCAACAGGGCGCTCATGGGTTCCAACATGCAGCGCCAGTCCGTCCCGCTTGTCAAAACGGAGCTTCCCATCGTTGCTACAGGTATGGAAGGGGAGGTGGCCAGAAACTCGGGAATGGTTGTTGTGGCGCAGAACTCGGGAATCGTGACTCGGGTGGACGCTCACGAGATCGTTGTGGACGAGGAGGCTTACAGGCTGAAGAAGTTCCAGGGACTCAACGAGAAAACCTGCCTCAACCAGAAACCGATCGTCCGCCTGGGTGACACAGTCAATGAGGGGGATGTCATCGCCGACGGTGCGGCGACACACCAGGGGGAACTGGCCCTCGGCAGAAACGTCTTTGTCGGGTTTATCATCTGGGATGGATATAACTTTGAGGACGCCATCATTGTTTCCGAGCGTCTGGTGAAAGACGACGTCTACACCTCGATCCATATCAATTCCTTCGAGGTCGAGATTCGCGAGACAAAGCTGGGCCGTGAGGAATTCACTCGTGATATTCCAAACGTTTCGGAAAAAGCGCTCAGAAACCTTGACGAAGACGGGATCGTCCAGATCGGGACCAAAGTCAAGCCCGGAGACCTGCTGGTTGGAAAGGTCTCGCCCAAATCAAAAACGGAATTGAGCCCCGAGGAGAAACTGCTCCACGCCATCTTCGGCAAAGCCGGAGAAGATGTGAAGGACGATTCTCTCAAGGTTCCGTCCGGAACCGAAGGGATTATCATCAATGCCCAGAAATTTTCGCGAAACATCGACACCTCCGAAGAACAGAGCATGAAAAACCTCATGGCCATTCGGAAGACCGAGAAAGAGTATGTCGCCTTTATTCGGAGCGAAATGGAAAAACTCTTCACATCGGTCAAGGAGCTCTATAGCGGAAAGATCGTTGACGATCAAACCGGCCGGATACTCAAGCCCGATCTCGAGTCCGATACGGAAGAACTGAAAAGATACATCGAGATCATTCGAAAAATCTGCATGGAAAACTACAGGAAAGGGAAGGGCGAAAAGCTTTACAGGATATTCAAATTTCATGCGGATCGGATAGAGATGCGCGAGAACGAGAAGAACAAGCTCGTTAACAAACTATCTCGCGGAGACGAGCTTCCCACGGGTGTTCTCGAACTGGTCAAGATCTTCATCGCCACAAAAAGAACGCTTTCCGTGGGAGACAAGATGGCCGGCCGCCACGGGAACAAGGGCGTTATTTCCAAAATCCTTCCCGAAGAGGACATGCCCTTTCTTGCAGATGGAACCCCTCTCGACATTCTACTCAATCCGCTGGGCGTGCCTTCCCGCATGAACGTGGGTCAGATTCTCGAGACCCATATCGGGTGGGCGGCCAAGGAGCTCGATTTCCGTGCGATGACGCCGGTCTTTGACGGAGCGGACGAAGAGGCGATCCGCGGCTGCCTCGAGGAAGCCGGTCTTCCGCTCGACGGCAAGACGATACTCCACGACGGAAGAACGGGGCGCCCTTTCGACCAGAAGGTGACTGTCGGTTACATGTATATGATGAAACTGCACCACCTCGTGGACGACAAAGTCCACGCTCGCGCCACCGGACCTTACTCGCTGATCACGCAGCAGCCGTTGGGAGGCAAAGCCCGTTTCGGAGGACAGCGGTTCGGTGAAATGGAGGTATGGGCTCTCGAGGCATATGGAGCGGCCAATATCCTTCAGGAGCTTCTGACCGTCAAATCCGACGATGTCGAGGGACGGACAAAAATATATGAATCCATGGTTAAAGGGACAAATGTTCTCGAGCCCGGCACACCGGTCTCGTTCGATGTTCTGACCAATGAGATCAGGGGCCTGGCCCTGAACATGGAGCTTCACAAGAAAGGGAAGAGTTGACCGACAACCGTCCTATGGAAGGACCGAAAACTTCTTACGAAACGGGTCGGAATTCAGCTCATGCCATGGGAGTAAGCCTTATGCTGCTGGAAAAGGCGTACAGAAGCGCTGAAGAATCTGCCTTTGTCACGATTCGATTGGCTTCACCGGAGGATATCCGCGGATGGTCCTTCGGCGAAGTCAAAAAACCCGAAACAATCAACTACCGGACTTATCGTCCTGAAAAGGACGGGTTGTTCTGTGAAAAAATATTCGGTCCGACAAAGGACTGGGAATGTTTCTGCGGTAAATACAGGGGCATTAAACACAAGAACATTGTCTGTGATCGATGCGGTGTTCAGGTGACCCATTCCAAGGTTCGCCGCAAGAGAATGGGGCACATCAACCTGGCCGCTCCTGTGGCCCACATCTGGTTCTTCAAAGCCATGCCTTCCCGGATCGGCAATCTCCTGGATATCAAAGTCGCTTCGCTCGACAAGGTGATCTATTTTCAGGAATACATTGTCATCAAAACCGGAGAAGCTCCGCTCAAGCAGGACCAGCTTCTGACGGAAGACGAGTACCGCAAGCTCTGCCAGGAGTATGGTGACGGCTTTGAAGCCGATATGGGCGCCGAAGCGGTCAAGAAAATGCTTCAGAGTCTTGATCTGAAAGGGCTCTCCTCGGAGCTTCGAGAGGAACTGAAAACCACGCGTTCCAAGCAGAGAAAACGCGACATCGTCAAACGACTTCGGACCGTTGAGATGCTCCTTGAGTCACCCAACAAACCGGAGTGGATGATCCTCGATGTCATTCCGGTTATTCCGCCCGATCTCAGACCGCTCGTTCTTCTCGAGAGCGGCAACTTCGCCACTTCGGACCTGAACGATCTTTACAGAAGACTGATCAACCGGAACAACCGTCTGAAAAAGCTGCTCGACCTCAATGCACCCGACGTCATCATCCGCAATGAAAAAAGAATGCTCCAGCAGTCGGTCGATGCCCTTTTTGACAACGGCCGCTGCCGGCGCCCGGTTCTGGGCGCGTCGAACAGACCGCTTAAATCGCTCACCGACATGATCAAGGGCAAGCAGGGGCGATTCAGGGAAAACCTGCTGGGCAAGCGCGTCGATTACTCCGCCCGTTCCGTCATCGTTGTCGGACCGGAGCTCAAGCTTCACCAGTGCGGCCTGCCGAAGAAGATCGCTCTCGAGCTTTTCCAGCCCTTCATCATCAAGCGTCTCAAAGTGCTGGGCCATGCCGACACGATCAAGAGCGCCAAGAAAATGCTCGAGAGAAAGGACGACGAGGTCTGGGATATCCTCGAAGAGGTGATCCAGAAACACCCCGTTCTTCTCAACCGGGCTCCGACCCTGCACAGAATGGGGATCCAGGCCTTCGAGCCCATTCTTATCGAAGGAAACGCCATCAAGATCCATCCGCTCGTTTGCGCGGCTTATAACGCCGACTTCGACGGCGACCAGATGGCCGTTCACCTGCCGCTCTCTTTCGAAGCCCAGATCGAGGCTTCGACGCTGATGATATCGAGCAACAATATCTTTTCTCCCTCTCATGGAAATCCTTCTGTGACGCCGTCCCAGGACATTGTGCTCGGGTGTTACTACCTGACAACGGAAAAGGACGGCGAATTGGGGAATGGTATGAGCTTTACAGGCCCCACGGAGGTGTTCAGGGCTTATGACGAGGGCAAGGTGGGTGTTCACGCAAGAATCCGCGTCAGACTCAACGAAGGGAGAACGGTTGTTCATAAAGATGGAAAGGATGTGGCGACAAAGACGCCGGTCGATTCCACGGTGGGCCGTGTGATATTCAACGATATTCTCGATCCCAGCCTTCCCTTTTATAATCTCGAGATGAACAAGAAAGAGATCAACCGTCTCATCATGGAATATTACAAGTATATGGGGTGGTATGACACGATCGCTTTCATTGACAGGCTCAAGGACATCGGTTTCAGGGTAGCCACCAGCTCGGGCGTTTCTTTTGCGGCCGCCGATCTTCTCGTTCCCAAAGAGAAAGACGGCATCATCGGAAAAGCCCAGAAAAAGGTCGAGAAGGTGCGGGCCCAGTTCCAAAAGGGGATCATCACCGATGGTGAGCGGTACAATCAGGTGATCGATATCTGGACCCATGCCCGTGAAGAGGTCGGTGTCGAAATGCTGAAAAATATGTCCACCGATACTCGCTCGGGGCGTCCCTATCTGAACCCGATCTTTATCATGCAGAAATCCGGGGCCAGGGGATCGATCGAGCAGGTTCGCCAGCTGGCCGGAATGCGCGGCCTCATGGCCAAACCGAACGGCCAGATCATTGAAACACCCATCAAGGCCAATTTCAGGGAGGGCCTCAAAGTTCTCGAATATTTCTCGTCGACTCACGGAGCCCGCAAGGGCTTGGCCGATACGGCGCTCAAGACAGCCGATTCGGGTTACCTGACCAGGAAACTGGCTGATGTGGCTCAGAGTGTGGTTGTCACTCTGAGAGATTGCGGCACGATCAACGGGATTCCTAAGAGTGCCGTTATGATTAGGGATAAGGTGGAAGTCGCCCTTTCCCGCGCCATTATGGGACGGACGGCCAGGGATTCGATCGTTGATGTCGTCACCGACGAAATCGTAGTTCGTGAAAACGAGCTGATTACGCCCGAAATCGCCGAGAAAATCGAGAGGATGGGATACGAAAAAGTCCGCGTGCGGTCTCCGCTGTCTTGTGAGGCTGCCATGGGCTGCTGTGCCAAATGTTACGGAATGGACCTGTCGCGCGGCGAGGTTGCTGAAGATGGATTGGCGGTAGGAATTATCGCGGCACAATCAATCGGCGAGCCCGGAACACAGCTCACCATGAGGACCTTCCATATCGGTGGAACAGCGAGCCGTTCTCTCGAAATCGCCGAGGTTCGTGCCAAACGCTCCGGCGCGGTCCGTTTTTCGCGCTTGAAGGCCGTTAAGAACAAAGACAAGGAGACCATCGTTCTCGACCGAATGGGTGAGCTCGTTCTCGTAGACCATATGGGCCGTGAAATCGACCACTACAGCATTCCTCTCGGAGCGATTATCACGGCTAAAGAGGGTCAAAAGGTCAAGGCAAACCAGCTGCTCGCCAAATGGGATCCTCATAACCTCCCGATTCTTGCCGAAAGAGACGGTATTATCCGATTCGAGGATATTATCGAGGGCAAGACGATGAAGGAAGAAAAGGACAGGGGGAATGTCGTCAGGAAGATGATCATCGAACACAAGGGTGATCTTCACCCTCAGATCGTGATCGACAGTGCCGACGGCACTCCTTTGGTTTACTATCCGATTCCTGAGCGCGCTTACATCGAAGTCGACGATGGAGGCGAGGTTGTAGCAGGAACGCTTCTTGCAAAAACGCCGCGCGAAGTCGGCAGAACCCAGGACATTACAGGTGGCCTCCCGCGCGTCACCGAGATTTTCGAGGCGCGCAAGCCCAAAGAACCGGCTATCATGGCCGAGATCGATGGTACGGTTGAGCTGGTCAAGGAAATGAAAAAGGGTAAGCGCAGGATCCTCGTCAAACCCGAGATCGGGGACGTGCAGGAACATCTCGTTCCCCATGGAAGGCATCTCAGGGTACAGAGCGGTGACTATGTCAAGCATGGGACTCCTTTGATTGAAGGGCCGCTTATTCCCCACGATATCCTGAGAATCAATGGGGAAGAGGCTCTGGAGTCCTATCTGCTTCTGGAAGTTCAGAGTGTTTACAGATCTCAGGGTGTAACCATCAATGACAAGCATATCGAAATCATCATCTCGCAGATGATGAAAAAGATCACGGTGAACGATCCGGGCGACTCGGAGCTTCTTCCCGGCCAGCCGGTCAATAAATCCGTCATCCGGGAAATCAATAAGGAGCTGATCAAACAGAAGAAAAAACCGGCTACAGCCGAACCGCTTCTTCTCGGAATCACCAAGGCCGCGCTCCAGAGCGATTCCATGATATCGGCCGCATCGTTCCAGGAGACGACCAAGGTCCTGACCGAGGCCTCCATCTCAGGTAAAAAGGATAAGCTGACAGGCCTGAAGGAAAACGTGATTCTGGGACACATGGTTCCTTCGGGAACTGGTTTTTTCGGCTATCAGCAGACCTATGTCACCAAACCCGGGCAGCCCGAAGTCGAGGAGGTCGAAGCGCCGGAAACGGATGAAAAAAAGACGGACCGGGCCCAGGAAGGTGCGAGCAGCGCTGTTTGATCCGATAAAAAGCAAAAGAATTCGTTCCCCTTTGTTATTCTGCGCTTGATCGGTTGAGATTGCAGAATATACTAGTTAGCCTTTTGTCTTGTTATTTTCTCTCTCAGATAGGGAGCTTTTGATGCCGACCATCAATCAGCTGATCCGGAAAGGGCGAAAAAGCCTTTCCAAGAAGTCGAAAACCCCCGTTCTCGAGGGTTGTCCCCAAAAACGCGGAGTCTGTACACAGGTGAAGATTCAGACTCCCAAGAAGCCCAATTCGGCGCTTCGAAAAATTGCTCGAGTCAAGTTGTCCAACGGGAAAGAGGTTACTGTATATATCCCCGGTGAAAAGCACAACTTACAGGAACATTCAATCGTTCTGATTCGGGGCGGACGTGTGAGGGATCTCCCTGGTGTCAGGTATCACGTGATTCGGGGAACTCTCGATGCCGCCGGTGTCGAGGACAGAAGGCAGGGTCGATCCCTTTATGGAACCAAAAGACCGAAAAAATAAGAATTGAAAATCAATTTGAGGACAAAATAATCATGCCTCGCAAATATGAATCGACTGGAAAATACCTGAATCCCGATCCCAGGTTTAACAGCAAGCTCGTCTCCAAATTCATCAATAATCTGATGTGGGGCGGCAAGAAGACGGTTGCCCAGAAGATTTTCTATGGCGCCATGGATGTTCTGGGCGCCAGGATAACCGACCAGGAGCCGCTCGAATCATTTTTAACAGCCGTCAACAACGTCAAACCTATGATCGAGGTTCGGTCTAAAAGGGTGGGTGGTGCGACTCTTCAGGTTCCTTTCGAGATCAAGAAAGAGAGACAGCAGTCTCTGGCCATCCGCTGGATTCTTCAAGCAGCCAGGAAAAGAAAAGGGAAGCCCATGGCTCAGCGCCTGGCGGACGAGCTCAGTGATGCGTATAACAAGCAGGGTGCCGCGATAACGGTTCGCGAAAACACTCACAAGATGGCCGAAGCCAACAAGGCTTTCGCTCATTTTGCCTGGAAGTGATCCCCTTGCGGGGATTTTCTTCCTGAAAGTTATAAAAACCCGAACCATGTCAGATTGGTCGGGTTTTTTTTGATCCCGGTCATTCTGATGGTGCGCCGGGCGGAGCGGTGCAGGAAGATCAAACAATGATCGATCTAGCCAAGATTCGAAATATTGGGATCATCGCCCATATCGATGCCGGGAAAACAACCCTGACCGAGAGAATCCTGTACTATACCGGTGTAGAGCACCGAATGGGGGAGGTTCACGAGGGAACGGCCCGGATGGATTACCTCGAAGAGGAGCAAAAAAGAGGCATCACGATCACATCAGCGGCAACAACCTGCTACTGGAACGACCATAGAATCAACATTATCGATACTCCGGGGCATGTCGATTTCACGGTTGAGGTGGAAAGATCGCTCCGAGTTCTGGACGGCGCAATCGGAATCATCGACGGTGTCGCCGGTGTGCAGGCCCAATCGGAGACGGTGTGGCGGCAAGCGAACAATTATGAAATTCCCCGAGTTATATTCGTCAACAAATTGGACAGAGTGGGAGCCCATTTCTTCCGCGTCGTGGATGATATCAAAAAACGTCTCGGGGCGCCTGCCGTGCCCGTCCAGATTCCGATCGGCTCTGAAAAAGATTTTATAGGAATCGTCGATCTCATAGAGATGAAAGCCGTGTTTTACAGGGATGACGATTTGGGAGCCGAACCCGTTATTGAAGAGATCCCCGAACCCCTGATCGGTGAAGCCGAATCCCGTCGGCAGCAAATGCTGGAACAGCTCGCCGAACGTTCGGATGTGATTATGGAAAAGTACATTGACGACGTTCTCTTGAAGGAAAACGAGATCAGAGCGGCCCTTCGGCAGGCGACGATGAGCTCCGGGATCGTGCCGGTGCTGTGTGGCGCGGCTTTCAAAAACAAGGGGGTCCAGCCCATTCTGAACGCTGTTGTCGATTTCCTCCCTTCACCTGTTGATCGCGGGTCGGTTTGTGGGATCGAACCCGGGCGGGGGAAAGAGGTCATTCGCAAACCTCTGCATGATGAGCCTCTCTGCGCCCAGGTGTTCAAGACGGTTCACGAAACACACGGAGAATTCGCGTTCCTGCGGGTTTACTCCGGCGTCCTCAAGAAGGGGAATGCCGTCTTCAATCCCAGGAAAAACAAATCGGAAAGAATCACGCGCATGTTCCTCATGCATGCCGATGAGAGGAACGCCATAGAGGAGGCGGGACCGGGTGAGATCGTCGCCGTGATCGGGCTCAAGATCACGAGCACAGGGGACACCGTCTGTCCCAGAAACAGACCCATTCTTCTCGAAGGAATGAGTTTCGCCGAGACCGTTATTTCCATGTCGATCGAGCCCCAGAGCCTGAAGGATAAAGACGATCTGCTGAATGCATTCGACATTCTGGCTAAAGACGACCCGACTTTTTCCTGGTACATTGATGAAGAAACGGGCCAGATGATCATCTCAGGAATGGGTGAGCTTCACTTGGAGATTATCAAGGGAAAACTGCTCAGGGATTTCAAATTGAACGTGCGAGTCGGCAAGCCCCGGGTGGCATATAAGCAAACCATTGCCGGGGCTGCTGAAGGGAGCGGTACTTTTCATAAAACAGTTGGCGACAAGGAATTATTCGGCCAAATCGTTCTACGCGTCGAACCTCTGGCCAATGAGCGCGGCATCCGGTATGAGTGCAATCTCGATTCTGCGGATATTCCGAAGATGTATTGGCCAACCATCGAACATTCGATACGAAGTACGGCCCTTTCGGGCCTCTCGCTCGGCTTCACCGTGACGAGCGTTAAAGTGACTGTTCTGGGCGGCAAATTCGATCCCGTCAGATCGGGTGAAATCGCCTTCGGCGTGGCTGCCGAGATGGCGTTCAAAGATGCAATGGAAAAGGGAGAAACCGTCATACTCGAGCCCATCATGTCTTTTGAGATCAATTCTCCCATGGAATATATGAGCGGGATCCAATCCGATCTGAACGCGAGGCGGGCAAAGATCCGAGAAATTGAAACAAATGAAGATCCGGCCATCATCAGGGGGCTCGTTCCTCTTGCCAATGTTTTCGGCTATTCGACGACAATCAGGTCGCTGTCTCAGGGACGAGCAAGCTTTTCTCTCGAGCCGTACAAATACCAACCGGCTCCGTCGTTTTAGATGAGATCAATCCGACTTATTAAGGTTCCGGCATCACACAAATTCCGGCGTACTGATACCCTTCCCGTATTCAGGTCGGCAGGGGTGTCTCGTGATGGTCTTTTCCCCTTCAAATGAATCATTCCGCTCCTTATTTTTGAAAATTCCGAGCTTGTGTGCAGTGTTTAAAAAATACCATTCCCTATGTTGAAACTAACATATTGTTTTAAAATGAATTATGTTGCTTTGTGATCTTCGAATTCTCTTTTTATCGAAAAAAAAAGAGGTTGACACTATTTGGCGATCCTGTAG
Source organism: uncultured Phycisphaerales bacterium (assembly GCA_964633825.1). Lineage (GTDB taxonomy): Bacteria > Planctomycetota > B15-G4 > B15-G4 > CAYZWU01 > CAZWHE01. The sequence continues at coordinate 1,014 of CAZWHE010000109.1, read as the reverse complement.
AATCGCCTGTCTTTACGCCCGCAGTTAAATTGTTGATATTGCAAGACCTTCATCGGTTTCAGAAATGCCTTCTTAAAGGGATTATGAAGCCGGAATCCGATAGTGGCGGATATCCCCTGCCGGTGCCGGAGAACCCGGAGAGAATCGAAGGGAACTCTGCAGATTCGGAGTTAATGTGCGATGAACCAAAAAATTATCATCAGGCTTGAGGCTTACGACCACGAAACGCTCGACCAGTCGTCTGCCGACATTGTGGAAACAGCCAAACGCACCGGAGCCCGAGTGGCCGGTCCGATTCCTCTGCCAACGCGCATCGAGAGGTATACGGTCAACCGTTCACCTCACATCGACAAGAAGTCGCGGGAACAGTTCGAAATCCGGACACATAAGCGTTTGATTTATATCGTTGAGCCCACTGCAAAAACAGTGGACTCAATCAGCAGACTCAACCTGCCCGCAGGAGTGGACATTAGGGTTAAGGCATAGGATTCACCAGGTCTGGAAAGGGATATATCGTGTGTTCTAAATTTATTCTGGGTCGAAAAGAAGGAATGACCCAGCTCTTCGATTCCGAGGGGAAACAGGTGCCCGTTACCGTAATAGAAGCCGGTCCCTGTAGAGTCGTTCAGGTGAAGAGCAAAAAGACGGACGGGTATTGTGCCGTACAGATCGGTTTTATGGAACAAAAACCGCAGCGCGTCAGCAAACCTTTAAAAGGCCATTTCAAGAAAGCCGAGGTTGCTCCCGTCAAGGTTTTGGCGGAGTTTCGCGTTGATAAACCCGAGGAATTCAAAAAAGGAGATACACTCACCGCCGAAACGTTCGAGGTCGGCGATCTTGTCGATGTCATCGGACCGAGCAAGGGAAGGGGCTTTACAGGTGCGATGAAACGATGGGGGTTTGGCGGCGGTCCGGCCAGCCACGGGGCGATGTTCGACCGCCGGGTGGGGGCCATCGGCATGCATTCAGATCCCTCCCGCGTTTTTAAGGGAAAAAAGATGCCCGGGCGGTATG
>CAZWHE010000108.1:0-13866 GCA_964633825.1 uncultured Phycisphaerales bacterium | reverse complement strand
TTTGCCTCTGAACATGGCCGATCCGTTCATCACGTCCATGGCAAAGTGCTCGGGGAACGTCATGGAAGCATACTTTTCTTGATCGATGTTCCGGACGCAGGAGAGGAGGTGGAAGAGGGGTTTCTCCTGAAACTGTTTCGACGAGTCCTCCAGGGTATAGTCGTAGATCGTATCCATGAGATCCATGTCGACGGCCGTGGCGGGCTCCATCCGGTAGAAGGACGAAACGAGGCGCCGGCCCACGAAGAAGAGGGCGTCATTGACACGGGTCTTGTTCTCGTCGGCGAGGGAGAAGGAAAAGACCTTGAAAAAGAACCCCTGGAGCTTCATCACCTCGCCGATACGGAACTCCTCGGGAATGTCGAGGACCGTATAGTAAACGTGAGTTCCTTCCGGAGTGAGGAGACTGCCCCTGAAGAGCTTAAAGTCTTGGAACTCCTCCCTGTCGAACCACTGGAGGTTTCCCTTGATCTCCATCGGCTTTCCCCGGAACGAGGCCGGATCGGCGAGGATGGCTTTGGGATCGGCCGCGGTGACGCCCAGAATCTCCATGTCTCCGGGGATGATCTTGGCCGCCTGCCTGATGAGGTGAAGGAAAGGTTCTTTCTCCTTGACGACCCTCTCGGCCGTTGTCCCGTCTTTCACCTCGGTGAGCAGCGCAGGATCGACTCGGGCATAGACCTCCTTGCGCGCCGGGGGGGCATGAACGCTCTCTTCGGGAGTGAAGTCGATTTCGGACTGCTGGTCGACCGACATCTGTTTGAAATAGAAGAACGCGGCGATGATAATGGCCGTAATGATGATCAGGATTACGATTCTGGCCCTGTCGGAACCTGAGCTCATGTGAGCGGCTTTCTGGAGTCTTGCCGGGTCCAAGGAGGTTCCTCCATTGTGGAAGCGAAGCACGGTCGAGTCATCAATGAGTATAACGTATCAGGTCGTGTCCGGTTTAACCTTTTTGAACCCCCTATTCCCAGCGGCCTCGACAAGGCCTTTGAATATGTCGAGCTGGCCCGGTTCATCGAGGATCAGCTCGGGATGCCACTGCACGCCGACGGTGAAGCACGGCCCCACGCATTCCAGCGCTTCGATTACGCCGTCGGGGGCGCGGGCCGTCACGGCCTGCCCGTCGCCCGGCGAAGCGACGGCCTGCTTGTGGGTGCTGTTCACGTCGATCCGGGCTCCGAGGGCCTTCTCCAGAAAGGAGCCCTTCTCGATGTTGACTTCGTGGCGCGAGATCTTGTCATCCACCACCCGGTGTTCCAGGGCGTGGGGCACGTCGTCGGGAATGAACTGATGAATCGTACCGCCGAAGGCCACGGCCAGCTCCTGCAGGCCGCAGCAAACACAGAGAAGGGGGAGCGGCTTCCGGACCGCCGCCTCGATCAGGGCGAAATCGAAGGCTTCGCGAAGCGGGTGGAGGGGAACTTCCTCCGGGCGGCGCATCATCTTTCCGTAGCGCTCGGGCTCCATGTCGTCGCCGCCGATCGCGAGGAGCCCGTGCAAGCCCTCGAGACCGAGCTCGGGCTCGTTCCGCGCAATCGGGGGGATAAGCACGGGGCGGCCCCCGGCCTTCCAGACCGCCCGGGCGTATGGAGCGCGGACCTGGAACAGGAGGGTTTTGTCATCGTGCACGGCCACGTCGCAGTTGAGACCGATGAGGGGGCGTTTCATAAAACGTGATGGTAAAGATCGGACAGCGAATTGCAATGAAGAGAAGAGGAAGGTATTAAACAGACATGGAGAAACCCAGAAACGGAAAGGCTCCCGCGGTTTATCCTCCGCCAAAAAGCGTGGACCACCTGATTGAGATTCTGTCTTCCTTCACGGATTACGAGAAGATGGAGTCTTTCCATACGGGTGCCGTCCGGTGCGACCTGGCAGCCATGAAGAGGCTTGTCGAAGCGCTCGGAAATCCGCAAAAACGGATCCCCTGCGTTCACATCACCGGAAGCAAGGGGAAGGGCTCCACGGCATTCATGACGGCGTCTCTTCTCGCGGAAGCGGGGCTGAGAACGGGCGTCTATACTTCGCCACATCTCGAACATCTTCGCGAGCGCATCGTTCTGGACGGAGCTCCCGTGAGCGACGAAGCGCTGCTCGAAGCGGCGGGAAAGGTCCTTCGCCTCCTGAAACGGGAGAGCGGGCTGAGCCCGACTTTTTTCGAGTTCATCACCGCGGCGGCCATGGTCGTTTTCGCGGGTTCGAAACCGGACGTCGCTGTTTACGAGGTGGGGCTCGGCGGAAGGCTCGACGCCACGAACGTGGTTGAACCCGCCGTGGCCGTGATCACCAACGTGGAGCTGGAGCACGTCCCCCGCCTCGGAACGACCGAGGAGATGATCGCCCGCGAAAAGGCCGGCATCATCAAGCGCGGCGTGCCGGTGGTGACTTCTCTCGAAGAAGGGACGGCCGCCCGGGAAGTGATCGAGGGGCGATCGGCCGCCTGCGGCGCGCCCTTTTTCGGGCCGGGAGCGGGCTTCGATCTGGAAAGAAAGGGAGAGCTCTGTTTTGTCCGCGTCGAAGAGGAACGAATGCAACCCTTCGTTCCCCCGCGGCCGGCCTCGCTTCAGGCCGGGAACGCCGCCTGCGCCCTTGCCGCTTTCCACCTCCTTGCGAAACGAGGCCTCATACCTGCCGGCGAGAAAGCACGGCCCGAAATCCTGACCCGCCTTCGTCTGCCGGGCCGTTTTGAGGTTTTTCCGGGCTCGCCGACCGTTGTTCTCGACGGCGCGCACAGCCCCAGATCGATCGAGGCGGCGGCAAAAGAGGCAAAATCCATGGCGGCCGGAAAGGGCGTGGTCGCACTCTTCGGTCTTGCAAAGGACAAGAGTGTGAAGAAGTGCCTTAAAGCCCTGCTTCCCCACTGCACAGAGGCCGTGTTCGTTCGATACAAAAGCCCGAGGTCTCTCGACGAACGGAGCCTGGCCGACGCGGCCGGCGGGCAAGGGCGGACGGTTCCGGCAATGGAAGAGGGGCTCGCCCTGGCCCGGCGCCTGGCCGGATCGGATGGGATCGTCCTGGTAACGGGGTCTTTTTACGGTGCGGGAGAAGCGCGGACCCTCCTGACGAAGGGTGGCGTCCGGCGATGCGGATAAAAGACTTTTTACTGGCAGTCCGCACGCCGCCGGGATACTTTTTCGGAAAAGTCCGGCCTTGCTTGGAACGGATCGATGGAATTCATAAAAGACATTCTCCTGACGGAACAGTTCATGGTGAAGTGTTTCATCGAGACGGGGCGCATCCGGCTGAGCGACTACCTCGACAGCCTGAAACGGGATTTTATTCCCGTTAACAACGTGACCATGATCGATGTGCAGGAGGGAGAGATCATCTCGTCCAACGAGGCGCTGATCAGGAGGGACGAAATCATCCTGGCCCACGAGCTCCTCGATGTTTCCGGTGATGCGAACATGAAAGGCATGGTGGACGAGGCCGCCTTTTCACGGCTTGTGGATCTCTACCATACGGGATCGCTCGGTCTCGAAATATCGGGTATGATCCGCCCCGAAGCCTATGAAGGAATCGAGGTTCACAAGAATTTCTTCGTTATGCGCGACCCGAAGATCGCCGGACTCAATCTGAAAGTCAGCCCGGAGTTCAAACTCATCTCCAGTCTGTCCTATGTCATCATCAACAGAAAACAGATAGGCTACATTTTCAATAACCGCAGCAAATAGAGTCGGGCCTGCACGGGTCGCCTCGTTATCTTTGAATCGCGCCCATGATCAATCTGAAATCCGCGATCTTTCCACTTTTCTTTTTCGCTTCCTTTGCGAACCTGATTTACGAAGTCGTCTGGGCCAGGCAGTTCGCGGGGATTTTCGGAAGCACGAGCGATTCGGCCTGTGCCGTGGCTTCGGCATACCTGGCCGGCATCGCAGTGGGCGGTTTCTTCCTGGGACGGCTCGGGGACCGTGTGAAAAACCGGCTCCTCCTCTTCGTGCTTTTTGAAACGGTTGTCGGCATATACGGCATCCTCTCTTCTTTCGGCTTTCCCCTTCTCGCCGAGTCTTACTATTCGGGGGGAATGCCCGATTCGGCTCTGAAATTCCTCTATGCCGGGGCTTATGTTTTTCTCCCCGCTTTTTTCATGGGAGGGGTTCTGCCTGTTCTGGGGCGCTTTTTGGTGAATGAGAAGAACAGTGGCCTCCCGGCCGGCGACTTCGGCGTCCTCGCCGGCGACTTCGGCCGCCAGGCCGGCGGGCTGTTCGCCGTCGGGATTCTGGGCGCCGCGGCAGGAGCCCTGACCACGGGTTTCCTCATGCTGGAGCACCTGGGCGTTGTCTCATCTCTGCGTGTCGCCGGGTGTGTCAGCATCATTGTTGCCGTGGTTCTTTTCCTGTTGATGACAGCGGCGCGGGATAAGAAGGAAAACAAACCGGACAAAGCGCCCAAGGACGCGGCCCCGGGCCGGCCTGTTCCGGAAGGGCATCGTCCCTCTTTTCAGGTCGTTCAGACGGTGGCGGCCTTTGCCGCTCTTTTCCTGTCGGGCGCCGCCCTGCTCGGGCAGGCTGTCCTCTGGACACGCATTCTTTCCCAGTTCTTCCGGAACTCCGTCTATTCTTATTCGAGCATTCTTTTCGCCGTCCTGCTCGGGCTGGCAGCGGGCGGAGGAATGGGGACCCGGTTGGCGGGAAAGGTGCGCTCCTCGCGCTGCGCGGCGGCCCTCTTCCAGGTCGCGGCCGGACTGGCCGTGCTTGTCATGCTCAACGTCGTTCATTGGTCCGGCGGAACGGAAGGTTACGTCGAGCTGCTTCGCAGCTTCGGCGGGATGGAATCTTTCGGACGGCTCGCCCTCATCGAAGTCTTGTCGTCGCTGTGCATCCTTTTCATTCCCGCCTTTCTCATGGGAACGGCTTTTCCCCTTGCGGCCGGCGAGGGAGGGCGGTCCCGTTCTCGATTCGGGAGCTTTGCCGGCGATATGCAGTTCGCGTTCTTTGCCGGAGCCGCGGCCGGCCTGCCCATGGCGGCATTCGGTCTCATCGGTTCCAAGCTTGCTCTTGCGAGCTCTGTTTTTGTTGTTGCCGGGCTCAACGGTGCGGCGGCCCTGCTTCTTCTTCTGGGAGCGAGGCGATCGTCGGACCTCAGGACCTGGATCGGGGCGGCGGCTCTGGGCGCGGGTTCTGTTTTGTTCGCCCTCGGCCTGCCGGGGGACTTCCGATTCTGGAAAAAAACACCCAATGACGAAAAGCTTCTCTACTACTCCGAGGACCGTACGGCCAATGTGGCCGTCGTCAAGAGGGGGGACGGCCCGGTTCTGAAGATCAACAACACAACATTGCCCGGCGGGGCCGTTCATCTCGAAGAGCGGCTCGGCATGCTGCCCCCTCTTCTTCTGGGGGAGCCCGACCGCGCTCTCTGCCTCGGTCTCGGAAGGGGAAACACTCTCATGGGCCTTCTCAGGGGAGGCGCCAAGGAAGTGGACTGTGTGGAATCCGTGCCGGGCGTTCTGCAAGCTTCGCTCCTGTTCAACAACTTCTGGAACGGAAAACAGACCGCGCCCAACCCGATCATTGTCATGGACAGCAGGATTTTTCTCGCCTCGTCGTCCCACACCTACGACCTGATCATCAGCAATGTGGGCGATCCCGGGCGTTCCGAGTCGGGCTTCCTTTACTCGAAGGAGCATTATGAACGGGTCGGCGAGCGCTTGAATCCACGCGGTGTCTTCTGCCACTGGATCCCGCTCTATTCTCTTCACTGGGAAGACTTCGGGATCATCGGGTATACATTCAGCGAGGTTTTCGACAACGTGGCCGTATTTCTCGCTTCGGCCGAATCTCCCTATCCCGTAATCGGTTTGATGGGGTCCCATTCTCCCTTCCGCTTCGATCCGCGCGAGATCCAAAAGCGCATCGATTCCGGTCCGGGTAAGGAAGCGATCAAAGTGAACGGCCTCGGCAACGCCATGGAGTTGCTCTCGCTTTACATCGGCAACGACTGGCTTTTCCGGACGCGTTTCTCCGATCTCCCCGTGAATACCCGCGATCGTGCGGTCGTGGAGTTTCGGGCCGCGCGCATTATCGAACAGCCCGAGGTCCTGGGATTCAATCATTTCGTCCAGCTCGCCGAGCCCGGCCTCAAGGAGGATGCCGTCTCCGTGCTTGAGATGGAGGGCCTCGAAGGCCGGGATCGGCGCGATCTCGTGGTCCAAGTCCGCACGTTTTCCGAGGGGCTGCGCGAATATCTGGCCTGCCACGCCTGTTGGATCTGCGAGGGCATTGTGAGCGCCGCGCCTCCTTCGGCCGAGAGGGACCGGGAGCTGAGGAGGCTGGCCGAAGTCCAGGTCGAGAAGGGGCTGGGCGCCTTCAACCTCGCGCCCGGGAGCAGGCTCTTTCAGCAAAACCTGATCAGGCTCTGGAAATCGATGCTTCGAAAGGAGGAGCACACCGTAGCCGCCAACCTCATGGCCGTCGGGTTTTCCAGGCTTCCCGAGAACGTCGAGTTCGGTTATCGCTGGGGTCTCTCCTTCCTTCTGCAGGAGATGTACACCGAGGCTGTTCTGGCTTTTGAAAAAACCCTGTCGGCCGATCCCGATCGGGCCGTGGTCCGGATCCATTACGGACTGGCGCTCTTTCTCACCGGGTCGCGCGTGAAGGCGAGGGAGGAGATGGATCGCGCTGTTCGGCAGGCGGGCGGCATGAAATCCCTTTCCGAGCTGACACGGGGGTTGGCTCTTCTCGTTCTCGAAGGCCCTGAGAGAGCGCGTCCTCATCTCGAGAGGTTTGCCGAAGAGGATCCCTGGGCGCCCCTCGTTCAGAGCGCATTCGAATCGGCGGCCGGAAGAGTCGATGAAGAATCCCCCCAGGAGGGGGAGGAACAGTGAGAGCGCTTCTCCTTCTTCTCTTTTTCCTTTCCGGAGCGGCCGGCCTTTCCTACGAGGTGGTCTGGACGCGCCTCATGATCTTCATCCTAGGCAACACCAACCTCGCCGTGGGCCTTGTTCTCGCCGCTTTTCTTCTCGGTTTTTTCCTGGGCAGCCTCAAGGCATCGAAATGGGGCCGGGACCGGGCCGGGCTTTTGAAACGATATGCCCTCGTCGAGGCCGGGATCGGGCTCCTGGGAATCCTTTTTCCCATGATGGCCGGGGCGGCCGGCGAGGTTTATCCCGTTGCCGCCGCGTGGATGAATCCCGATCTGATCCGCATCCTTCTCTGCTTTCTCCTCCTCCTCGCGCCTTCCTTTCTCATGGGGGCGACCTTTCCCCTGATGAACGGAATCTTCATCATCGACCGGGCCAGAGCCGCCGGCGGGGTCGGCATGGTTTACGGGGTCCAGACGCTGGGCGCCGCCTTCGGCGTCGGGGCGGCAGGATTCTATCTGATCCGCCATCTCGGCCTCGAGCAGACGAGCTGCGTAAACGCCGTCCTCAATGGAGCGGTTGCCGCCGGCGCCTGGGCTTTGAGCTTCTTTGTGCGCGGCCGGGAGACGATGGCCGGTGAGATCGCGGCGAAAAAGAGGGGCCCGAAAAAGACGACCGATAATCTTCCCGTCCTTTATGCCGTGCTCTTTGCCATTGGGTTCGCCTCCCTTTCCCTGGAGGTCCTGTGGACGAGGGTCCTGATCTTTTTTATCGACGGCTTCACCTACTCGTTCACGTCGATGCTGTTCGTCTTTCTCCTTGCCCTGGGCTGCGGCTCGGCGCTGCTTGTAATATTCGACAGGATCGGCAGACCGGGGTTTGCCGCGGGAGGCGCGCTCCTCGCGGCCGGCGGAATCTCCGTGATCGCCTGCCTCTTCTGGATTCCCGAGCTCTACGACATCATCCGGGTCGTCAAGGGCGATCTTTCGAGGTACGGTTTTATCGATTTCGTCCTTTCCGCTTTTACGGCTTCGGGATTGATCCTCTTCGTTCCCTCGCTCCTGATCGGCATGACCACACCCCTTGTTATCGGAATTCTGGTGAGAGAAAAGGGCGGCCCCTGCCGCGAATCGGGTTTGGCTTACGCCTTTTCCTGTCTCGGATGCTGCGCCGGGGCGCTGGCGGGATCATGGTTTATCGTTCCCCTTCTGGGATTGAAAACCGCCGTCGTCATGGCGGGCCTGCTCGTGTTCACGGCCGGGGTCGTTCTCTTCAACCTGTCGCGTGCTTTCTGGTTCGCCAAGGTGTTCATCAGCTTCGGTCCCCTCTTTCTCGTCTACCTGCTCGCCGGGGAAGTGCTGGCAACGACCGATCTGATTCGCGATTCCCATGTCTTCAAGAGACCGGGCCGCCGGGGAGTGACCCATCTCGAAGCGTACGCCGAGGGCAATGTCTGCACGGCGTCGGTCGTCATCGATATGCGGAGGAGAGAGAGGAGGCTTTACACCGACGGTTTCAGCGCCGCCTCCACGGGGCCGGAGTACCGCTACATGAGGATGCTGGGCCACCTCCCGGCCGTGTTGTGCCCGAAACCCTCTCGGGCTCTCGTGATCGGATACGGAACGGGAACGACGGCCGGTTCCCTCTCTCTCCATCGCGACGTCGTTGAAATCGACATCGTCGAGATATCGGAAGCGGTGATGAGCGTGGCCGAAGCATTCCGGTCGGTCAACCGCGGGGTGGGGCTCGGCGGCGCCGCGGGCGGCGACGGCCGGGTCCGCGTCCACACCGGCGTGGACGGCCGCGACTTTCTCAATCTATCTGGAGAGGGCTTCGACCTCATCACCCTGGAACCGCTCATGCCTTATATGCCGGCCGCCGTCCATTTCTACACGGCCGAGTTTTACGAGCTCTGCCTCGAGAAAATGAAGCCCGGGGGCGTTCTCTGTCAGTGGGTGCCGCTCAACGCCGTCCCCCTGGAAGACCTGAAGCTCCTGCTCGGCACTTTTGCCGGCGTCATGCCCGGGTCGGGATTCTACAACTTTGAAAACTGCGTTCTTCTCCTCGGGTTCGCCGAGCCGGACTGGGCCGTCAGCCCGCGCCGCTTGGAAAATGTGTTTGCCCACGACGAGCTGAGCCGGGACCTGGAGAATGCCGGATGCGCCGAAGCCGCCGATCTGATCGCGGCCTATATCTGCGATGGTGAGAAAATGAACGACGTCGCACGTCTTCACCGGGTCATGAAAGACGATCACACAACTGTCGAATATGTCCGGATCGCGCCGGGTGTCGAGTCCTTCAAAAGGATGGCCGATGGGTTTGGTTTCCTGCACCGGGCCCTGCAATCCCCCGATGAGCATATCGACTGGAGCGGGACGGAGAAAAGCGAATCCCTGGCAAACGAAATCGAATCCGCCCGCCTCTCCTTCCGATATGTCTTGAAGGGTCTCCAGGCTGAAAACGCGTCTTTCTACAAGCATTACTATCCCGAGGCGGAGTTGGCGGTCGATGACCCGGAGCGTCTCTTCGAGAAGGCTTTTCTTCTCAATCCCCGGGACCGGCGCTCGGCACGGAAGTATACCCGCAGCCTGCTCAAGAGAGCCGAGGGCTTGATGCATCTGGGACAATTCAAGGAAGCGCGCGAGCTCGTGGATCGCGCGGCCGTCTCGGGCCGGGATCTTTTCGAGTTCTATATCGCCGAGGCGCTGCTCCGGATGGCGAGCGGAGATCTCGATGCTTTCAAAGACGCCCTGGACGGCATGGCGGCGGTTCTGCCCTATTCCAACATGGAAACCGCGCTGAGAGCCAGGCTGGCCCGCCTCGAGGGGGAAGGGGAAAAAGCGGACCGGTTCGAAAAGAGCCTGGAAAGGGGGGGCGGTCTTTCCGCAGCGAAAAAAGATCTTCTCGATCGTGTCTTTGAAACAGCCATGCAAAACAGATCGAGCCGCGGTCCACCGAATGTGGAGCGGCTCGTCGATCTTCTGAAAGCCGGACCCGGCACGATTACCGAAAAGGGAAAGCCCTGCTGGGACAAAGCGGCCGAAGCGGCGCCCGAACTGCTCGCCCGGGCGCGAGAAGAGCTGGAAAAAAAGCTCTCTTCGGGAGGGGATGAAGCGGGCAGAGCCGCCATGGGGCTCGCATTCTTCAAAGGCGAGGAGACGATAGAGCTCCTCAGGGATGCTTACATCGACAGCGGACCCGACGACCGTCCCGCGATTCTTCACGCCCTTTTCCTGGCGGGAGATTCGATGACATACCTCGACGTGCTCCAATCGGAATCGGCCCGTCCCGCTCTTCTTCTGAAAGCCGTTGAAATCTCGGCGGCCGCCGGGAGCATGAAATCCATCCCCTATCTCATCGATCTTCTCGAACACCGTTCGGAAAGGATTCGTGTGGGCGCTCTTGTGGCTCTGATCGAGCTGACGGGGCGTCGTTTCGATTACGATCCCTACGGCAGTGAAAAAGCCCGATCGGAGGCTATTAAGAGATGGCGGAGATGGGACGAAATCCGGCGGGGAGGATAACAACAAGGTTTCCGTGCTTGAATGACGCCGCGCCTCGATTTAATCTGTAGCGACACCGAACACCGGCCTCCGCCGCGATGAAGCGGGGGCCTGATTTCTTTCCGGAGGGACTGGAATGGAGCATCCCGCATTCAGAGCTCTGCCGACAATGGTGGGCAGCTTTCCCCATCCCGATCCGCAGCCTCTTCTCGACAGGATCTTCCGCGATCTCGCCGAAGTGCCGGTCTGGCCCCAGATGCCCTGCCGGGACTGGCGGGAGAGTATGTACATCCAGTATTCCGAGGGGCTCCCCGGGGCATCGATCGACGAGAAGTCGCAGAATTTATGCTTCCGCACGGATGGGGATTTTTACCGGGACCTGGAAACCTTCTACCAGGCCGTGATCGAGGGGAACGTGGAACCTTTCGCTATCAGCCGGGATTTCGCCCTCGGTTTCCACCTCTTTGTGGATGATGTGCGCCGGAGAGAGGAGCAAAAACCGGCCTGGCTGAAGGGACAGGTGACGGGTCCCTTCAGCTTCGCCATGACCGTGACCGACGAGAAGGACAGGGCCATGGCTTACAATCCCGAGCTCTTCGAGGTCGCCGTGAAAGGAATGGGATTGAAAGCGAGATGGGTCGCCGCCAGGCTGCGCGAGCTCTCGAACAACGTGCTCGTCACTCTCGACGAACCCTACCTCTGCTCCTTCGGGTCCGCCTTTGTCAATGTTCCCCGCGAGGACGTGATCAGCGCCATCGACGGGGCCGCCGCCGCTGTTCACGAGGAAGGTGCCCTGGCCGGCGTTCACTGCTGCGGCAACACCGACTGGTCGCTCGTCCTGGAGACGTGCATCGACGTCATCAGCTTCGACGCCTACGAGTTTTTCCAGGGTCTCTCGCTCTATCCGGCCGAGCTGAAGGCTTTTCTCGAGCGGGGAGGAACACTCGCCTGGGGCATCGTTCCCACCTCGGAGGCCGTGAAAGATCTCACTCCCCGGGTCCTTCTCGGGAAACTGGACTCGTGCATCGAACTGCTCGCGGGCAAGGGAATGGACCGCTCTCTTCTCTTCAACCAGGCGCTGCTCACCCCGTCGTGCGGCATGGGCAGCAAGAGCACGGAGACGGCGGATCGGGTGTTCGACCGGCTCGTCGAGCTGTCGGCCCTGGTGCGCGGCAGGGAGGGATTCAAATGATCATAGCCGTGATCGGCAAGGGGGGCGTGGGGAAGACGACCCTCTCTTCGCTTCTCGTGAGAAAGCTCATCGAAGCGGGAGAGACACCCGTGCTCGCCGTTGATGCCGATCCCTCCTCCTGTCTCGGTTCCGCCCTCGGCCTTCCCGCGGGAGAAACGCTGGGTGATCTGCGGGAGAGGTTCAAGGACGATCCGGACAGGCCCACGTCGGTTTCCAGGACGGAGTGGCTCGTGCAGCAGGTCGAGGAAGCCGTGGAGGAAGCAAAGGGATTCGACCTGCTCACCATGGGCCGCCCCGAGGGTCCGGGATGCTACTGTGCGGTGAACAGCCTCCTTCGCGACCACCTCGACCGGCTGGGGCGGTCTTATCGCCACGTCCTTCTCGACTGCGAGGCCGGGTTGGAACACCTCTCCCGGCGAACGGGGGGACGCCCCGACAGGCTCGTCTGTGTGACCAACCGGTCGCGCATGGGGGCTGAAACGGTCCAGCGCGCTCTCGGCCTCTACAGAGAGCTTCACAACCGCCTCCCGAGCCGGACCGATCTGGTTCTCAACGGCTTCGAGACGGACGAACCACTGGCCGGAAAGCTGGCCGAAGTCGCCGGCGGGCGAACCGGCAGGCAAAGCCCCTTCACACGGATCTGGACCGTTCCCGTCGATCCCGCCGTATCGTCATTCGAAGCCATGGGCCGCCCGCTCCTCGAGCTCGATCCCTCTTCCCCGGCTTTAAGCGCCCTCGACGGATGGGAGGAGGAGGCATGAAAGTCGCCGTCACCGGAAAAGGGGGTGTGGGAAAGACGACGGTGTCCGCTTCCCTGGCCAGGTGCTGGAAGAGAGCCGGCCGCCGCGTCGTTGCCGTGGACGCTGATCCCGACGCCAACCTGGCCTCGATCCTGGGCTACCGGGGGGAGGAGATCACGCCTCTTGTCGGCATGAAGTCCCTGATCGAGGAGAGGGTGGGCGGCGGACAGGGATGGGGTGGTTTTCTCCGCATGAATCCCCGCGTGGATGATATTCCGGAGCGTTTCAGCAGGACAGTGGACGGTGTCCGCCTTCTCGTCATGGGCTCGATCGAGCGGGGGAGGCGGGGCTGCGCCTGTCCCGAGAACGTGCTCCTCAAAGAGGTGTTGAATCATCTTCTTCTCAAGAAGGACGAGCACCTCGTCGTGGACATGGAAGCGGGCGTGGAGCATCTGGGCCGGGGAACGGCCGAAGGGGTCGACTGCATGATCGTTGTGGTCGAGCCGGGATGGGCCAGCCTCCAGACGGCGGAGCGCGTGGCCCGGCTCGGCCTCGATCTCGGTATCGGCAGGATCGTCGCCGTAGCCAACAAGATCGCCGATCAGAAGGACGAAGCCTTTGTTCGTGAGAACATGGGAGATCTTCGGCCGCGGGGCAGCCGACTTCGGCCGCAAGGCCTGCCGCTTCCCCTTCTCGGGATGCTCCCACGCGACCCCGGCCTCGAAGAGGAGGCGCGCGAGGGGTCTTTCTCCCTGGATCGTCCTTTTCACCAGGAAATCGAACGCATCGCCCTCGATCTCGTGGGCGAGAAAGGAGAATAAACCGGTGGATCCTTTGAATCGATCAGCCGATCCGGCTGCACGGGAAATGCTTCAGCGGGCCGGGGAGCTCTGCTCCGCAACGGCCTGGGACCGGCGGGACGCCCTCGAGCCTCTCTGCGGGTTCGGAGAGATGGGTCTCTGCTGCAGCATCTGTTACATGGGACCCTGCCGCATCGACCCTTTCGGCGAAGGACCGCAGGTCGGGATCTGCGGAGCGGGCCCCGACCTGATCGTGGCCCGCAACCTGGCCCGCGCCGTGGCCGCCGGAGCGGCCGCACACAGCGATCACGGCCGGGAGGTGGTCGAGGTCCTGCGCATGGCGGGAGAAAAAGGCCCGGCTTCGGGTTACGCGATAGCGGACAGGGAAAAGCTCAGAGCGCTGGCGGCCGAGTGGGGGATCGAAGGCGGCTCCGACGAAGAGACGGCCGCCGGCCTGGGCCGCGTCATGGAGGAGCAGTTCGGTGTTCAGAAGGGGCCGGTCGTGCCCCTCGCCCGCGCTCCCGAAGAGCAGCAGGAGAAGTGGAAGAAGCTCGGCATCGTTCCGCGCGGCATCGACAGGGAGGTGGTCGACTTGATGCACAGGACCAACCACGGGGTCGAATCCGATCCCGTCGCCCTGCTCCGGGCCGCGCAGCGCGTCGCCCTGGCCGACGGCTGGGTGGGGTCGATGATGGCCACCGACGTGTCGGACGTGCTTTTCGGGGGGCCCGAGGCGGTTCGTTCGCAGGCCAACCTCGGCGTGATCGACGAGGGGATGGTCAACATCCTTGTTCACGGCCACGAGCCGGTTCTCAGCGAGACGATC
>CAZWHE010000107.1:0-13914 GCA_964633825.1 uncultured Phycisphaerales bacterium | reverse complement strand
CGGAGAGGGAGCGGATCGCGCGGCAGTACCGGTCCGAAGGGGAGGAGGCGGCCGAGATCGTGAAGGCCGACGCCGACCGGCAGCGCGCCGAGATCATCAACAAGGCGAAGCGCGAGGCCGAGGAGATCCGCGGAAAGGCCGACGCCGAGGCCACGCGCATCTACGCGGCCGCGTACGAAGAAGATCCCGAGTTCTACGAGTTCCTGCGGAAGCTCGAGGCCTGCGAGAAATTCCTGGGTGAAAACGCGACCGTCCTGGTTCCGGCCGATTCTCCTCTCCTCGATGTTTTGAAAGAGGTGAAATGAGCATGGTGAAAAAACCCGCGCCTCTTTTTCTCGTTCTCGTCCTCGTTGCCGCTGCGGCGGCCGCGGACTTTCTATTCACCGGGATCTGGACGATCCGGCAGGACGAACAGGGCGTGGTGCTCCGTTTCGGCGGGATGAACCGCAAGCTCACCCCGGGCATCCATTTCACTTTCCCATGGCCCGTTGAAACGGTCGAGAAGGTCAACACCTCGGAAACGCGCAAGATGCCGGTGGGTTTCCGGTTCGTGCCGGGGCGCGATCCCGTCTCTTCGGGATCGGACGAAACGGAATGGCTCACGGGCGATACGAACGTGATCGACATCCGGATGATGATCCACTACGTGATCGCCGATCCCGTGGACTACCTCTTTCGGGTTGGGCCGGGGGAAGCGGATTTTCTCATCCGGAAGTGCGCCGAAAGCGTGCTCACCGAGGTGATCGCCACCATGCAGGTGGACGATGTCTTCACAATCGGCAAGGTCCGGATCCAGGAGGAGATCAAGAACGGCGCCCAGGCCGTCCTCGACCGCCTCGATTCCGGGGTCACCATTCTCTCGGCCAACCTCCAGGAAATCACGCCTCCGTCGGAAGTGATAGAGGCTTTCAACGACGTGTCCCGCGCCAAGGCGGACAAGGAGCGCTCCAGGCAGGAAGCGGACGGGTATGTGAAGGACAAGCTTCCGAAAGCCCGGGCCGAAGCGAACAAGATCAGGCAGGATGCCCGCATCTACGAGAGCACGGTCATCAACGGGGCGAAGGGGCGGGCCGAACGGTTCCGGGCTCTCTGCACGGAATACCACCTGGCGGAAGAGATCACGAGGACGCGTTTTCTCCTCGGCTCGCTCGAACGCATTCTTTCCGGAACCGATATGGTCGTTGTTCCCGTGGACGATGAAGGGAAGGCCGGAATCCGGCTGGTTCGGTGAACCAGAAATCCGGCTGGTTCACCGAAGCGGAAGTCGTCCGTTATTTGATGTAACCCAGCGCTTTCAGCTTCTCTTCCATGTCGAAATCGATGTTGACCTCAGTGGCTTTCTTTTTGAGGACATCGTACTTTTTGTAGAAATCTTCCAGTTTCCGGCGCATTTCGGCGAAGAGCTCGGGGTTTTCTTCCGTGAGAGATCTTTTTTCTTCTGGATCGGCTTCCAGGTTGAAAAGGAACCACCTGTCCTCGTTCTTGAAGATGTGGGTTACCTTGTATTTTCCCTCGATATAGCACCGCAGGATCAAAGGGTCTTCGTCGCCGGCGCAGCTGATGGAATAATCTCTTTCCCCGGGAGGCAGGGCTTCTTTTTTCACAAGGGGGAGCAGGCTCCGCCCTTCCACCTGCTCCCACCGGGAAACTCCCATGAAGTCGAGGATCGTGGGCAGTATGTCGATCGTGTCGCACCGCTCCTCGACAACGGTTCCCGAGTAGGCGTTGCCCGGAAACTTGACGATCAGTGGTACGTTGATGAGCTCGTCGTAGACCGAGTGGGCGTGCCCCCAGGAGCGGTGGTCGTAGAACTCCTCGCCGTGGTCGGAAACAAAGAAGATGAGCATGTCGTCGTAAAGACCGCGCTCTTTCAGCTCGGCGATCAGTTTCTCGAAGTGGGAGGAAAAATCAGCGATCTCACCGTCGTAGCGCGCCGTCATGTCCTCGAGCGCGCCTTCTTCGGGAGCCGGGAAGACGAGCAGGGGCATGTCCCTGTCGCGGACACGCGGGGGGGTGATCATCGGTTCGCCCTTGAAGTCGATCCCGTCCATGAAAAGAGTGTCGAAAGGAGGATCCGGGCTGTAGGGTCCGTGGGGCTCCATGTAATGAAGATAGGCGAATATCCGGCTGCCGCCGGATTCGTCGATGAAGTCGAGCAAAGAATCGTTCAGGTATACGGCCTCCTTTTTAACGCCCTTCACGTCGCTTCTCAGCCGGTTGGCGATTTTCAGGAAGAAATAAGAAAACCTGTCATAGATCCTGCTGATGAAGCGCCCGACGGGACTCGTGGCCAGCGTGATCATGGATCCTAGATTCGTGCTGCGCATTTTCGTTTCGCGGACGAGGTTGGGGAAGTCGCTCGCATGCCAGTCGGCTCCCACGCCGAACCCGAAGGTTCTGGAGATGTGCACCGATGCCGAGATCAGCGCTGTCCTGTATCCGTATTCGCTCATGCCGTCGGGCAGGGACGTAAAATCGGATGAGAGAACCGACTCGTATTTGACGACTCCGTGGAAGGGCGGAACGGTGGAGGTCAGGATGCTGGCCACAGCGGGTTTCGTCCACGGGCACTGGGAGATGCAGTTCTTGAAAAGAACACCGTCGGCTGCCAGGGCGTCGATGGACGGGCTCGTATCCCTTTCGTAACCGTAACAGCCGAGATGGTCGGCGCGAAGCGTATCCACGAGAACGAGAAGCATGTTCGGCCGGGAGGGCGCCGGTTTCTGGGACGCGGCACGAAACTCCGAAGCGGAAGCGGGCTGGAAGCCGAGATATGTGATCGCGATCAGCAGCAGGACCGAAAGCCCTCCGACGGTGGTTGCGAATCCCGGCCCGCGGTTTTCGAGACGGCGTACGAGGCGGGACAGCAGAAAGGCCGCGACGGCCAGACCGACCGAAGCGCCCAGACCGGCCAGCAGGGAGAAGGTTTCCGAACCGGGGTCCTGTTTATGATAGGCGCACCAGATGAAGAGAAGAGCGTAGAGGTAAAGAAAAAGGGAAAGATAACTTCCGAAGAGAGGGGATTCGGAGGAGCGGCTTTTTTTTCTGAACAAAACAACAGCGCCGGCGAGCAGCGCGAAGAAACCGCCCAGCAGTACGGCGTAGACGGCGTACATCACGGCGTTGAGAATTGTGGTGAACGGAATGGGGCAGGAATATCTGTCGGCCAGGTAGAGGGAGTAGCCTTCGATTCCGCCGGCAACAGTCCAGACCATGAGCCCGGCGAACACGGCACTGAATAAATGACGAGAAAATGTGCGCAACATAGGTTTCTCTCTCGAGAAGATACTTATGATAACAGGGGAATGTTGAGAAAAGGTAGTATTTTCCACTAGTCGTAGTAAATCGATAGGTCTAAGCGCCGTTGATACAGCTATTTTTGTCGATCCCGATATTTTTCATACCCAATGCCTACCACCGATCCGCCCAAGCGCCGGGCTCGCTTTTCAGGTGTTTGTCGAACCATTCGAGCATGATCCTGCGGTGTTCGCAGTATATGTCGTAACCGCCGCCGGCGATTCCGTGGCCCTCCCCTGGAAATCGGACATAGGCCACCTCTTTGCCCAGGACCTTGAGGGCCGTGAACATCTGTTCCGATTCCGCGCTCGGCACGTTCACGTCGTCCGTGCCGTGGAGGAGGAGAAGGGCTGATTCGATCTTGTCGGCGTTGAAGAGGGGCGACCGCTTCACGAAGATATCGGGCCTGTTCCAGGGATAGCTCTTGGCCAGCGCCGTGTCGCCGTAGGTGTAGCCCCAGATCCCGGCGCCCCAGTAGCTGGCGATGTTGGAAATCCCGTAGAGCGAGCACGACGCCTTGAAGAGGTCGGTCTTGGTGATCAGGCTCAGTGTCGTGAATCCGCCGTAGCTGCCGCCGTATCCGCCGATCCGGTGCGGGTCGATGAAATCTTTTGCGGCGAGCAGCGCCTTCACCCCCTCGATGATATCGGCGGCGGCGAGCTCGCCCCAGTCGTTAACGTGCAGGTCGGAAAAGGCTTCGCCGTAGCCGAATGCGCCGGCCGGGTTGACCACGTAGAGCATGTAGCCGTTCGCGGGAATGAAATGGTAGTAGGTCACCGAGAAGTTCTCGACCTCGGGAGTGGTGCCGCCGTAGTAATAGACGATGAGGGGGTAGGTCTCGTCCCTGTCGAAATCGGGCGGATAGAAAAGGAACCCGTCGATCAGCTGCTCCCGGCTGTTGGTGAAGTCGAACCGTTCGAAGCGGCCGAGCCGCATCCGTTCCATGAGCTCGCGGTTCGGATCGAGGAGGAGCCTCGTTTTCAGGCCGTCGAGCTCCAGGGCGTAAAGGGCGGCGGGCGAATCGATGGAGGAACCTGTGAAGGCGATCGCCTTTCCACCGGCCGCCGCCGCCGTCCGCGCCACCACGGCGGGCTCGCCGTGAAGAAGCTCGATGCCGCCGCCAACCTCCACGTCGATCCGAGCGAGGTGTTTCCGCGTGCGGTGGTGGGCCGTGAAATAGATGCGGCCGTCGTCGGGATGCCAGAAGAGAGGCGCGTTCACCGTCTCGTCGAACCGGTCGGAGAGGCGGGTCAGACTCCCTGTTGTCACATCAGCGATCCAGAGATCGGAGTCGAAGAAGTTGTGCTCCTTGCCCCCATCCTTGATCTCGCCTGGCGGTCCGGTGAAAGCGACGCGCTTTCCGTCGGGCGACCAGGTGAGATCGGACGGCATGTTCTCAAAAGGGAAGTCGGTCTCGGCGAGGAGGCTCTCCTCCCCTTCGGGAAAGGAGATGAGCCGGAGCTCGGTCTTGAAAAAGGGGCGCTCCACGATCGGCTTGCGCTTGACGCAGGCGATCGCTTTCCCGTCGGGCGACAGGGCGAAGTCCTCGATGGCGAAATTCCCTTTCGTCGTCAGGGCGTGACTGACGCCGCTTTCGACGGAGACGATGTGGAGCGTTTTCGTTTCCGAATAATCGGTGAGACGGCTGTAGAGCCCTTCGAGGCGGTAGTAATCGTCGGAGAGCTTTTCTTTTTCATCGGAGCGGGCGTAGCAGACGAACCGGCTGTCCGGGAACCAGACATATTTGCCGAGACCCTTCACGCCCTTGAGCAGGGTGCGCGTCGTCTGTGTCTCCGGTTCATAACAGAGAAGATCGCCGCGGCTCTTGAAAGTCAGGCTCCGGCCGTCGGGCGACCATTTGAGGTCGGACGCGCCCTGCCGGGCGTCGAGGCTGTCCATCGTTTTACCCGATTCGATATCGAGAAAAAGGAGCCTCTTGAGCTCCCCGCGGACGCCCGGTTTTCTTTCCGTCAACGAAACGGCCAGACACTCGCCGTCCGGCGAGGGCGCAAAGCTCGTGATCCTTGAGAGACGGCGCGCTTCGTTCATGTCGGCAAAGGTCCGGACGGGGCTGGTGGAAAGAGAGAGGGTGTCGCTGCCCCGGTCCGGTCTCGCCTTCACACGGATGGTCCAGGGCTCGGGCGGCTTGCCCGGCAGGGAGACGGTCTTGACGAGAACGCGGTGTTTTCCGCGGATGAGGACGGCCGACAACCTCTCTTCGGCCGGGTCTTCCCCTTCCGCCGGCTGTGCCGTGCTCCTTGTCTTCTCCTCGCCGTCGATAAAGAGAGCGAAAGGACGGTTTCCCGTCACCGTGAACGTCACTTCCTGCCGCTTCGTCGATGTGACATAACCCGCGAGGAAAGCGACGGCCCGTGTGCCGCCCGGCTCGGCTGTTCCGCCCGTGTTGGGAAACAAGACTTGTCCTTCGTCGGCTTTGACCTCGACCCACTCGATCGCCGCGCCCGGAAACCAGGACATCTCCATGCCCGCCTCGATCCAGGCGGATCGATCGAGATACCCGCTGTCGAGGTAAGCGCTCGCGAGCTCATCTTTTTCCTTCACGCTGTACGCCTGTTTCGGCACGGGAACCGGTCCGGCTCGGAGCCACTTCTCGAAAACAAGGAGGGAAGGATCCTCAGCCGGGCCGGGCCTTGTCGGTTCGGCATGAAAGCCGGCCGCGCAAACCGCGAGGAGCAAAGCGGCAAGAAGAGAGAGGGCGGGTTTCATGAAAACCTCCGCAGGAAAATCGTTCAAACGAAAGAAAGGATCATCTTAAGACCGATACGCCGTGCGGTCAAAAGACTTCGTCCTTATTCCGTGTCGGCTGCCCATTGACGCCCCTTCCTGTTCCATATATTCTCTGCTGGTCCGGTTTTTCGCCGCTCCGCGATGCCGCGTGGCGTCCGGGGCGAACCAGCGCAAGGGCCGGTAAACCGACATTTGACCGGAGAACTCCATGACCGACTCGGCCGGCGCCAAATCGAAGAAAAAGACAATCCTCAGCGGCATGCGCCCCACGGGAAGGCTCCATCTGGGCCACTACGTGGGCGCCCTCGAGAACTGGGTCGCTCTGCAGGAGGATTTTCAGAACTACCACCTCGTGGCCGACTACCACGTGCTGACAACGGAGCTCGACTCGTCGAACATGCTCTTCAACACGCAGGAGATGGTGAAGGACTGGCTCGCCGCCGGCCTCGATCCCGCTAAGAGTCCGATCTTCCGCCAGTCCCAGGTGAAGGAGCACACCGAGCTCCACCTGATCTTTTCCATGCTCGTCACCACGGCCGAGCTGGAGCGCAACCCGACCCTCAAGGAGCAGGTGCGCGACCTGAAGCTGAAGAACATTGCCTACGGTTTTCTCGGGTATCCCGTCCTGCAGGCCGCCGACATTCTTCTCTACAAGGGCGACTTCGTGCCCGTGGGAGAGGACCAGGTTCCCCACGTGGAGATTTCGCGCGACATTGCGCGCGTTTTCAACAGGCAGTACGGCGAAGTCTTCCCCGAGCCGCAGGCCAAGCTGACATCCTTCGCCCGCCTGCCCGGTCTCGACATGCAGGCCAAGATGAGCAAGTCGATCGGCAACGTGATCGAGCTGGCCGATGAGCCCGATGCCGTGCTCAAGCGGGTGAAAACGGCCTTCACCGATCCGACGCGGATCCGCAAGGATGATCCCGGCCACCCCGACGGGTGCGCCGTTTTTCAGTACCACCGCCGTTTCAACGGCGAACAGGAGGAGGTGATCCGGACGGAGTGCGAGGGCGGGGAGCGCGGCTGTGTCGCCTGCAAGGCGGAATGCGCCGAGAGGATCAGCTTGTTTCTCGCGCCCCTTCAGGAGAAACGGCGCTATTACGAGGAACATCCCGACGAGGTGATGGATATCCTTGTGGACGGCGAGAAGCGTGCGCGCGAAAAAGCGCGCGAAACCATGGACGAGGTCCATGCCGCAATGAAAATGGGATAGGCTCCAAACGGGACAGGCCGTGGGTTGCCGGCTCCGGCCGCAGACCGGCTCCGGCCGCAGACCGGCTCCGGCCGCAGACCGGCTCCGGCCGCAGATCGGCTCCGGCCGCAGATCGGCTCCGGCCGCAGATCGGCTCCGGCGGTGGACCGCTCCGGCGGCTGACCGCTACGGCCGCAGACCGGGAGAAGAGAGGGTTCTGCAATGGCGTCTTTGGACGAGAAGGCCGCGGCATGGATGGACGAGCTTGCTCCCTTTATGCGCCACGCCTTCACTCCGGCCCGCCTCCGCGTCGGGACCGCTCTCCTCGTGATCGATATGCAGCGCTTCTTCATCGACAGGAAGGGCGACGCTTTTCTGCCCCACGGTCTCGAGGCGCTGCCGCGCGTGAAAGCTCTTGTCGAGAAGTTTCGGGAAGCGAGGCGGCCCGTGATTTTTACCCGGCACGAAGACCGTCCCGGCGACAGGAAGGGGGCCATGGGCCGGTGGTGGGGAAACATCATGGAGCCGGGCGATCCCCAACTCGAGATCGTTCCCGAGCTCTCGCCCCTGCCGGAAGAGATAGTGATCCACAAGCACCAGTACAGCGCTTTTCACGAAACGGGTCTTGCGGACCGGCTCCGCGAAATGGGTGTGCGCGGCGTGGTCATCACGGGCGTCATGACCCATCTCTGCTGCGAATGCACGGCGCGCGACGCTTTCATGGAAGATTTCGACGCGTCGATTGTCGTCGATGCCACGGCCACGTCGGCCGATGAGCTTCATGTCGCCGCATTGAAAACGCTGGCCAACGGATTTGCCGTCCCCCTTATGAGCCGGCAGATTCTGGATGAACCGCTTTAGCTGGTTTTCTTAATCAAAGAAAGGGACCACTCGGATGGAAAGCCGGAAACCAGGCGACAGAGTCGACGCCGTTGTTGTCGGGGCGGGTCCCTGCGGCGTGGCCGCCGCCGTGCAGCTCAAACGCTCCGTGCCCGACGTCGTTCTTTTCGAGGAACGAAACGTGGGCGGGCTGCTGCGCAACGCCAACGTCGTCGAGAACTATCCCGGATTTCCGAAAGGAATCCAGGGCCGGGATCTCTGCAGCCTTCTCAAAAAACACCTCGTTGCCGCCAAGATCGAAGCGATTCGGGAAAAGGTCGTGGAGGTCCGGCCCGGAGAGGGGGGTTATACGGTCACGACAGACAAGGGCCGGATCCTGACCTGCCGCGTTCTCGTCATGGCCACGGGAACGAAACCCAAGACCGGCCTCTTCTCCGAGCCGCCCGGCCTCGTGGGAAAGCACCTTTTTTACGAGGTGGCCGATCTCCCTTATGACGTCACGGACCTTTCCGTACTCATCATGGGCGGGGGGGATGCGGCCTATGATTATGCCCTGAACCTGGCCGGACGAGGGGCGTGGGTGACCATCCTGAGGCGCGGCGACCGGCGCTGTCTGCCCTTGCTGGCCAAGGGCGTGCGCGAACATTCCGCCATCGAGGAGCGGGGGGGCGTAACCATTCATTCCATCGCGTCGGCCGGAACCGATGTCAGCGTGGAGATCGGTTCTCCCGACGGCGGGCCGGAAAACCGGGAAAGATTCACGGCCAAGTATCTTCTCATCGCCTGCGGCCGTATTCCCCGGGACAGGCTCTTGAACCAGCTTCTTTCGTCGGACAAAACCGCCGAAGGAAGTCCCGCCCGATCGCCGGCCCGATCGCCGGCCCGATCGCCGGCCCGATCGCCGGAATGCTTCGATGCCGGCAAAACGGATTTCCCGGGGATTTTCGTTGGAGGCGATCTGGTTCGCGGCCATTTCCGGCAGGCCGGCATTGCCGTGGGAGATGGTCTCTCCGCCGCCATGGGAGCGGCTCAGTATCTCACTGAATAGTGAGTACCGCACGGTTCTTACTGAATAGTAAGAACCGCTTCGTCCATGTAGGTTCCCTCCAGGATGTTGTTCATCTCGTCCACGGCAAAGGTGAAGATATATGAACCATAGGGCAGGGTCCCCTGATAAATGCTGTGACCGGACACGTTTCTCAGATCAGCAGCGGCGGCCCTGATCGGCGTGGAGGATTTTTTCCACTTGCCCGTGTGAATCCACCAGTAGGTGTCGATCGAATTCCTGGTCACGTAAATCCACCAGTCGGCTGGATCTCCCGTGTGGCTGCCCGGATCGAGGGAGAGCGTGATGTCGACCGCGTCGCTCGGCGTGAGGCTCAGGGGGCCGTCGTCGCCGTTGATCTTGACGTCGGGGACGGGGTCCTGTTCGGGTTCGATCCAGATCGATTCGGAGAACTGGGGGGAGTTGCCGCCGTTGTCCAGGGCGTAGTAATAAACGTATCCGGGCTGGTCGATGACGAAAGTAAAATGGGCTGTGTAGGAATCGGAAGCGGGGTGCTGCGGTTGAACGGGTGAAGAGACCCAGGCGCCGGCTTCTTTTTTGTACTTGATGTAGTGAATTCCCGAAGAGTCGGTCGCCGTGATGTAGAGGTCGACCGAATTGCCGTTCACGTTGACCGAAACGTCGTAGGCCGGCGGCGCGGTCACGGCGTGGCGGGTCATGTATGTGCTCGTGCCGCCTGCGTGTCCGCACTGGACGACGGGCGCCGTCTCGACGTTCGGATAGTACGGCCAGAAAGGCTCGTAGAAATCGTTGTGCTCGACCACGTAATCTTTCCTGCTCACGTCGTAATGAGAGCCGTTTTTCCCCCAGACCCAAACGCCGTTGAATTCGTAACAGTATTCGACAACGCCGTCACATCGTAATTGACTGACTTCGTTCGGCTCGATGGTGGCGCCGGGGTTGGAATGGTAGCGCAGGAGGTCGGGCCAGGGGAGGGCGGGGTACCCGATGCTGTAGCCGACGAGCTCGACGGCCGTGTCCACGATGTTCCGCCTCTGCTGGAAGGTCAGGTCGACGTTGCTCGGGGTGTAAGCGCCCCAGTATTCGTAACCCGTCATGCCCGACCAGTGGTTGTGCTGGACGCCGATATCCACGCCGTTCTTGGCCATTTCCAGGATCCTCAGGTCGTGGGACGAGTCGGTGCCGGCCATGATGCCCGTGTGGCCCAGCCAGTCGAGGCCCGCATACCACCAGCCGTTGTCCTGGTATCCCGGATCGCCGTACTCCTGGGAGCTCATGTTGCCCCGCGAGCGGTCCTCGTCCACGGGAACGTCCGACGGCGCCGGCCGAGCCCGTGTCGAAGACGCGTATCCGGCCAGCCGTTTCCATTCCACGGAGTAGGCGCTGTCGAAAGGAAGGGCTTCCACGATGGCGGCGGCCTCGGCTCTGGTTGCCGTCTGGCAGAGCCGGTCGAGTACGAGGCGGATGATATCCCCGTCGCTGCCGGAAAAGAGAATCTTCTCGAGAAGGGGTTTGTATTCCCGTTCCTTCCCGAAGAGATGCCGCGCCGCTTTGACGGCGCAGGAAAGATGATCGGTCTCCCCTGTCCGGAGGAGGGACATGATCAAGGAGTCGAGCTTCCTGATGGCGCACCCGGCGTAATCGCCCGGAAAACGGCTTTCATTCCGGACGAGGAGCTCGAGCGCTTCCGTTCCGCCGAGCATCCCCAGGGAGAGAGCCGCCGAGGCGAAAACCAGCTCGTCCCGCGTGGTTTCCATGATTCGCCCGATCAGGGGGATCGCGTCTTTCGCGCCGAGACGCGCCAGGGCGGGGCAGACGGACCGGGCGAGGGGCGCGTCGCCGGGCGTGTTCCCGTCAGAGGCGATTTCGAAAAGAACAGGCAGCGCCTCTTTGCATCCCATCTCTGCGATCCCGTTCAGAGCGGCGCGCCTGATCCGTGAATCTTCTTTCCTGTCAGCGGCGATCGCCTGAAGCAGGCGGCCGTAAGCGCCGGTGGTTTCCGGCCCGGCCAGGCCTTCTCCAACCAGCCTGGACAATGCTAAGTTGCCCGTCACCACGGCCGACAGCCGCACTTCGAAGAGGGATGAGCCCTTCCCGTCGATCCGTTTTTGCACGGCCCGGAAAATCCTTTCCTGGTCTTCGGGCGACAGTGTGGGGAGTGAAGCGCCCAACACCCAGATCACGAAAAAGGATTCCATTGATCCGCTTTCGCATTTCTCGAGGGCGTCGATGATATCGGGTACGGGGAGTGCGCCGTTCTTCAGTCGCTGCACGACGACTATTCCGGACAGGCCGAAGAAAAGGCGGCCGTCTTCATTGCGGCCCGCCTCCCGGGTCAGATCGATGAGCTCATCGTTCGTCAGATTCGCAACAAAAGCGAAGGCTTCGCCGGGATAAGCTTCGAGATCATCGGACACGAGCATTTTCAGTTCGGAATAGGGGCTCTTGTCGGAGAGATTATGGCCCCAAACTCCCGCAGGGGCGGAAAGAACAAGAACCGAAACGATCATGACGACAGCGATTCTTGGGGAAAAGGGTTTCATCTTTTTGGCTCCCGTGTTTTGCCGTGGCTTGTTCATTGAGGCGCGTGGAAAGCGGCGAAACGCTCCGATTCCTTGCAGCCAACATCGGCACCGATAATATATCAAAATCGTCCAATTTATTCAATGGCCTTTCCGCGCCGAATCCCGAATCGAATCGCCTTTTGCGGCGTGACGCGGGACTGCCTCTTGCGCGGGCTTCTTTTGTCAGGCAAAATCTCTGATTCTTGGCTGCCCGGTGCTTGGTTTGAAAAGGAAGAACATTGAAAGAAACAACATCTTCGGGACCGGACGAAAAGCCGGCCGCCCGGCTCGACGTGATTGCCGAGTTCGGCCGGGAGGAGCTGGCGACCGTTTTTGTGGCCGACCTCGGACGGGGTGACAGCCGCCTTGTCGAATTCGTCGAGTCGGTCCAGCCCCCCATCCCGCGCGAGGAGAAGTGGGTCCTCATCGTTTCAACCCTTCTCGGATGCCCCGTGGGGTGTGCCATATGCGATGCCGGAACATGGTACGGCGGAAAGCTCGGAACGGGCGAGATCATGGCCCAGATTCTCTACATGATCGACAGGAGATTTCCGAACAGGAAGATTCGCATACCCAAGTTCAAGATCCAGTTCGCCCGGATGGGGGAGCCGGCCCTCAATCCAGCCGTGATCGACGTTCTCGAGCGCCTGCCCGAAACGATCGACGCGCCCGGTCTCCTGCCGTCGGTCTCGTCCGTGGCGCCCGTGGGCACGGAGGATTTTTTCGAGAAGCTCAGGCGCGTGAAAAACGTCCGGTACGGGGGAGGCCGCTTCCAGCTCCAGTTCTCGATCCACTCGACAGACCCGGCGGTCCGCAGGCGCCTCGTCCCGGTCCGCGGGCTCTCCTTCGAGTGGATGGCGTCTTTCGGGAAACGCTTCCGCCGGGACGGGGACCAGAAGGTGACGCTCAACTTCGCCGCGGCGCGGGGCGTTCCCGTTGATCCCTCTGCGGTGCGCTCCTTCTTTTCGCCCGAAGATTTTCTGATCAAGCTGACGCCCGTCAATCCCACGGCAAAGGCCGCGGCCGGCGGTGTGGAGAGCTCGATCGTTCCGGAGAGGCCCGAGACCGGGTTCCGGCTCAGGGAGTCCTTCGAGAAGGAGGGATTCCGGGTGATTCTCAGCATCGGCGAGACCGAGGAGAACGCCATCGGCAGCAACTGCGGCATGTTCGTGAGCGATATTCGCGAGGGCCGGCACGGCATCCGGAAGGGATATGCGGCGCAGCTTTACGCGAAGGAAAGACTGTCCCCATGAGAAGAAAGCTCAATATCTTCGTTGTATCCGATGCCACGGGCGCCACGGCCGAATCGGTGATCACTTCCGCTCTCGTCCAGTTCACGGGGGTGCGGTACAGGGTCACGCGTTTTCCGTTCACGCGGACGATCGAGCAGGTGGAAGAGGTGATCCGCAAGGCCCCGAAGAGGAAGTGTTTCATCGTCTACACGCTCGTCAATCCGAAGCTGAGGGATGCCCTGGCCGCGGCCGGAAAGACGAAAGAGCTGACCGTCGTCGATGTCATGGGTCCGCTCATCGAGCTTTTTTCGAGCATTTTGAGGTACTCTCCCAAGATGGAGCCCGGCGTTTTCCGGCACGAGTCGGACGACATGTACAAAGTGACCGAAGCCATTCACTACACCATTACCCACGACGACGGTGAGGGGCTCGACTCGCTCGATCAGGCCGACCTGATCATCCTGGGTGTTTCGAGGACGGGCAAGACGCCGACGAGCATCTTTCTTTCCTGCCGGAAGCTCAAGGTTGCCAATATCCCGATCATCAAGGACATTCCTCTTCCCGAGCACGTCTTCGACCTGCCGGTCAAGAAGGTGGGTTTCCGCATGGAGATCGATCGCCTGATTTCGCTCCGATCCGAGAGGGTGGGGCGCATGTCGCGCGGCGTCGTTCCCGGCTATTCCACCAAGTCCTACATTGTCGAAGATGTGGAATACGCCGAAAAGGTGTTCAGGCGGATTCAGTCGCTCTGGACGATCGATGTGACGAACCGCTCCATCGAAGAAACCTCCGAA
Organism: uncultured Phycisphaerales bacterium; assembly: GCA_964633825.1. Lineage (GTDB taxonomy): Bacteria > Planctomycetota > B15-G4 > B15-G4 > CAYZWU01 > CAZWHE01. The sequence continues at coordinate 220 of CAZWHE010000107.1, read as the reverse complement.
TGGATCACCCGCCACGTCCTGTAGGGCAGGGGGACACAATCGGCGTTCACTCGTAGTTTTCTCCTTTTTTCCATCACAGCAAAAGAAGGGGATATCTCGAGAGCCTTGCCCGGGTCACGGACGCAGGGGATTTGAGAGCATAATCCGCAGGTTTTGCGAGGACTTGCTCGCAAATCCCCTGCGTTCGGGGCCCGGGAAATGTCTTGCGTATTTCCCCCTC
>CAZWHE010000106.1:0-14591 GCA_964633825.1 uncultured Phycisphaerales bacterium | reverse complement strand
GGTGGGGGATCCAGTGGCGCAGCTTCCTGTGGGATGGCTCGGTTCAGCACGAGATCTTCCCGGCCGTCTCGGGCAGCACCTGGAGCGGCGGCCTGAACGACCTGGATCGCTGCGTGGGCAAGTACACGCTCAGCTCGCTGAGCATGCATGGTTACTTCTGGGACGGCGGACCGATCATCGACATCGATATCGGCAACCACGACTTCACCCATGTCCACGACATCAACGCAGACAGCAACTGCATCGGCACCTACACCTCGGACGATGTGTGGGGTTATGTCTACCGCTACCACGCCTTCATCATCGGTGCCGGCGGTCAGTGGATCGACCTCGACACCCTGGGCGGGTACGAGTCGATGGGCAGGGCGCTGAACGATTGGAACCACGCCGTGGGATTCACTCGCGATCCCCAGAATCACCACATCGGTTTCCTGTGGACCTGGTTGGGAGGGATGGTCGACATCGGCAACCTCGGCGGCACCTACTGCGACCCCATGGACATCGACAACTTCGACCGCATCGTGGGCGCCAGCGCGGATCTTGCCGGCAGCTACCGGCCCTTCCTCTGGGAGAACGGCGTGATGACCGACCTCGGAACCCTCGGCGGCCCGGCCGGACGAGCCAAGGGGATCAACGACTTTAGCGCGGTGGTGGGCAATGCCGAGGACGCAGGCGGCACGAAGAGGGCCGTGATCTGGGAGAACGGCACGGTCATTGACCTCAACACGCTGATCCCGGCAGGCACGGGCTGGGATCTCACCGGCGCCGGCGACATCAACGAGCTCGGCGAGATCGCCGGCACGGGTCAACTCAACGGCGTCCAGCGAGCTTACAGGCTTACGCCGGTTCTCGTCACGCCGCGGATTTCCGGGTTCCAGCCCGGGTTCGCCGGACGGAGCAACACCCTCTTCGGCCTCGGTTTCGCGCCGAACACCCTCGTCGAGATATACTACGGCTTTGCCCCGGGAAGCACGACCGTACCCTGCGGTGCGACGGTGGATATCGCCGGTGCGAAGCTCCTCGCCACGGTCACGGCGGACGCGGACGGCAGGATCGAGACCACGGTCTACATACCCTTCGCGGCCTCGGGTCTTGTACCGCTCTTGCAGAGCGTGGAGCCGGCCACGTGCCGTGTCGGAGAGCTGGTTTCGCAGACGATCCAGTGACTTGCCCGGTGCTTTCTGTCCCGACAGCTGATCATTTTCTTGAAAGAGGAGGTGGTCGTCAACGCCGGCGAGGTTTCGGCGGTTCGCGTGATGTGGTAAGATGCCTCCACGAAATTCTTAGAGAGCGCTCCCCCCCTTTTCAACCACGCACAATTGGAGAGGCGAATTATCCATGACCACGGATGAAATATCAGACATCCTGAAATCCCTCGAATTCAACAAAGGAACCTACGAGCGGGAGGCCGTCGACGCCGCCCTGGCCCGTGGAGACGAGATCGTTCCTCATTTGATATCGATCCTGGACAAGGTTCTTTCGAATCCTTCCGAGTATGCTGAAAAGGAAAGCTATATCGCCCATATCTACTCCCTGATCCTGCTGGGGCATTTCAAGGAGCACGGGGCGCACAAACGGATCGTCGATCTGTTCAGCCTGCCCGGAGAGCTGGCGGACGAACTCTTCGGGGATCTCATCACCGAAACCCTGCCCTACCTCTTGTTTCGAACCTGCGACGGCTCCCTGGAGCTTACAAGGTCTCTGGTTTTGAACAGGGACGTCGATGCATTTTGCAGGGGATCGGCCATGAAGGCCATGGTGATGGCCGTTGCCGACGGCCTCGCTTCGCGTTCGGAAGTGATCGGTTTTCTGGGAGGGCTCTTTACAGGTTCGGAAGCCGACATCGGTTCCGACTTCTGGAACAAGGCGGCGAGCTGTGTTTGTGACCTCTATCCCGAAGAACATATGGACGTGATCGAAGATGCCTACGAGCGAGGGCTGATCCGACCGTTCTACATCCAGTTCCATGAGTTCGAAGAGGCCTTGAAATACGGACCGGAGCAGTGCCTGGAGCGGGTCAGGAGTAAGGTACGAGAAAGATCGATAGATGACGTCCACAGGTACATGTCGTGGTGGGCTTGCTTCAGGGAGAAGGAAGGAGAGCCGGCGAGGAGCTACCGGTCGGACCTCCCACTACAAAAGCCTAAAAAAAGCAAGGAGCGACAGAAGAAGAAGAGAAAGCGAAAGAAGGCCAGGGCTTCGAGAAAGCGCAACCGTTGAGAGCGGTGCACGGCGAATTCCTTATGCATCGTCGGCTGTCCGGGAAAACAGTCGGAAGAACGCAAGGCTATTCAACGACAAACCGCGGAATAGCCATGGCAATTCAACGATTTATCGTGGAATGGCCGTGACCGTGCATCCCCGCCGGTCACATGGGATAGACGTTTCCCACCTCTACGATGTACCACCTGGTGCGTATGCGTGCCGGGGCGCAGCCGATGGCCCAGCCCTCCTTCAGCAACTCCGCTGCCTTTTTCGGGACGTGCACCGGGCCCAGCAGGCGCTTATCTTTCCTGAAGAGATCGAACCAGAGCTTGCCGGGCTCGATCCTGGCGATCGTGTAGTGGTCGAAATCGAGATAGTCTTCGTCGTTCAAACCGTTCGGATTATGAAAGAGATTCTGCGCAGCCTCGTACAAGATGCGGGCGGCGCGTTCAGCTCCGGGAAGGTCCCGGGCCGCGTCGGCACCTTCCTCTATCCCCATCTGCCCCTGGCTGCTCGATATGTAGCCTTTCTCGGCGAGCCACTTCGAGAGTTTCTTCGTCACCGTCCCGGCCGCCTGCATGAGTTCCTGCCCCCCCATGACCTTGCGGATCATGAAATACCCGAGGAACTCGGAAAGGCCGTCGAGGATCTTCTCCGGTCCGAAGAGTTTGCAGAACTCCCGGTGCTCTTCCCCCTCTGCGTTGTACCGTTTGTCGTAAAGAACTTGTTCGGCCTTCGATAGATATTGATGTCCGTAGCCGTCGAGGCAATGTTGGAGTAGCGCGACGATGTCTTCATACCGTGACAGGGTCCTCGGTTTCAGCCGCTTCCGCTGATCGGCCAGAAATTCGTCGAGCACCTGTTCGATATTGGGGTTGGCGGGCTGCGGCGTTTTGACGGTTTTTTTAGCCATGACGAGTTCTCCTCGGGCGGTTCTGGATTGGGTTTCCTTTCCATCCCGGTCTGCGTGCTGCACCGGGTTCTCCCCGCCGTACTGCAAGGACTTGGCGAACATGATAAAGGGCGCCATCGTCGTATTCTACTTCTTTAGCGTTCTCGAATGCGGAGTCACTCCTTGACCAGCCTGTCGCTCCAGATGAAAATTTTTGTCTCTGCACAGACGGGTTTCATACGGATCCCGACCCGGAACGGATCGGAGACGATGTGATCGATAACTCTTCGATACGCGTTCGAAAGGCTTTTCGCTATCCGCAATACCCGCAGACACCGATACGGGGGGAGTTGACGACAGGCAGGAATCCCTCGTCTTCATCATCTCCCACGCAGTCGCCGCAAAACAGGTCTTCCAAATCCAATCCCCACCCGGCCCCCTGTATCTGCGTGGCGGGCTTGCCGCACTCGATGCACTCCCAGGCAGGCGGCTCGTTTCGCGCCAGCAGTGTGATGTCCTGCTTTTTCACGCCGGCCTCGCGGATGCCGAGCACGTGAAGCGCCAGCTCTGTCGTCGAGCCGTAATCGTACTCATGCTCGAACTTCGTCCCCTCGCTGAGCACGCTGTAGATCTTCCGGTGCATGGTCTTCTCAGGCGGTCCGAACATCGCGTCCTTCATGGGCTGCACGGAGTACCTCTGACTCTCGATCGTGAAGCAGCTCATGTGCCCGCAGCATTCGAGCCAGATATCCCTGAGAAACCGGTCGAGATGCGCCAGCGTCACAGCGCCCGGAATCTCGACATGAAGCCAGTACATGGGCAGGTGACGGCCCTCGACCACAAGATGGAACAACTTTGCGGTTCGCCCGCCGTTTTCAGCGCCCTTCTGAACGCATTTCTTCAAGTGGCGGGTCATTTGTCCTTTGTCAAAGACTTCTCGGCACAGCTTGCATCGGCCGGGGTATTGCGGCTTCTCTGTATTCAACTCGGTTCCTCCCTTTGAGCCCGGCACTGTCCGGGCAGGCAATGATGACTTCCGGCAGCGGCAAGATCAACCGGCGAAACCAAAGACGGCCGCAAGAAGAAGCACCTGTAAGCCTCCATCTCGGCGCACATTACCCAAAATTATATCCATTTGATGGTTAGTTTAACCCTTGAAAATAGCCAATTGGGTTGTGCGCGGAGCCCGACAGGTCGGCAAGTCTTTCCTGGTGCAGATGTTTGCCCGGGAGCAATTCGACTTGCCGGTCGAGATCAACTTCTAGCGCGAGCCCGAAGCAGCAAGCCTGTTCGAGCCCAGGTCCCCGCATCGAATACCTGCACCTGGGTCCGATGCAGTTCGAGGAGTTCCTGCTCGCTCGCACTGGGAAAAAACAAACTCCGGGAGTTTCTGTGCGATTACACCATCGACGAACCGATGCCGTCAAGCAGTCGATCCTCTCGATCTACCGGGACGACTTCAACCAGAGATCGCCCATCCTGGTTACGGGATCGTCCGGGATGATCATGCTCGAAGAAGCAGGTTACGGCTTCGTCGTGCAGGATTCGCACTTCAGCGGAACATGGGAGCCTTCCACACAGGGAAACACCCTGCGTGTGGTTCTCCCACATGATTCGCACACCAGAGGATCCAGTTTCCGCGTGACAGGATTGTAGGTGATCGGCAACCGCCGCTTGAACGCCCGGTGTTGCAACTCCGTAAAAAGCTGAGCCACGGGAACAAGAAGGCGCAAGGCCGTGCAGGCTGTCAACTTCACCTGGACGTGATATTTTTCCCGGAGGTCTTCGGTCTTCCGGGCGACTTCGCGAGGCAATTCCCGTATTTTTTCTTCTCTCTCCCTTCGCTGCTCCGGGGTCGGCCTCTGAGTTTTCAGACTTTCCCTCATTTCTCTGTCCAGGGCCTGATAGTACTCCCTGGTATTCTTGACATCGCGGTGGAGGTGCCTGTACATACTTTTCAGAAATTCGGCCAGATCCGCTTCGACGGCGACCCGGGCGCCCTTCAAGCCCGCGTGTACAGCGTTCTCCGGACACTGGGGAAAGTGGGGTGGAGCATTTCCCGGCGGAAAATACTCCACCTCGTAGTCTCCCAGGTACCGCGCCAGATCCGGAATCAAGGCGCCTGTTTCCTCATGGACGCAGACATGTACCAGCCCCTCTTTGCGCTCGTCGCTCAGGGCCACGTAATGGCAGGCCAGCTTCATATAGGTGGTACGGGTTTCGGCCCTGTTCACCAGCCGAACCCGGGCATTCACGAAAGAAAGATCCTCTGAAAGACGGACATCGAAACCCTCCTTTTTTATATAGGACACCTTCACCTTGCCGTAGGCGACCGATACGTTTTCGGTTGCAAGGCGGACGAACCGATCCAGAAGGGGGGTGCCATAACTCAACGCCTCCCCATCCCGGCCCAGCCTGGCCTCTTCAGGCAGTCCCAGGGAATGGGACAAAGCCTCGGGGAGCAGAACCAGGAGGGAATCGCTCCTCGCTTCCACAAGGCCGCCATGCCGTTTCAGCACACGGCCTGCGAAAGAGAGGATTTTGGAACATTCTGACTCAGTCATCCGCACAACCTCCTCGTCGCGCGTTCTTTTCACCAAGGACTATACGCCGAAGTCCTCCTGAAAAAGATTCTCATCCAGCTTCTTGCTGGCTTCATAGCCGGTTCGTGCCCGTTTCAGCCGGCCCGCTAGAGTGTTGAATGCCTTCCTCCGGCCGCGCTCGTCCCGGTTTTTAATCCAGATGTCATAGACCAGATCGCCGAACTCTTCCTCCCCTCTCACGCGCCCCAGGATCATGTCGATCTCGCCTATGACAAGTTCGAACATATTGATTTTTCGGTCGAGAACTTCCAGGATGTGATCCTCAATACTTCCAGCGGAGCAGAAGTTATAGACCTGCACTTCCTTTTCCTGGCCTATGCGGTGGATTCGGCCGATGCGCTGTTCGATCTCCATGGGATTCCATGGAAGGTCGTAGTTGATCATGGTATGGCAGAACTGAAGATTGTGCCCTTCGCCGCCCACTCCCGTGGTCAGCAGGATCGGGCAATCCAAACGAAATTGATCGATGGCGGCCTGTTTCCGCGCAGCACTCAGGCTGCCTTGAAACACCGCATGGGGAATGCCGCGCCCCTTCAGCACGTGATCTATGTATTCAAGGGTCGCCCTGTAATTGACAAAAACGATCTTCTTGTCCGGCGAGGCCTGAAGCAGGTCGAGTACCTTCTGCATCTTGGCCACGACAGAGATCTTCCCCTCCAGACTCAGCAGCTCCCGTGCCTTTCCCCCCCAATCATCACCCTTATCCCGCGCTATCCGCTCCAGAAATCCCCTTGCGGCAAAGTGAGATGAACCTGCGGCTTCCAGCAACCGTCTCAACGACCGCAATGAAAGGTTTCCGGAGTCTTTTGCGCTCTGCCCGGCGACCAATTCGCTGATCCCATGATACAGCTTTTCTTCCTCCTGTGAGGGAGACACACGCACCGTGTACGCAAAACGGGGAGGAAGACTGAGGCGGGTGACGGAACGGGTGTTTCGAATCATGACCTCTTTCAGGAGTCCGCGCAGCTTTTCGCGGTTGCGCGGATCCGTCGGATTGCCACGCGATACAAACTCCTGAATGAAAGCCTTGCGCGTCTTGAGGTGCCCGGGGCGAAGCAGCGTAATCAGGTTGTAGAGTTCTTCGAGTTTGTTTTGAACCGGTGTGGCGGTCAGCAGAAGGAGATAAGTTTTCTTAACGGCATTGACCAGCTTCCAGTTGAGGGTCCTCCTGTTCTTCAGGTGGTGGGCTTCGTCCACAATGACGATGTCGTAGCTCCGGGCTGTTGCCGCCTCGAAGTTGCGTTTGCTTCTAGCCGTCTGGATCGAGGCGAGAATAAAAGAGGATTTCCAGAACTTCTCCGGGCGCTGGCGAAAGAGCGCATCCTGGCTGGTCACAAAGGAGAGGCCAAACTTCTCTTGAAGCTCATCTTTCCACTGTTGGATAAGGGAACTGGGGGTGAGAATTAGCGCGGTTCGGACCAGGCCGCGCATCAGATATTCCTTCAAGACCAGACCTGCTTCGATCGTCTTTCCGAGGCCGACCTCGTCGGCCAGAATCGCTTGCCCCCGGAAGGTCTTCATCACTTTACAGGCTGTTTCCTCCTGGTACCACAGGGAAGTGACATTGTTGAGCGTCGGCAGGGAAAGGAGCTGATCGAAAGATGTACGAAAAGAGAGGTTGTAGGCCTTGTGCGCCAACTCCAGACTTTCCGCCTCCATCTGCCGGGACTCCGCGATCGCCGTCAGAATTGCCTCTCCCTCCATTCTGAAATCGATCTGCAATTCCGGTAAAACTTCTCCCGCCGGTTGCCCCGGCTCACCGCCCGGGGCTTCCCCCGGCGCCTCGGGCGACAGGACCGGCTCCGTGGCAACTCCTTCGGCCCTGCCGCCTGACTGCCCCACCCCGCCCGCCTTCTCTCTTTTCTTCACAGGAGCGGAAGAAGACCGTGGACGAAATCTGCAGCGCCGCAAGGCTTCATCCCGTTCTCTCAACCGGATCAACTGCTCCACATTGCCAAGCCTTTCCTCGATCGTCCTCATCTGCGCCTTCGTGATACGTCCATCCATGGGAGCGTCGCCCGCTCTCAAATCCCGGAAAACTTCGAGGGCCAGATGAAGCTCCCCCTTCTCCAAGGCCAGCTCGCCGAGAAAAAGCCAGTCCTCTCTCCGCATGGTCATCCCGCGGTTCCAGGCGTGGCGAAGGAGCTTGAACAGATGGCCCCTTTCTTTCGAAGCGTCTGCGCAACAAAGAGCGAGATCAAGAATGCTCCGATCCGAAGGGTTCGCCTTGAAGGCTCGCATTACATGGTCCAGTGCATTGGAATAATCCCCGTCGTCGTAAGCCTCTGACGCCATGGAGGCAAAGAAATCGGCCTTCTCCTGGCAGCGTTGCTGCTCCATCCGCCCACGGCGTAACTTGCGCTTCTCCTCGCGCTTCTTCTTTTGCTTCTGCCGGCGGCGATCCATATTCATCATACTTTATTTGTCATTGGGCCTCTCGGGTCCGGATAGCGATCCAGAGCGGAAATGATGTATTATAGTTTTATGCTTCGCGTTGTAAATGCGCGTGGAACAGCCATGGATATTTCATACCGGTTGATCGCATTTGCCCCACTCTGGTGACTCACTTCTCGCAAGATTTATCATCAGCGCAACATGTAGACGACCTTCTCCCCGGCCGCCTCCCCGCTCAGAACGTCCTCACCTCTCCGCAGTCGGGGCAGGTCCAGGTCATGCTGTTGCACGACATGCCCCAGAGGTTCTCTTCCATGCAGTTCTGGCAGATCATGAAACCGCAGGGGCAGGTCCAGCAGAAAGGATAGGTCTTCCTGCAGCAGACGCATTTTTTTTCGCGGCGCTGCATCTCGCGGCGGCACGATCTCTTTTTCTTCCCCACCGTTCAGCGGTCCCTTTTACATAGTCGGTGATGTCTGCCCGGGCCGGCCACTTACGACGCCTTGGTCAGGAGTTCCTTGATCGTGCCGAGCGAGCTCAGGACGCCGCTCGCCTCGTAGGGGATGAAGACCGATTTCTGCGACTGGTCGCCCGTGAGCGTTTCGAAGGCGTTGAGATAGCGCATGGCGATCAGGTAGGCGGCCGGGTCCGATTTCTCTTCCAGCGCCTTGGACACGAGAGAGATCGCCTCCGAATCCCCCTCGGCCCGCAGGATCTTGGAGCGGCGCTCCCCTTCGGCCTCGGCGATGCGGGCGTCCCGTTCCCCCTCGGCCCTGAGGATCTTCGACTGCTTGACCCCCTCGGCCTCGAGGATCATGGAGCGCCTCTCGCGCTCGGCCTTCATCTGCTTCTCCATCGCCTCCTGCACCTCGGGCGGGGGATTGATGTTCTGGAGCTCCACGCGGTTGACCTTGACGCCCCACTTGTCGGTCGCTTCGTCGAGAACGAGGCGCATCTTGCCGTTGATCTCGTCGCGCGAGGTGAGGGTCTCGTCGAGGTCGAGCTCGCCCACGATGTTACGGAGCGTGGTCTGGGCGAGCTTCTCGATGGCGTTGGGCAGGTTGGCCACCTCGTAGACGGCGCGCATGGGGTCGGTCACCTGGTAGTAGAGGAGGCCGTTGATCATGATGACCACGTTGTCCTTGGTGATCACCGACTGCTCTGGAAAATCGTAGACCGTTTCACGGAGGTCGATGCGCCCCACGGTCCGCCTGATTGTCACCGACTTCCCCTGAGGGGTTGTTTTCACGAAGCTCCACTGGATATCGCGCACCTTGTCCACGATGGGCCAGATGATGTTGATGCCCGACGCCAGGGTCCGGTTGTACTTCCCGAGACGCTCGATGATCATCACCTCGGCCTGGCGGACCACCTTGAGACCCGCAAGCCCCATGATGATCACGAAAACGACAACAGCGATTGCAATGATGAATAGGGGGTCCATGGCACTCCTCCTCTGCGAACTTCTTTTATGGAAAGATCAAATCTTCTCGACGATTACGAGATTTTCTCGACAATTACGCGGTTCCCCTCGACCTGGGCGACGCGGACGCGCGACCCCTTCTCCAGGGCCGATCCGTCCGCTGTTTCGGCGCGCCAGATCTCCGAACCGACGCGCACATCGCCGAATCCGCCCGCCTCGATCTGCTTGGTCACCGATCCTTCGCGGCCGGCGAGAGCGTCCACGTTGGTATCGTCCCCTTTCGACAGAAGCCAGCGCTTCAGCACGGGACGGAGCAGGAAGAAGGAGATCAGCGTGGCCGCGGCGAGCACGGAGACCTGGACCTTGAGATCGTTCAGGCCTATGGCGTCCGTGATGGCGGCCGCGAAGGCGCCGATGCCGAGACAGAGCAGCACGAAACCGGGCGTGAGCATCTCGAGTATGCACGCCGCGATGCCCAGGATGACCCAGATGTGCCACCACTGGAGGGGTTCGTAGGACAAGGCTTCGCGAAGCTGGTCGAGAAAGGTCGCGTCTGTCACGGGATCCATGGCGTCATCTCCATAAAAACAGTGATACAACACCATTATAAACCAGAATAGAGTGACCCGGTCAACGGCATTCGGATCGGTCAGCCGCCAACCCTTCCGGTGATTTCCTTGACGGCGAGGTACGCAAAGAGAACGAGGGCGAGGAGGAGCGCGCCGTTCGCAAGGAGGCCGTTCTTGAGCCGGCCCATCCGATCCGGGCGGTTGTTCATGACGAGAAGGGTCACGGCGAGAAAGGGTATGAAGAGCGCGCCCACGGCGGCATAGGCCACGACGATCCAGACCGGCTTGTCGATGATGAGGAGGAGCATGGGCGGAAAAGTCATGAAAAGAAGATAGCCCCTGTAGAGGCGCCCCCTGCGCGAGACGGCCTTCTCCATCGCCTCCCTTCCGGCGCCGCGCACGAGGCCGATGAAATTCCCGAAGATGTAGGGAACGCCCTGCCAGACCCCGAGCATGGACGTGGCCACGGCGCCCCAGAAACCGACGAGGAAAAAGAGCTCCCCCGCCCGGCCGAAACGCTCGCCCAGGATCACGGCCATTTCGAGGACGCCCCGGCTTCCCGATATGGCGATCCCCTTGGGAAGAAGGACCATGGCGCCGAGCAGGACCAAGGCCACGCCGAAGAGCCCGGTGAGGAGATAGCCGGCGGCCAGGTCGAAGCGCACGCCCCGCGCCCAGGCTTCGCCCGCCCATCCCTTCTCCCTGATCCAGTAGTTGTACGAGAGGAGGGTGAGCGATCCCCCCACGCCGCCGATAGCGCCGAGAACGAGCACGGTCGAGCCGGCCGGCACGATCGGCACGAAGAGCCCGCGCAGCAGCTCGCCGGCGGGCGGCGACTGCATGGCGGCGCTCCCGATGATTGCAACGAACATCACGGCGATGGCGGCCTTCATGGCCCTCTCGAAAACCGAGTAGCCCTTCGACCAGACGAAGACGAGCGCGAAGAGGGCATGGATAACCGCCCAGACACCGACGGAGAGGAAAGGAAAGAGGGCGTGCGCGGCCAGGCCGCAGGCCGACATGAGCGCCGCCGAAACGATGACGGTCCAGAAAACGAGATAGACGAGGAAGAAGAGATGAACCCCTTTTCCGAAATAACGGACCCACCCCTCGAGAACGGTGGTCCCCGTGGCGAGATGCCACCGCGCCACCCCCTCGGCGAGTGCGAACTTGAGCACCGCTCCAACAAGGGCCACCCAGAGCAAAGGCAATCCGTATGTCGCCCCCGCCTTTGCCGCTGCCACGAGGTCGCCCGCGCCCACGCCCGTGGCGGCCGCCACCAGCCCCGGCCCCACGATGCGGACGAGACCCCCGATTCGGCGCGGCGCGCCCCCTCCCTGCGGCGATGCGGAATTCGACTCGGCCATCTGTCTATCATAACCCGAAGGCCTCGTAAAAACGATCACCACGGGTGAGCGGGGCTGGGGAAGAGAAAGATCGCTTGGGCCGGTCAGGGGCCTGGGCAGGATGTCTTTTCCCCCCGGCTCCGCGTATCCGCGACGACCGTTTTTTGGAGGTGGTGGTGTTGGGAGGGGGTTGGTGTTTGATGGGGGGGCACTACCGGGGCACTCCCTCGACCAAGGCTATAACCCCCTTCGTGGAGGCGTGGAACGAGACGTTAAATATCCTGTATAATCCCTCTGACAGGCACGAGGAACTCGAAAGCCGGCCGGGCGAGTCGGGAGGCGGCAAGTCAATGCGTCCAATGATGGGAATTGTCGTCCACCCGTGCCTGTCACATTCAAGCGACCAGTCATCAGAGAAAGTCTGCTCGCACCTCGCAACTCCTCGCGACGAAGTGCGTGAAACAACCGGGTTAATTGGTGTGTCGGGCTTGTCGTTGCATTCGGTTTAATATTTTTACTCTGAGGGACTTGGCCACGACAGATACTCCGCTGAAAAATCTTTTTGCTCCAAGGCAAATTAAGTTGTAACTTTTTTTGCCTTGGGGCAAAAATTTTATTCAGCAGGGCGTCTGTCACAACCAAGCCCCTCAGGGTAAAAATATTAAATAAGAAATTTTTATGACTATATCCTTGAATATTACACGTAAGTGTGCTTTTATAATACATCGCGAGTATTAAGTGGAACTGAAAACTCAAAGAAAGATAAGGGCACGAGATATATGGAACATACTTTAGAGGAGCCAGTTATGGCCAACAGAGTTCGTCGAAACGTCTCTCTTACTGAAGATGTAGAGGACATGCTTAAGCGGGTAGGGACGGGCAATATTAGCAACTACGTTAATCAGGTGATTCGAGATCGATGGCAGGAATGGCAGGGAGCTTTCTTCGACCTTTTATCGGAAGGCTGGACAAAAAACGAAATCTGGGCAGCATGTATGGAACATGCCCTAATTATCAATAAAAGGAGAACAGCTACAGTTCACCTCTGCACAGATGGCCAGTTGTCTGAAGAGGGAATGGAGTTTGTTCAGCGGTATGATCTTCACCCGGAACATTGGCATAAGCAACTTCTAAGCATCAAAGAGAATATGATAAGTAGTAATGGAAAAATATCGACCGATGAGAGATTATGGTGGGTTGTCAGGGAATACCTAGCCGGCAACGAGGAGCTTGAGAAAAAACTTCGAGGAGGAGGCTGATGGATATACTTCCAAATTACAGTATCAAGGACATCATTGACCTTGTAAAGAAGGGCTCAGAAATAGAGGCTCAAGAAAAAATTATGAAACTCCGGCAGGCGGCTCTCAAAATCCATGAGGAAAACCTGGACTTAAAGAAACGTGTCAGGGAGTTAGAAAAAGCACTATCACAAAAAGACAGTGTAATTTACGAGACTCCTTTTTATTGGGTTGAAAACGATGGCAAGAAAGAAGGCCCATACTGTCAAGTTTGTTATGATGACAAAAGTAAATTGATAAGACTAAATGACTATTGGGACGACGGCAACTGGGGATGTCATTTGTGTAGAAGTATTTATTCTCCTGATAAGCCTGATCAGCGACAATCATATCTCCCGGGAGGAAAGTAACGGGCGGACAGGCGCCACTCAGGTATCCTTTTCAGCTGAGGACGATTTTCGAGCAGATCCCAGTCTTCCTTGGCCTCGGTCCGTATCTTTTCAAACCAAGGCGGCTTGGTCCCGACATTGATCATCTACTCTTTCTCAAATCCATGGCTCTTGAAATTCAACGTTCTGCAGTTCTCCGACACATTACGGACAACCTGTTCTGACACGCCATCTGGGATCTTTGCTTGGATCTCAATGGTAACTGTAACATCTGCCATATCGAGGGTTGTCAGATGTTGGACTACAGCCTCGGCGACTTCCCCTGCTTTCTTCCCGACTCGTAAGGGATCGACTATAACGGTGCCATAAAAGCGTGTGGGCTTTGGGGTTTTCTCGTCTCCTCCGCCTACATCGCCTTCACCACTCCCTCCTTCCAGCCCCACGCCACCTTTCTCCCCAACGTCTTTCCCATCATCTGTATCCCACTTTTCCGCATCAATTTGCTTCCTGGCAACCCCCGGCTGAACCAGAACGGAATTGCCATCGAGCCTCACCATTGTCCCCCGACCGGCACAGAGATTGGCATATCGTTTTTTATCCGGATCATAGGCATCGGCATAAGCGAAAGAGTCTTTGTCCCACGTCATTAGCGGAAGTCCACTTTCAACCGCCTTGACAAGCAGATCCGGCCCCTGCAGGCGTGGCAAGTATAGATACTGGGCAAAATCCTCGGCCAGTTGGAAGAGGCTCACGTGCTCTCCCCGCCATAGAGGGACCCGGTCGAGTTCCATGCGAAGGAGCGTCGGTGCATAGGTCGTCATGAGGAGACCGTCGTTCTCCAGCTTTTTCGAGGCCCTGACGGCAAGATCGCCGCCTGTCTGCACCCGGATATCGCGCCAGGTCTGCAACGCATTTGTATTTTCCTGTTCTGGAACCAGGAGCCATTGGAAGGTTTCTGGAATCCGGTTACGAAAAGTCTCCTCTGCTTCCTTTCTTTTAGATCCAGCCTGCTTTGTTTGAAAGGCATCGAGGTTGAGCGTCTCCCTGTCGCCCTCGATTGATTTCCACGCCAGATAATCGCGCACAGCCTGCTCCAACTCCTTGAGGCGAGTGAGGTCGGCGGCCAGAAAAACGAGCGTGTTCTTGTAAAGGCGGGGACTTCCTCCACGGGCGTCAAGTAACTCCTGGACAGCTGTCCGTGCTGCGCTGTCTCCTGTTCTCGAAGAATGGGGTGAGTCGGGTCCGAGGATCACCAAGCGTGTTTCCTTTTCATCGGGGATATCTCCGCTCGACTCCGGGAAAGCATGAACACGGGCAAAACTCCCGCGGTTCTTATGCTCTTCGCGTACCCGTTTCTTGATTTCCTCCTGCACGACATCCCGATGAAGCTGTGCGGCCCGGTCGATGGCCAGGCGTGTCACGCTTGGGCGTGTGTCGTACCAGTACCTCGGTCCATCCGTATAAAGATATGTCGCATTCCCGGAAAGTCTTCTCAAGGCGTCACCGAAAGTAGCCACGCTCTCTCCCGGCTG
>CAZWHE010000105.1:0-15039 GCA_964633825.1 uncultured Phycisphaerales bacterium | reverse complement strand
TGGATACTTGCGTTGAAAAATAAGGAGTTACGTCGACAACTGCGGAACTTGGGCTCGTGTCCGCGCCTTGAAGCGGCCCGACGAGGGCCTGGAAATAGTACTCGTCGTCGGGCTGCCAGTTGGTCGGGAGCGTGGCGGGAGCGTCCTTGCTTCCGGATGGTTCTTTCACTACATTTGATTATTCGGTACCGGATTCACGGATATGGGACTGCCGTTGGTTCGAACAGATGCCAGTCCCGCACCGGGCAGTAATAGAGGGCGAGAAATGAAAACGAGCGACCATATCGGGTGCAAAGAGTTCCCGTGCGCCGATGTGAGGCACGACGGCTGTATCATCCCCGACATCGATGTGAAGCCCGACAACGTCTCCATCATACTGATCTCCGAAGCCGCCCCCGCCGATTCCGGGGACTACTACTACGCGAAAGGAGACCCTCTCTTTCAGCAAACCACTGTTCAAGCGTTCAAAGATGCCGGCGCGGCCGTGTCGTCCATCAGGGACATCCTCGACCTGGGGGTCTACCTCACGAGCGCGGTGAAATGCGCAAAGACGGGGTACGGCATCAAGGCGGGCACGATCAAGGAGTGCTCTCTCATCCTGGAGGAGGAGCTCGCTCTCTTTCCGAATGTGAAGGCCTTCCTCTTGATGGGAGACGCGGCGATCAAGGCCGTCAACTACACGGCAAAGCGGGCCGGCGAAGCGAGAGTGATTCCGGCCGGCTCCACGTACAAGATTCGGGGGCGGGAGTACTTTTTTCGAGAAGCGAGAGCTTTCCCCTCCTACCTGCAGGCGGGACCGAGCTTCTTCATCGAGAAGAGCAAGCGAAAAATGATAGCGGAAGACATCGCCGCGGCATTGCGTTTGGTGAGGTGATCCCCGCGCCGCCCGGCGGCTCGATTCGCGGGCGTTATCCGGAGAAGTACACATGGAAACTCAAGGCGAACACGATCACGGCCGGCTGCGCGCCAAGGCCGCTCTAATCACCGGGGCCGCTTCCGGGATCGGACGCGAAACCGCCCTGTTGTTCGCGCGCGAGGGCGCCAAGGTCGCTGTCAGTGATATCGACAGGGCCGGGGCGGATTCAGCGACGCGCGAGATCGAGGCGGCCGGCGGTACGGCTCTTGCGATCCCGATGGACGTCACCTCCGAGACGGCATGGGCAGAAGCCGTCCGCATGGTCGAAGAAACGTGGGGTAATATAGACATCGTGGTCAACTGCGCCGGCATCACGGATGACACGCCCCTGACGGAGCTCACGCTGGCCCATTGGAGACGCGTTCTGGCCGTCAATCTTGACGGAACTTTTCTCGGTACCGCGACCGCCATGAAGGCCATGAACCGATCCGGCAAGGGCTCGATCGTCAATGTCTCTTCAGCCTCGGGCGTCAAAGCCAGTCCCGGTGCGAGCGCCTATTGCGCCGGCAAAGCAGCCGTGATCCAGCTCACGAAAACGGCCGCTCTCGAATGTGCGAAGCTCGGGAGCAACATTCGCGTAAACTGCGTCGTTCCCGGTGCGGTGAAAACTCCCATGTGGGAAAGCTCTTCCATGTGGCCCGAGGTCTCTTCGACAGAGGCATGGAATGCCTCTCCGGACACGACGCCGCTCAACCGATTTGCCCACCCTCTTGAGATCGCTCGAGCGATATTGTTTCTGGCCTGTGACGAGTCCTCTTTTGTCACGGGATCGGCTCTGACCGTAGACGGTGGGTACACGGCATGACGGAGAGCGCTACTTTGCAGAAGAAATGACGGGTATCAATCTAACGTTCGAGGAATAACCCAAACCGATTAACCTTTCCCATTCGAACCGTTTTTGTGTAGAATATCGGTATCTAAATAAAGGGGTGCTCTCCCGGGTAAAGAGATCGGCGACCCGATACCGGATTAACATATATTTCGCTTGGGATGACGACATTTTCCCGGTAATGGAAAACAACAAGTCCGGAGGAACCAGAATGTTGTGTAAAGCCCTCATATTCTTATCACTGTCTGCGATCATGATCATAACGGCATTGCCAAACGGAATTCAGGACACTGCGGTTTTGAATCCCAGGAACAGCAGCACCGACCAAGGCTGCAACCCGGTTCAGGTCGCCAAGCTGAGAGATATCAATGGCCAGGGCGACGATAACTTCGGCTTTTCGGTAGCGGTTTCGGGCGATGTGATCCTCATCGGTGCATGGGCCACCGACGACCATGGAGGTAACGCCGGCTCGGCATTCGTATTTCGTTTCAACGGGACGAACTGGGTGCGAGAGACGAGACTCCTGCCAGCAGAAGTCGTGACCGATGACCATTTCGGATGGAGTGTCGCTCTCTTTGACGATGTTGCGATCGTCGGGGCTTACTTGGACGACGGCAACGGTCATGTAAATAACGGCACGGCGTACATCTTCCGCTACAACGGAACGGACTGGGTGCAAGAGGCGAACCTCTTACCCGCTGCATTGATGGACTATGATCATTTCGGCTATTCCGTATCGATCTCGGGCAATGTCGCCTTTGTGGGAGCAACCGGGGACGACAGCGGCGGCGCGGCATACGTGTTCAGATACGATGGAACGAACTGGAACGAGGAGGCCAAGATATTGCCCAGTGTTCCCTGTTCAGGAGACAGCTTCGGACGTGCTGTGCCGGTTTCGGGAAATGTAGCCGTTATCGGCGCACCCTATCATGACTTCAATGGAAGCGATGCCGGTGCGGCGTATGTGTTCAGATACGACGGAACGAACTGGGTCGAAGAGGCCAAGCTGATGCATGACGATCCGGTCGCTTTCGACGAGTTCGGGCGCATCACGTCGGTTTCAGGAGATGTTGCTGTTATCGGAGCGCCGTATCATGACCGCATCCCAGGCAACGACAGCAATACCGGCGCGGCATACGTGTTCAGATACGATGGGACAAGCTGGAGCCAGGAAGCTAAGCTCACTGCACTCGATTTTATAGACGAAGCCAATTTCGGTTATGCAGCCTCTGTCTCAAGCGATGTAACCGTAATCGGCGCATATAGACACCGGCGCCTCTGTACCGAAGGCGGTGCGGCGTATGTGTTCAAGCACGACGGGGCTAACTGGATCGAGGAGGCCAAACTGGAACCCTCCGACTTGGATCCCTACGACCACTACGGTAATTCGACCTCCGTATCAGGCGATGTTGCCGTTGTCGGCTGCAAATGGGATGATGTCAATGCTACCAATTCCGGTTCGGCATACGTTTACAACCTGAATTGCTCGAATCTGCTCACAGCCTTCCCCGATCTGCTCATGGCGGGCCGGACCGTATCATTTACAGCGATGAACATGAACCCGAACACGGACACCTATCTCGCATACAGCCTCAAGGGAAAGGGCAGCACTTATGTTTCGCTCCTCGATGTGACACTCGATCTAACAAAACCGAAACAGGCCAACGGGATGATCGTATCCGACTCCACGGGGAAAGCGGAATGGACGTTCACCATACCGACAGGCGCGGCAGGCCGAGACCTTTGGGCCCAGGCATGCCAGCACAGTACCAAAACAAACTACATAGTGACTTCGATTCAATAGCGGCAATTTCCGACCGATTGCGTAATATCTCTTATACAACAGAAGGCTGCTCGGAGCTCTCCACCCGACGCACCTTAGGAACAACACGGCTCCCAAGAAAGGAGACCAACAACATGACAACAATGAAAGCAGCGGCAATCCTGACATTGGCAGCGCTCCTATCGGCGTGTCAAGCCGACGGGCAGATGAATGACTCCGAACGCGCCGAGATAGAAAAAGCCGTTCTCGAGACACACTCCGAGATCGAGAAGGCCGCGCAAACGCTCGATTTGGAAAAACTCTACGCCTTCGTTCTCGAAAACGACAAGGGATCACAGGTCCAGGACGGCAGGATCATACTCACGCGCAAGGACGCTCTCGATTCGACAAAACAGGGAATGCAGGGTCTGAAGAGTGTTGATTACGACCTCGAACAGCAGCACGTGACGGTGCTCTCTTCAACAGCCGCCCTGCTCGTTGCCGACGGCACAACGACCGCCGTGACGGACAAGGGAAGGTCATTCAGCGTACGATTCGCCCAGTCCGTGCTGTTCGTTCTCAGGGACGGCGAGTGGAAGGTTCTTCACGCCCACCGGTCTTTTCCACCCAGACGGTAGGCTCGATCCGGGATTGCCGGGATAGAAGATACCCGGGAGCGATCAATCGCAGGGACGGAGCTTCTCGAGCCTCTCCAGAACAGCGGCATCCCCTTTCAGGCGGCTTACATCCGTGCCGTGCAGGGCGCCGATCAGCCGGAGGAGCCCCTTTGGCGAGATGTTCGTGAAGACACAGACCAGGCGGGCCGTGTCCGCGTCCTCCCCCGTGAAGGAGAGGCGGTTGTCGAGGACATAGTCCTCCAAAAAGGGCTTCCACGCCGCGTCCTTGCGCAGAACAACGATTGGCGGCTCCTGCCCGGCGAAACCGGGCCCGACGGAGATGCGCTCCTGCTGGTACTCCCTTTGGCCGGGAGGGTAAGGCCCGGCCTTGAATGGCCTCGGAATCTTGAGAAGGCTGTGGCGGCCCAACCGCGGGTCATGAACCGGCGAGCGGACGCTGTTCTCGGCGCGCCCCCCCTTTTCCGGGTCGATCCAGGGACGGTCCCCGCGCAGCCCGCTGTTCCCGTCGGCGATGGGATATGTGATGTAGCGCTGCGCCGCCTCTCCGGGCATATCCACCTCCACGAAGTAGACGCTGCTCGTGATCCCGACCACGTTCATCCGGCCCAGGAGCTTGGCACCCAGCCATTTCCCGAGGCGGATCTGCTCTTGAGGCCGAACAAGCTGCTCGACCCGGCCGACGAGCTTGCCCAGCTCGGCCGGCGCGAAATAACCCGGAGTCTCCCGGTAGGCCCCTCCGGCACAACCCGCCTCGCCCGACATGGGACACCCGTGGTTTCCATCATCGCTCCGCCAGCCCGATTCGAAATAGACACCGCGCGCGTGAGCGGCGCAGTCGCGGATCAACTGTTCAAAGGGGGCCGTGAGATCGGGGATCTTGAGCTTCCGGCGCTCCCCGGGAGTCAGTTTCTCCAGACAGACCCGGAGCCGGGCCGGAGACGGGAGCAGTTTGACCGGAAGAGGGGCCGGCCCCTCGTCGAGAACCCCAATATCACCCGGGAAAGGTCCTGTCAGCCATGGGGGAGGAGACGATTCCTTGCGCTTCCAATACAATTCCCGGTCTTCCTGGGTGGAATTCTTACCGTTGAGAAGACGGTAGTCTCTCCTTATCACAGCAAGCCGTCCCTCCACCAGGCCGACGGCAGCGCTCAGATAACGCAGGTCGGCATGGAGAATCGTCCGGGGCAGGCCCTCGTAGGCGGATAGGTCGAGGCGATATCCCTTCGCCCTGATCGCGGCAATGAGCTCGTCGATCCCCGGACCGGCGCTGTCCCCTGGCTGGAGAGCAGCGGCTCCGAGGGACGCCATGGTAACCATGGCAAGAATCAGGAACGCCGTTTGCTTCATCAGCGGACTCCTTGTCAAAGCAAGATTCTCTTCCAACCTTCTCTTTATTCTATTCGGCCTGCAGCCTGATTCCATTGGTTTATTCATCTTCGGCTCGAAGCCCAGCCCAGTCATCCGGCCGGAGATTTCGTCATATTTTCCATGGGATCTCTCATGGAAAACCGGGCGGGACATAGTCTCTCCAGTCGTTGCCCGTCGAGTTCTGCACGTGATCCCTCATAAGCGGATTGTCCCACCACGGGTCGGGATCGCATTTTGGACGATCCCCCACACAATACGATGATCTCAACACGACCGGAGTATCGGGAGGGACCGAATACCCGGCTTCCAGGATCGGTCTCGGATTGATCGGTGTTGGAACCATGAAAGGACCCAGAATCATTCCCGTTTGGGCGTCGATGATCCAGTAGTAGCCGTTATAGACCACGATCGTAATGAAGTGCCCGATCCATGTCTCGGATCCCCACAGTACCCACACATGAAAGATCGTCATCCCAGGATAGAGATCGCCCAGGTCGTTGACGACCCATCCCACGAGGGCGTCGGCAAAATCGTCACAGTCGAACCCCCCCGGCTCCCAGGGGAACTTCGGATCAGGCACGTAGGGAATACCGCCGTTGGAAATCCCGCTCCCATTTACAGCGTCCTTCAGTTTTTTACCGAACTCTATGACATCTGCGGGCACATTCCCCGGGAGTAGTGGAGGCGTCGACCCAACGGGAACCTTTTTCCCCGACGGGCCCGACCGCCCCCAGGAAGAGGGATCGACCGGCATGGCGAAAGGGAGTTTCCCGGTCTCGGTGTAATACCTGAACTGCGCCAGGATGACGGGATTGTCTTCGAAGAGATCCCAAATGTCATAGTAACCGGCGCTGAACATGTCCAGGTCGAGAAGGTGCGCGTAGATCCGCTCGAAGAGACCGAGCGCTTCGTTGAAGGGATGGAATCCCGGCGGGAATTGGCTCGGATCGGTGAACTGAAAGTTCGCGGCCCCGGGCGGAACCACGCCGGTGTCATACCACTCCCAATAGAGACGGGCCCATTCCTGCAGTTCCTGGATCGTTGTCTCGTCGAACTCCAGATCATAAGAGCCCGTATAATTCGGGTCGGCGGCATAAACCGGAAAACCGGCCGCAAAAACAAAAAATACGATCCCCGTAATAATCATTAATTTTCGCTGCATTCCCGATATGGAAACCATGATACTTCTCCATCCTCACTAAGATCCCCGTCAGAGCGGATACGCTCCTGATTCTCTTTTATTCACCGGGCCTCTCGGAAAGCTTCCCAGAAACACACTGATATGAAGATCCCGGGGGTTTTATTACACCCCTTCTCAGAAATGCACCGCCCTGATCGGCTTTTTCCCCGGCGAGACGAACCAGAAACGCACCGCCAATACCCCTTTTCTTTTCTTAACCCTAATTACTCTTTTCTTCTCTTCCCCCCATTTACGAGGAATGTTGCGGGATGCTGTCACCCCCGCCGGCGGAGAGGGGGATAGGAAGGAATCCTGCCCGGGCCGCGGGCCAGGGTATTTCTTGCGCACCCCCCCTTCGCGAGGCTTTGGGAGCGTTTGGGGGGGTGCGCGAGGAATGCCCTGAGCCCCTCGACCGGCCCGGGTGAACCCTTCTCCTATTTCCCCTCTTCTCCGCCGGCGGGTGTGTCCTGCAGCCTCTTCACTCCGAGAAAAAATTCAAGAAGCGTGTGCCCCTTCTCCACATAAAGGTCCGACTTCTTCGCGTTCGCTTCGGTGAAGGGGTAGCGCCTGATCCCCTTGACCTCGTGGCCGCAGAAGGCGACGGGAACGGGGCCGCGGACCCACGTCGATTCGAGAGAGGACGTGATGTGATCTGTGGCGACCATGAGGCGCCAGGCCTCCACTTTCTCGAGGCCTTTCAGCACCGGCCCCAGAACCCTGTAATCCACCGTCTCGATCGCCGTGACCTTTGCGGAAGGATTCCCCTCGTGGCTCGCCTCGTTGACGGCCCCCACATGGAGGACCACGATATCGAATCGCTTCATCGCGCTGAGGGCTTTCTCCACCTTCGCGGCGAAGTCCGTGTCCACGCCGCCCGTTGCGCCGTGAACGTCGATCACGTCGAAGCCGATCTTGCGGGCGATCCCCTTGACGAGGGGAACGGCGCCCACGACACACCCCTCGAGCGGAAAGAGCGTGCTGAAGGGCGGGAGGCTGAAATCCCGGCCCTGCCCCCAGAGCCAGATGCTGTTCGCCGGGTTCTCGCCGAGATCGACGCGCACACGGTTGATGTCGTGATCGCCGAGCTCTTTTCCGGCCTTATCGAGGATGTTGATCAGGATCGACGCATCGGCGCCGTACGGATAGAAGTCGCGCACCGGCTGGCGCACGATCTCGTGGGGAGGAACGGTTTCGAAATCGAGGTCGGCCCACCCCCTCATGACGAGAAGGTTCCGGTAACCGAGGCCGGCGTGAAACTCGATCCTCTCCTCTCCGACGCGGAGGTTGAGCATCTTGACGAGGGCGGCGGCCTCCGACTCCTGGATCTGGCCGGCGTTGTGATCCGCAAGGGCGTCGTTGAAGGTGGAGATGAAGTTCATGCGCAGGGCCAGGTCGTCCGGACCGAGGGAAACGCCGATTCCGGCCGCCTCGAGCGGCCCGCGCGCAACGCGGAGGCCCGCCGTGTCGTACCCGAGAAGAGAAAGAAGCGCCTTTTCCGAGCCGGCGCGGTCTTTCCCGGCCAGCGTCTCCACCAGGCCGAGGCGGCCCGTGGACGAGATCCGGTCCAGGTTCGGCGTCTTGGCGGCCTCGAGGGGCGTTTTCCCCTTCAGCGGCTCCAGGGGCTGGTCGCCCAGGCCGGGCAGAACAACGATCAGGTATTTCATGGAAGAACTCACGGCAACTCCCTCGACAAGGATTTTGTCACTATCAATAGCCCGCCCGCCGGCACGCCGCCAGTCCTTCCCTCACCCCTCTGAGCGGAAAGGGAAGGAGCGACCGGGCTTTCGCCGTATGAAGCGAAAGATCGAGTGGACGGGGAGGACTTTCCTCGAGCCCCCGGGACAAGCCCGGCGACAGGGCGCTTTCGTCCAGGCCGAACTCGCGGGCGGCGGCGAGGCCGAGCTCCATGCGGTTCACCCGGTCCGGCCCGGCCACGTGGACGATGCCGGAACAATCGCGATCCGCGAAAAAACAAACGGCCCGGGCCACGTCATCGACGAGAACGGGCGTCCTGTACTCGTTCGTGTAGAGAGAGAGAGGTTTTTTTTCCTTCAACATCCGGACAAGCCTCTCCGAGACGGACCGCGAACCGATGAAAGATCCACCGTAAGCCAGCGCTATCCGCATGACCAGGGCGCGGGGATTCGCATGGAGCACGCCACTTTCCCCCTCCGCCTTGGTCGACCCGTAGACATGAACGGGCGCCGGGGGATCGGACTCGGTATACCATCCCTCGGCGCCGTTGAACACCTGGTCCGTGGAAAAATGAATAAAGCGAACCCCCCTTTCGCGGCACCACGACGCGATCAGGGCGGGAAGCGCCGCGTTGATCCGGGCCGCGGCGGCGGGATCGGCCTCGCAGGGGGCGATATCGGGACAGGCGGCGCAGTTGACCACCAGGGTGGGCGACGAATCGTCGAGAAGGCGCTTTGCGGCCGCGGGATCGGAGAGATCGGCCCGGACAAAACGACCGGGATAATCCTTTTTTCCGCCTTTTTTTCCCGGAAACCGGGTCGTATGGAACACCCCCGTAATCCGGCCCGCCTCGGGAAGCAGGGCCTTGTAGACCGTACTTCCCACCAACCCGCTCACGCCGGTGATCAGGATCGATCGCTTTACTTCACGAGGCGCCATACGTAAATTTGCGTGTTACAAGTCCGGATCACACGATAAAATACGTCCGTTAACTTGAAAAGCAAAAGAAACAAGGAAAAGGTCATCCGGCCATGCAGACAGGCAGCATGAACTTCGATCCCCTGGCGGAATTCTTCCTCATCGCCGGGCACTGCGTCATCGAAAAAGAGGCAGAAACCGTGAATCTGGCGCAAAATCTGGCCGAAATCACGGGTGAGCTGGGAATTCCCTTCATCTTCAAGGCGTCCTACGACAAGGCGAACAGGAGCTCCATTTCGTCCTATCGCGGCCCCGGAATGAAAAAGGGGCTCGAGATTCTGCGCAAAGTCGGTGAAAAAACGGGCGCCGCCGTCATGTCGGACATTCACGAACCTTCCCAGGCAGAGGAGGCGGCCCGTGCGCTCGATCTGATCCAGGTCCCGGCCTTCCTCTGCCGACAGACCGACCTGATCACGGCGGCGGCCTCGACGGGAAAACCGATCAACATCAAAAAGGGCCAGTTCATGGCCCCCTGGGACATGAAGAACATCGTGGAAAAGGCCCGGACCGTGGGGTGCCGCCACATCATTCTCACGGAAAGGGGAACTTCCTTCGGATACAACTCCCTTGTGAGCGACATGCGCTCCATCCCGCGGATGCAGGAGCTCGGCTGCCCCGTTGTTTTCGACGCCACGCACTCGGTCCAGAAACCGGGCGGCCTGGGCACGGCAACGGGCGGAGAGGCCGGCATGATTCCCACGCTTGCCCGAGCGGCCGTGGCCGCCGGGTGCAACGGAATCTTCCTGGAGACGCACGAAGAGCCGGAGCGCTCCCTTTCCGACGGACCGAACATGATCAAGCTGAGCGAGCTGAAACCGCTCCTGGAGCAGCTGCTTAGGATCCGCGAAGCCTGCTCCTGATATAGCACTCGTGTTTTGAAACAGGACCTCACGTGACCCCTGACAAGAAAGATAAGAACGCACCCGTCAAGGCGGACTCGACGAACGGCATGGCCGACTCGGACCTCTTTGCCGGCATCCCCGGCATCGACAGCCTGAAGGGGAAACACCTCGACGAATTCCTCATCACCCGCGAGATCGGCCGGGGCTCCATGGGGGTCGTATTCGAGGCGGTCCAGGAGAGCCTCAACAGGCGGGTGGCGATCAAAGCCCTGCCCCCTTCGATCAACCTCCCGGAGAAATCGATCCGCCGCTTCCTCCGTGAGGCCGAATCGGTGGCCAGGCTCCAGCACGAGAACATCGTCCAGATATACGCCATCGGCCAGAAAGGCTCCCTCTACTATTACGCGATGCAATACATCGAGGGGCGCTCCCTCGACGAGATCGTCAAGGCGGAATCCCCCCTCCCCTTCGACAGGATCGCACGCCTCATGCTGCAGGCGGCTGTCGCGATGGAGTTCGCCCACCGCCACGAGATCATCCACAGGGACATCAAGCCGGGCAACATCCTCGTCACGAAGGAAGACAAGGTCGTCATCACCGACTTCGGCCTGGCCAGGAAGGAGAGGGGCGCCACCCTGACCGAATCGGGCGCCCTCGTGGGCACCCCCCTCTACATGAGCCCCGAGCAGGTCCAGGCCAAGAAAGGGGGCGTGGGCCGGAGCACCGATATCTATTCGCTCGGTGTGACGCTCTACGAGCTTCTCACGGGAGAGCCCCCTTTCCAGGGCGAGAACACCCAGGAGATTCTCAACAAGATTCTCGAAGAGGAACCCCGGCCGGCGCGCAAGATCAGGACCGACGCCCCGTGGGAGCTCGACGTCATCGCCATGAAAGCGATGGAAAAAGAAGAGCGGCACCGTTTCGCCACGGCCGGCGACATGGCGACCGACATGAAACGCTACCTCGACGGCGAACCGATCCTGGCGCGGCCTTCGGGAACGATCACGCGCTTGATAAAAAAGGTCCGGAAGCACCGCGTCATCTCATCCATGGCGGCCGTGGCGTCCGTTCTCCTTTTAACGATCATGGCCTATTCCCTCAGCGTGACCCGGCAGATGAAACAGACCCAGACCGACGTGGGCATTCAGAAGAACGTGGCCGCCTACGAAACGCTTCTCAACGAGGGCCGAACCTTCCTCCGCGACGGAAGCACGAACAAGGCGATGGAGAAGTTCCAGCAGGCCGTGGTCCTCATTCCCGGCAGGGCGGACGGGCACATGCTTCTGGGGCAGGCTCTCGACAGAAAGGGCGATGAGGAAGCGGCCCTTGCCGAGCTCGATAAAGCCGTGGCCGCCGATCCCGACAATGGAAACGCTCTTTTCGTGCGCAGCGAGATGCTCCTGCGCCGGAACCGGCTTGTCGAAGGCCTCGGCGACCTGATGCGGGCCAAAGCGCTGGAGCCCAATGATTTCTCCATCGCCCAGGCCTGCGCCGAAACGCTCTACAATTATTACCTCATGGGCACGGAGCTTCCATACAACGAACGCGCCAAGCGCCTCGACACCGCCATGGCATGCGGGGAGAATGCACTCAAGCTCGGAAACAGCGCCGACATGAGATGCCTGATCAGCAAGATCTATTACGAAAAAGCGAAGCTGGCGACTCCGGGCTCGGAGGAGCGAAAGGGTTACTTCACACGCGCCCAGCTCGAGGTCGATCTCGCCGCGGACCTGGACAGGAATCACAGGGAAGCCTTCGAGCTTAAAAAAATGTACGCCCAGTCGGATAAAACAACGGGTTTCCCCATCATCGACATCGTGGCCTTTTTCGCCGAACAGGGCCTGGATCAGGGCCTGAAAGGGTGGGCCATTTCCCAGACGGACACCCTCAGGGACGAGGCCCGGGATTTTCTCGACAAGAACTTCCTCCCCTTCATCAACCGGGGCCCGTCGACGGGCGATTCCGACAGCGCGGCCGAAAAGAGCCCGCCCCGATAGAGGCCTCGCAAAAACGATCACCGCGGTTTCGCGGGGCCGGGGGAGAAGGGTTCACCCGGCCCCGCGAAACCGCGGCGGGCCGGTTTGCTGCGGGGGGTTCCCTACGGTGTTGGATTAATGAATCGTGTGAAGCCTTATTGGACAACCAGCGGCAGTAGGTTTGTCAGCTCAGAAGATGGGTTGCCGAGAGGTCCCACCAACGCTTGGAATGGGTATTGCTCTCCTGGTTGCCAGAATCCCGGTACAATTCCCGATTTAGCCCCTTCGCCGCTCTGAAACGTCTCTACGCTTCCAGCCTGCCCTCTGTCGATGATGGTGACAGCCGGTTATCTGTCAATATCCCGGTCTTGGCAGGACTTCGATCACCTGTGTTGTCGTCGACGACGCTCCCTGGTTGTCGGTAACGGTCAGGGCCACGTTGAAAGTCGTTGTCTGTCCTTCCGGCATCGGCAGGATGCCGAGACGATCGAAGTTCCAGCTGAATTCCGGCGTGTCCAGGTCGAGGTAGAGCATGGTGCCGTCACCAAGATCGACGGTCATGGCCGCGATGTATCCGTTCGGATCATGAGAATCGCCGGCGTCGAAATCGACTTTGAGCGGTGCCATTCCCGAAGCAGTTGATGCATTCAGAACAGCGACCGGTTGGGCGGTGTTGTTGGTCGTGTCCTCGATGGCCTCTACGAGGTAACCGGCGCCGCTGCCACTCTGTGTCACCAGGTGAAATTTCACCGTGTCGCCGGGCACCAAGACCGTCATGTTGCGGCCATCGCGGTCCTTGACGGTTGTGATGACAACATCGTTTCCGTCCGTGATTTCCAGGTAGTCCCAGCTCAGGCCGTCATCGCTCATGTAAATGCTGGTCAGGTTATCGAGGGTGACGGCCAGTTCTGCTGCACCCGGCACTGAATAAATCTGCCAGTCGTTGATGCCGGCATCGTATGGACGAGGCAGGGAAACGGGGTAGGTCGTCGGCCAGGGATAAGGTGCGCTGATTTTCCGAAGAGAAAGCAATTTCAAGATAATGTCAGCGTACTTGCCGCCGAACAGATCGAAGTCGGCTTGAAGCATGGCAGGTTCGATGGCCGAGAAATCGTCGGTTGGCAGGTAGTAATTAATGGACTGATACACCAAGGGATCAACTATACCGTTGCCGACGATGCTGCGCATGTCCCAGAGAGCGCCGCTAAAAATTGTACTGTTAAAGTAAATATCTCCGCCGTAGTTGTCCATAGTCCGGTAGTGCAGGATGGTTCTGTAATATGGAAGGGAGGCGTTCTGCGCTGCCCATTCGTAACAATAGGGATCATTGCTTTTTGATTGCGCTGGGAAATCTGCTACTGCCTCGCAAATCGCCCGGTTGTGTTTGTCCATAGTATCAAACGGAAAACCATATGGCCCACTACCGCCAACCATGTGGCTTAGGTAGTGACATAACTCATGCCAGATCGTTTCGATGTCCGCAGCATGCACGAAACCTGTTGAACCAAGGATGTATATTTTTTTTAGAACATAATCATAACACGACGTTGCGTACCATGTGTACATCGCTTCCACCGGCACAGGAGGCGTTGCCGTCATCAGACCACCGAAACCTTCGTTCTCCAGATATGGTAAATATCCGCTGATCGCGTAATAGACGGTGGCCTTGTTAAGATGGTAACTATCTGGCCAGGGTGCATTGTAAAAGAGAAATTCACTGAAGTACGGTCCTGAACCGACAGCATCTCCAACCTGTTCGTTGTGAGCCGTACAGGTCACCTGTCCGTAAAGGTGCTTTGTGGTCAATTCGAGCCCATAAACGGTCCTGGTAAGTACCGTGTTCTGTAGTGGATTCGGGTCATAAGTCTCCACAAGCCCCCGTTTGCCTTCATAGTGATTCGTGGGACCTTCACGCTGAGCGTTCCAGGTGATGCCACCGCCGTAAATCTGCCGATTGCAATAGTCCAGCAACTCACCCGTGACCCCGTCGATGTAAACAATAAATCCGCCCTTCCATTGACCCATCGTTCCGTCGAGTGAGACCATGTAGGCCACGCGGGGAGGACCATCATCGCGAATGAAAACTCCTCTGCCGATCACCTCAGCTGCGTGTGCGTCGAAGGGAAGAGTCAGGTGTT
The DNA here is from genome assembly GCA_964633825.1 of uncultured Phycisphaerales bacterium. Lineage (GTDB taxonomy): Bacteria > Planctomycetota > B15-G4 > B15-G4 > CAYZWU01 > CAZWHE01. The sequence continues at coordinate 717 of CAZWHE010000105.1, read as the reverse complement.
CCTGTCCGGTCTGTATCTCGACTATTTTCAAGGCAGACAGGGCGTATTCACACGCTTCCTCTTCACAAATCATCGCCGGGTCGATGTCGGTTAAGTCGCTGCGGGTTTCGTTGTCGATGTAACTCAGCTCACCCCGTTGGTTGATGAAGAAGCGAACGGTTCCTCGATTCAGAAGCGGCTCGATCGTTCCGCCTCTCAGTACGGCGTGCTGGCGGAAGGTGAGGCGCGTGCCGGTTTCAAGAAAACGCGCGTTCTCGTACTTCAACACACCTGACCCGGAACCGCTTGGCAGGCCCACAAGGTCGGGATTGGCGGTCATGACCATCTCGGCCAGCTGTTGAAGCTCGGCCTCTCCGATCTCGCGGTCGCCAAAGATCGCTCGAACAGTCGGTCCCTCGATCATGCAGAGCTTCCGGTAGGGATGTGTCGATGATCTGTTCGACATGATCGCTCTAAAGGAGGAGAGTTTTGTTAGGTGTGAATGATCCGCGTCCTCACATGATGAGTTTGGAATATAGGTACTGTTCTTCTCTTCGTTTTCTTCTTCATCGTCGTTGTTATTGCCGGACGAGCCTCCGCTTCTGAACGACCAGCTGCAACCGCCGATCAGGGAAAGGAAAAGTATTCCGACGATGCAGAAGGAAGCGATTGTCTTGAGCAGGGTGCTGAGTCCTACATTATCTAACCCGCTGGGCCGGTTCCAATCCCAGATTATCT
>CAZWHE010000104.1:0-15088 GCA_964633825.1 uncultured Phycisphaerales bacterium | reverse complement strand
GGTTTTATTTGACATCGATTCTCCCTTTCCTGGCAATGGAACTATGAGCAGAGGTGAACGGATGAAATAATTGATACGCAACTATTGTGCCGGAATTTCTTTGCGAAACAGGCCGAGAAGGACCGTTTTGCAGCGGGATGAACAGGATTGTTACCCTGTGGAAACGGTTTTGAGCCTCAGCCGGCGGGGCAATGAAATTCCGTCGGGCCGAAGTTGAGTTTGTTCGAATGCTTTTATGCGGCGTATATATAAATAGGAAAGAAGCCGCACGGCCTGCCGTCCTTCTAAAAAAGGGTTTCCGAACGGGAAAACAGGTCTTGTAGGCGGTCGATGCCCTCGGTTCCGCTCTGGAGAAAGGAATTGAAAATGCGAATTGTCAAACTCCTCATTCCCTCCCTCTTTCTCTTGTCAGGATGTATCTGCTGTTTTATCGATCAACCCCGCCACTGGGTCACCGTGGAAAGGGATTTCGAGCTTTCCCTGGAAGGCATCGAATTCCTGGCCATCGAGACTCACAACGGAGAGATCGCGGCGACAGGTTCCGAAAGCGCGACCGCTCTGGCCGTTCACGTGAAAATCAAGGCCGGCGGGCAGGATGAAATGGACGCCAACCGCTGCCTGGAAGCGATCGAGCTGATCATGCCTGTCGACGGAACGGCACAGAAACTCGGTTATGAATGGATAGAGAAAAGGGAGCGGGGCTGGCAGATTTGCGTCTCTTTCGACGTCGCCCTTCCGCCGGATATCTCCCTGTCCGCTGAAACCCACAACGGCGACGTGGAAATCCGGGGCCACAAGGGAAACCTGTCCGTCGCTACCCACAACGGCGACATCGATGTGGACGCGCGCTCCTCGGAGATCAAGCTCACTACCCACAACGGCGACATCGGAGTGGACGCCGACACATCCGAGTTCCGCGCCTCCACCCACAACGGCTCCATCGCCGGGAGGCTGGGTGGAGAGCATCCCCTGACCGGAGAGGTGTCGACTCACAACGGATCGATCAGCCTTTCGCTGGGGGATATGCTTTCAAGCCGGATCGTGGCCACAACGAACAACGGCCGGATCAGGGCGGCCGGCGAGATGAACACATCGGTCAGGAAGAAAAAAGTTCTCGTAGGTACGATCGGGTCGGGAGAAGGAAAGCTCGAGATCGAGACATACAACGGTTCGATCAGCCTGGAATGATCCGGCCGCTCATCAACCGAATTTCAGCCACGACGTATCCCCCAAACGGCTCGCAGTGCTTGTCTCCTCTTTAACGGAAATATCGGCCGTCACCCGGTTTCGCCCCGAGCGCTTGCTCTGGTACATGAGCTCGTCCGCCCTTTTGATCAGTTTTCCGGCCGTTACGCCCGGACGCGCCAGGACGGCGCCTATCGATATCGTGACGCCCATTGGATTCGAGTTGTGTGTGATGAATGAATTTTCTACGAGGATTCGAATCCTTTCCGCAATTCTCAGAAACTCCTTTCCCTTGATGTTGACGATGATGGCCATGAATTCCTCGCCGCCCCAACGGCCGAGGTAATCGACGGGCCGCAGGCTTTTCGAGATCGTGTCGGCCACGAGACAGAGGATGCGGTCCCCGACCGTATGGCCGTATTCATCGTTGAATCTTTTAAAGTGATCGATGTCGATAAAAAGAACTCCAAAGGCCCGGCCGTAGCGATGATATTCCGCTTGGCGCACGCGGAGGGCCTTTTCGAGGAAGCGCCTGTTTCCCAGCTGTGTGAGGGGGTCGAAAAGCGATATTTTCCGGAGCCGGGTGATCTCTTTGACTGCGGCCACGTTTTCGGAAATGTCCGAGAATTCCTGAATCGCTCCGACGATGCGGCCCTTTTTATCGAGAATGGGCACGATGCAGATGTGGACGGGCAGCCTGTGGCCGCTCTTGTGGCGGATGAAAACGTCGGCCTCCCTTTTTTTCCCGTCGCTCAATGAATCTGTCAGGGGACAATGTCTGGAACAAATCGACATGCCCTGTTCATCCAGATGAACGAGGGGATTGTCCGAACAATGCCTGCCCACTGTTTGCGCCGCCGTAAAGCCCGAGATGCACTCGGCGGCGCTGTTCCAGTATATGATGGTTTTCTCCTGGTCGACACAGAACACGCCGACTCGAAGGTTGTCGAGAATCTCGAGTTTGGAATGGCTCTTGATATCCATTCCGGCCTCCAACTTGTTCCTTTCAGCAGGTAAAGGAATCTCTTGACCGAACACCCGTTCCGAGAGAGGTCAAGCTCGATGATGCATTAGTATTATTTCGAAAATAATAGGGGGCAATATTTAGCGTTTTTTTCGAAAAAAGCGACTTTTCTTTGGGGGAAAAAGGAGCGATTCGCGCGTAGTTGGATGAGGCCGAAAAAAGAACCGGCTCGAAGGATCTGATCGAAACGACCTTTTTTCAATTCATTGTTCTAGGAGGAAATCTCATGAAGAAACTCGGGTTGATCGCATTGTTATTGTCCTTCTTGCGGGCGTCGCCTTCGCGCAGGGGCTGCTCGGCACGGACAAGGTCGCGGCCCAAAAATCTCGAACGATCGTTCTTGGTGAGGGCGCGCAATCCCGCTCCGGAACCGTGTTCTGGGACAACACATCGACGACCTGGGCTTGGTGGAGCGGCGTGGATACCGGTTACATCAATCTCGACTGGGCCCTGCTGCCATCGAGTCCGACCGGTCTTGACGGCGAGTTGATTGACGGCTTCACTTTCTCCATCGGAACAAACAACATGGATCCTGCCGGCGAAACCTACGCCGTCTATTACTTTGACAGCTGCACCGGTTGGGGAAACATGGGTGTTCAAGAGACCGGTTTCCTCTTTACGGGGCTTCCGAACGGCGCTTATCTCCCCACTCTGCCTCCGGGTTGGGGCTGGATCTGGACGATTTCAGTCGATCTCGAGGGTTCAGGCTATGAGTTCCCGCTTAATTCTGAATGGGGCCAGGGGATCTCGCGCTGGAGCTTTCCGACGATGGGCGGAAGCGGCCTTGGACTCGCCGACGCCGGTTACGGCAGCGAGAACGCCTTCGACATCTACTATCCCGACGGCACGTACAACGGCACATGGTGGTTCGGAAGCACGAACTGGGCTTCCTGGCCCCAGGCTCTCATGGGTCCGCAGGCTCCGGCTCTTGGAATGGCTTATTACGGCCAGGGCGCCCAGGGTAATGATTTATCTCTGTACACCCTTGGTAATTGGAGCAGTACCTCGGGTATCCGGTTCATACTAAAGAAAAATGGCAGCAACAAACCCGGCAAGATGGGGGTCTCAATGCAAGCCGATTATCTGTATAATCCTTACCATGATTGTACTCGGTTGATCGGCATTCCCATTACTGCTTCACCCTTGGCTCTGGTTGATGACTTGACCGGTGATTTCTGTAGCTTCTCCGGTGTCGTCCCGCCGAAGTATTATAACTATACATACTATTTCCAAGGCGGCTTGCTCGATGGTTTCCTTGAGCTGTCCAATGGGGTCAGGTCTAATTGACATCAGCGAAGAGGAACATGCGGGCTGTCCCATCAGGGAAGGCATAACGAAACAGCCGGTCGGTTTCGGCCGGCTGTTTCCGATTACGAAGCGGGTACGCACCCTGTCCGAATTCCAAATTCCCTTTGATAATTGCGAACTGATTGGTAATCTGAGATGCAGTTCGAGCTCTTAATTTTACCGGGCATGGACTTGTTGGAAAAAAACCGAGGAAGAAGCCTTAACCTAGCCGCATAGAATTCTGAACAGCGCCGCTCCTTGACCGAGCGGGCGCCCGTTCCTGTCGTGCCGGCTCCGGAACATTGAGGAAAGGATTGGAAAAATGAAAAAAGTAATATTGATCGCGGCAATCATCTGCATCGCTTTTACGTCATTCGCCTTTTCACAGACGGTGGGCGATCCATCCGATAAGTATGAAAAGATCCGCCTCATGCCATTACCCGAATGGGTGCCTCCCGTCGGGGTTCCTCTTTCCGAGAGCCTGGTTGTGTCCTATGACATGGCGACCGGAGTCGAGACGGAGCAGGAAATCATCGTCGGCAACACGAACAACTATCAATTCGTCCGGGGTTTCGCGGGATTCGAACCGAGTGAAAATCAACCGGGATACGGACAACCGGGGGGGAGGAACTTCAGCAATCTCGCCCTCATCAACAATCCCCAGAACTATCCCGCCTGTGTGAACTGCAAGATATACATCACCTTTCCCAGCGGCTGGACCTACCACGGTTCAGCGGCCCTCATCGACGACAACTTCATTCTCACGGCCGGCCACTGCGTGTACAGCCACTCCGACGGCGGCTGGGCCACGGCGATCGAAGTGATCCCGGGTTACGAGAACGGATCGCGGCCCTATGGAACGGCTTGGGCGACTAATCTGTATTCGTGGACAGGCTGGACGGTGAACCAGGATTTCGATCACGACATGGGGGTTGTTCGCTTGAACACATCGGTGGGCGGTTCCACGGGGTGGTATGGCTATGGATACACGAATAACAATTCGTCCTACTACAGCGCCTCCTTTTACAACCCCGGCTATCCGGCGTCCGCGCCCTACAACGGGGAATTCATGTACTACTGGTTCGGCAAGTTCGACTCGGTCACCACTTACATCCTCTATTTCAACAAGGTGGCGTACGGCGGCCAGAGCGGAAGCAACCACATCGCCCTCTATCACGGCAACATGTATGTTTCGGCGGTGGTTTCGCACGTTTCGGGGGGATGGAGAACGGGAAGCACCCGCATGACGGCCACGAAGTTCGGCCACATTCAGAGCTGGATCAGCGGGGGGGACTCGGCCGGACCTTAATCCGGCTGATCAGCAGCCGGACCGTAACCGGGTTAAAGCGGGCGATCACGGTCGAGCATGGCTTCGAGATCGGACAGCAGTTCTTTCGCCAGTCCGGAGCTGAATGTGCCGGGATATTTCTTGGTGATGCCGTTCAGGGCCGCCCGGTACTCGGTGATGATCTCTTTTCTCATGTCGAGCACGGCCTTGTCCGCTGTTCTCGTGTATTCCAGATTGTATGAGTAGGTGCCGGCCGGGGGGAGTTTCCTGAAACGCGTCCGCGCCTTCTCGAGAGCGGCAGCGGCTTTCAGGCACCGGTCGAAAGCGGGATCGGCCTTCACCATATCGAGCAGTTTGCGGGCATGATCGCCGATTTCGTCCCCTTCGAATATGCGGGCCAGCTCTTTGAAAGTGCGGCTCGCTCCAACGATGTCGTCAGGTTCCTCCAGGGTTTTTGCGATCCGGTCTCGGCTGTATTTCTCGAGCCGGGCGAGAAGGGCTTCGGCTTCTTTCAGCAAAGCGGGATCCGTCGATTCCCCGGAGAGAATGGAGCGGACTTTTTTCAGTTGAAGGCCGATCCGGCTCCTGTCCGCCGCGATCGCGGAAGCGATGTCTCCAAGCTTTGAATAGGGTCCTCCCAGCATGAAATCGGGAGCGCGGGCAACGGCTTCGTCAAGGGCTTCTCCGAGTCTCTTCCCCTGTCCGCGTATGTTGTCGGCAAAGGTCCTTTCGCCCTTGTGATCGAAGAGAGCGACCCAGGGAAGATACTCGGCCGGTGTTTCTCCCACCCAAGCCCCGTCGAGGACGGGAAAGTTCGGTTCGAGCCTTTCCAAGGCATAGACCATGTTGGTTTCGCGGACCTTGGGCACGCGGCGGACGTGAACGCCGATGACGAGGACGCCCTTGTCCGAGTATTTTTCGTTGACCCTGTTGATGGCCGGGAAACTCCCGGTCGAGATCGGTCATGTGACGCCCCAGACGAAAAAGAGTGTCACCCGGCCCCGGCAATCTTCTTCGGTGATCGCCGGGCCGGAGAGCTGCTTGCCGAAAATCACTTCATCCAGGGCCGTTCGTTCCTGGGCGAATGCTTTCGAGAAGCCGGTTTGTGAAAGCCCCAAGAGCAATAGGGCGGCCGCGGCGATCCGGACCATCGACTCGGAAAACATTGCGCCGGGTTGCGATATCGGTTGAATTTCTTTTTTTCCATAAAACATGATGCACCGTTCTTTAATGATTTTGTCGGGTTGATGTTAATATAGCTTGTGGCGGGGAATGTTGCAGCACTTCCCGGAAAAAGCGGAGCGGTTCGTTCCCGCTCCGCCTCTTGTTGACACCCGCTCCGCCTCCTGTGTAGTATTGAGACATGTCTCTTCCATTCCGTTGTTTTCTTCTTGCCTGCTCCAACATTCTGACGGCCTGCCCGGCGTCGGATAAGTCGATCCTTGTCGAGTCGGATTTCATCCGCTTTGTCGAAGAAGGGGAGGGGGGACACCTCGACACGGCCATCGTCTCATATGAAAACGAAGAGGGCTGCCGGGTCGATCTCATCTCCGCCGTTCATCTTGGAGATCCCGCATATTACAGCGAGCTTGAAATAGTTTTCACGGCGTACGACGCCCTGCTTTACGAGCTGGTCGCTTCGAGCGACATGAGACCGGCGAAGGAGCGGCGTGACAGCGACAGCCTGCTCAGCCTTTTTCAGCGCAGCCTCTGCCGCGCGCTGAGGCTCGAGTTTCAGCTCGACTCCATCGACTATACAAAGCCCAATTTCGTTCACGCCGACCTGACGCCGAGGCAGTTCGTCGAAATCTGGCGCGAGAAAGGCATCACCATCTGGGGTCTCCTCCTGCAGACGATCGTGACCCAGCTCAAGGCCATGGAGGGGGGGATGGGAAAGCACCTCACCGGCGCTGCTGTCATCGAAGCGCTGCGCAGCAAGGACCGCGCGGCGGGCATCAAGCTCCTCCTTGCAAAGGAGTTCGAGCAGATCGAAATGGTGCTCGCCGGTTTCGAGCCTGGGGAGGAAGGGGACGAGTCGATCCTGCTCGGCGAGAGAAACAAGGCCGCAATCAAGGTCCTGAAAAAACAGATCAGCCGGGGCAAGAAGAGGCTGGCTATTTTTTACGGCTGTGCCCACATGCCCGATTTCGAACATCGTTTGCAGCGCGGGCTCGGCTTTCGGAAAACAGGGCAGGAATGGCTCTGCGCCTGGCGGATCGAGATCAGGAAAGAAACCGAATAACAAAGGTGTCTGTCGTGCGAATGCCCCTCTAGGGCGAGCCGTTTCCCTCTTTCAGGCGCTTCAGCGTGGCATCGAGCCCGGCCTCATCTCCGGCTGCCGCTTGGATCGAACCGAGCAGCATGAGAGCCGCGGCTCCTCCTTCATTGTCTTTCACCAGTGACTCGACCAGGGGCAGCGATTCCCCGTCGAGCCCGGCCGCGCTCAGGATCAAGGCAGAAAAGAATTGCCTGGCCGGACCCTCGATCCCGGCCCTGTGGAGGCTTTCGAGAGAATCTTCGAGTGAGGCGGCGCTTTCTTCGGCGAGGACGTGAAAAAAGAAAGGGCCCGCCCGTCGGGCCGGCTTTCCGGGGCTGTCCGGGGTATCGAGAAAATAATGGTATGTCGCTCCCCTCGCGAGGGAAGGTTTGTTTCCGGGGTAAGGGAAACAGTCCGATTCCGACAGGAAGGCAAAAAGCATCTCGTCCCTCCGGAAGAGTTTCACTTCCACGAAAGGCGTATCCGCGGCGGTTGTCCATCGAAACTCGGGATTAACGCTGCGGCAGGCCGTCAGCGGTGCGAGCGGAATCACCGCCTTTTCCTCGGCATCGGGGGAACGCAAAACGGACGATGCTTCGCGCATTTTCCCGGGTAGGCTCCCGAGGCCGGCCAGGATGTCGGACGAGAGGGAAGGTTCGAGCTTTGCGATGAGCGGTTCCAGGGCCCGGCTCGCATCATCCGTGCGGGCCGGAGTCGATGCTGACTCGAGCCTCTTGTAGATGTCGCCCAGGATCATGCCGTCGTCGAGCGCCGGGTGGAGGAGAAAGAGAAGAAGAGCCGCCGCCGCCGCGAGAAGTGAAGCGCAGACCCCGCGGACCGGACCGGAATCATACCGGACAGCCACCGCCCGCTCTGCTTCCCGGGTCCCGGAAGCTTCCGCAGCCAAGGCGACGGCGTTCAGGCAGAGGGGGCACGCTGCCAAGTGTTCGTCCATCCGGGCTCGTTCCTTTTCGAGGAGGGTCCCCGCCGCGTATCCGGCCAGTATATCCTCGGTTGGGCAGGCATCCTCTTTGGCGGGATGCTCCAGAAGATCGAGAAGGGATGAGAGAGCTTTATCTTCTGCTGCTTCCTGTTCCCTTTTGTTCCCAAGACGATCCATGTCCGGCAAACTCCTGTTGTTCACGCATTCGTTATTACGCGTTCGTTATTACGCGTTCGTTATTATGCGTTCGTTATTACGCGTTCTCGGTCTCCGCGGGGGCGGTCTTGTTTCCATGCCCTCCACTTTCCCGAGGCTCTGCAGAGGAAGAAATATCGCTGAAATCCATTTTTTCACAAAAACTTTCATCCACCAGCCGTCCGAGCGACGCCCTCACGGTGGGCAGGCACTGCCGAAATTCCTTCTCGGATAGGCCCGTACCCCTGCGGATGTCGCGGAGCAGGCTCCGGCGCAGGCTCCGGATCCGGCGGGAAACCTTTGCTTCGCTCCAGTTCCGCATGAGGGCGAGCTTTTTCTGGGTCACTCCTTTCATATACCTGAGAAGGAGCAGGACCCTGTCGCTGGAATGTAGGGAGGAAAAGGCCTTCCGAACAGCTTTTTGAAAGATCTCGACAATGTCGGGAGGGAGGGCGTCCCCGCCCCGTCCCGGATCGCGCACCCCCCTGTCGGGATCCCCGGCGGAAAGGGAGCGCGGCGCTCTCGATCGTTTTCGGGAGAAAGCCAGGACGCGCCTGTAAATCACGGTCCTGAGCCAGCCGCCCAGGGGACCGATCCCATCATAGGTGCGAAGCAGCCCTCCGCCCTTCCGGCCCGCTGCAAAGAGATCGCCGTCCAGATCCTCGAGAATCTCCGATGTGAGCAGAGGGTTCTTCACGAAGCCCCGCACAGTGCTTCTCAGGTCCTTGTCATAGCTCAAGTGGAAAGCGCGCCACCCCTCCTCTGATCCCGACTCCATGAGAGAGACGAGAAAAAGGTCGGGAAGGTTGAGCCGGTGCAGGATCGATTCGAAGGGGCTTCCTCTCTCGGCGTCGCCCGCTTCGAGGAGGCTGAGGTACCGGCGGGAGACGGAACGGGCGACGCGGCGGATAAAGAAATCGCCGGTCTGTAGACCGAAATCGCCGGTCAGTAGACCGGAATCGCCGGTCTGTAGACCGAAATCGCCGGAAGCATCCGCTGTTTCGGGCCAGACCTTCGAGGCCTCGAGGCGTGCTTTTTCGAGGCGGAATCGGAAACGGCCGGCGAATGCCTGAAGAGCCTCTTCATCGCCCAGGATGAGGGCTTCGGCAAAACCGCGTTCGTCCCAAGTGTCCGACATGACTGCTATGGTAAGGAAAAGGCGGGGCGAACGCCAAGCCCGCAATCCCGGTAATCGGGAGGATGCCAGAGACGGCGCGCCGTGCGTGTGAGCGCCGCCTCGCTGTCCCAGCATCCCCCGCGGCAGACCCTGATCGAGGCGGTCCCGTCGATCCAGGCGCTGCCGTCTGCCGGGGCGCCCGTGTAATTCGAATGCCAGATGTCTTCGCACCATTCCATCACGTTGCCGCAGACGCTGTGCAGCCCGAAGGGGTTCGGCTTGTAATGATCGACAGGTGCGTGAGCGACATACCCATCGTTCAGCCACTCTTCGGGGCGCATGTCGGTGATTCCCCCGTGCTCCTTGTAGAAAAGATCGATAATGTTGATCGTGCCCGACAGGGATTCCTTCTTCACTCCCGTCCACCACGGGGTGGTGGTGCCTGCTCGGGCAGCGTATTCCCATTCGGCCTCGGTGGGAAACCGGAGGCCCAAGCGGAAAAGCGCCATTTTCGAGTCTTCCCAGCTCACGTTCTCCACGGGATGAAGGAGCGAGTGCTTCTTGTCGCCGAACCGGCATTTGAGTCCGTATATGCTCGGGTTGTTTCCCGTGAACCGGAGCCACTGATCCTGGGTCGTTTCGTACTTGGAGAGGAGGAAAGGCCGAACCGTCACGGCGTGAATGGGTCCTTCTTCGGGTTTAGCCCGGGTGTCGGGATTGAGTGCTCCTTCCGCACCCGGCCGCGCCGCCCCCATGTTGAAGGTCCCGCCCGGAATGAGGACGAAGACGAGTCCGTTCTCGGCCTGATAGAGTATCTTTCCGTCGACGCCGCGCTCCGGTACGTTTCCCGTCTGCAGGTGGGCGAATTCCCAGAGGCCCGAGGCGGGGTCGCGCCCCAGTGGAACGAAGCCGACAATGGGATCGATGACGAGCCCGTCGTAGAGGGGGCATTCCCTCCGGTCCGCAATGGAAGCGACGGCGCGCTCCCACTCGGTCTTTCGTTTCTCCACGCTTTCCGTGTAAACGGTTTGTGCGAAGCGGAGCCTCTTTTCGACGCTCTTGACAGCGCTGCGTTCTCCTTTCGAGAAGATTTTAAGCCCGGCAACGAGCTCGGCAAGTGTGTCGTGCAGGCGCTGGTCCGAGCTTTTATCGAAGATCCGGTTCTCTCCCTGCGGCCGGCCGCTGAGCTTCAGTTCTCGAAGGGCTTTTTCGTGGATTCCGAGACGGCCGGCGAGAACCGCGGCCTCTTGGAGCCATTCTTCCATTTCAGACGACTTTTCAGGGAAGGCGGGCCAGAGCGCCTCGGCTTCGCTGCGCAGCCGGGAGAGGAGCTTGGTGTCGGAAAAACACAATTTACTCGTTTTCTGTGCGAGATAGAACGGTATCGATATAGCCAGAGCTGCCGCGGCGACCAGGGCCGCGCCGATCGCCGTGCTCACCGCCGGGTTCCGTTTGATCCGCTTCCAGACCTTGGTTGCAAAACCGGACGGTTTGGCCAGGATCATCTCCCCTTCGAAAAGGCGCCTCAGGTCTTCGGCGAAGTCGGCCATGGTCGGATAGCGCCGGTCCGGTTCTTTCTCCACGGCCGTGAGAATCACCGTCTCCAGGTCGCGCGGAATCGAGGGGTTCAGGCGGCGCGGCGGTACGGGCTCCTTTTCCAGGATCTGGTGAAAAACCTGCTCCGTGGTCTCGCCCATGAAGGGCAGCCGCCCCGTGATCGCTTCGTAGAGGGTGACGCCCAGAGAATAGATATCGGTGCGCCCGTCGATCCCGTGCTGCTGCGCCTTGATCTGTTCCGGCGAGGCGTAATGGGGCGTGCCGCAGAACTCCCCGGTAAGCGTCAGCGTGGAGAGGTTCACGTGGCGAGCCACGCTGAAGTCGAGGAGCTTGGCCCCTCCCTCGGGCGAGATGCGGATGTTAGAAGGTTTCACGTCCCGGTGGATGATCCCGGCCCGGTGGGCGCAGTCGAGGGCGAGGGCGACATTCCTGATCCACTCCACGATCTCGGACACCCTCTCTCCGCGCGACGAGGCTTCGCCCAGAACCTCGTCGAGGCCCCTTCCGGGAAGATACTCCATGGCGAAGTAGCGCACTCCCTGATCCTCGCCGCTGCCGAAGACGGTGACGATGCTCGAGTGGCGCAGTTCGGAGATCGCCTCGATCTCGCGGCTGAAGCGGGCTTCCGCAGGGAACGAACCGATCCGTTCCTGCCGGATGATCTTCAGGCAAGCCGGCCTGCCCAGCGATTCCTGTACAGCGAGGTAGACAATGCCCATGCCGCCCTCGCCGAGCTTCCTGATCAGCCGGTACTCCCCGAGCCGCTCGAAGGGAAGGCCCGGTTCCGCCTCGAGATCTTCCGCGACCTCCGATGCGGCGGGCCGGACCAGGCCGGCCCAGGCGGGCTTTTCCGGAAAGTCGGGCGCCTTCGTGCGCGCCTTGAGAAGGGAATTCACTTCCCCCAGAAGGTCCATGTCATCGCCGCAGGCTTGGGTGAGGAACCTCTCCCTCTCCTCCGGGGCGTGCTCAAGGGCCGCGTGGAAGAGCTCCTCGATTCTGCTGTCGCTGTCCGACGTCATCTTGTCCCGCCTTTTTCCACCTCCCGAAAGAGCCAGGCCCGCGTGAATTCCCAGTCGCGGGCCGCAGTGGCCGGCGACACTCCGAGCACCTCGGCCGTCTGGTTCATGTTCAATCCGACAAAGAAACGCAGCTCCACGAGCGTGCATTTCCTCTTGTGTGCGGGCTGGGCTCCCAGCTTGTCCAGGGCCCTGTCGAGCGCTTCGAGGTCATCGAACAGGTCTTGGCAGTCGGACAGAGGTTTCCCCGTTGCGTCGAGCGAGAGGGGACGCCGGCCTTCGCCTCTCTTGATCGCTCTGCGCATCCTGGCCTTGTCAACGAGAATACGGCGCATCGCCCTGGCCGCCACGCTGAAGAAGTGGGCTCTGTTCTCCCATCCTCGGTCCCTGTCCCGAACGAGGCGCAGGTAGGCTTCGTTGACGAGCGCCGTTGTCTGCAGGGTGTGGCCGGAAGGTTCTCCTTTCATGGCGGAATGCGCCATGGTGTGCAGCTCCCGGTAAACGACGGAAAGCAGCCTGTTCCAGGCGTTCTCGTCCCCGGCGGAGACGCCGAGAAGGAGCGTTGTCACGTCTTCAGGATGATCAGGCATAGAAACCGCGAAAAAAAACAGATTCCGTGAGAGAGTCAGGCCTTTTCTTACGCCTGGCATTATAGGCGATCGAAACGGAACGCGCACCCCTCCGGCCGAAGCCGCCGGCCGGGAAGCCGAAGCCGCCGGCCGGGAAGCCGAAGCCGCGAAAGGGTGCCAAAGAAAACAACCAATTCCCCCTCGAACCTTTTGACAGAAAAGGAGAAAGAGATGAACAGAAAAATATGGATGACAATGACGGCCCTTCTTTTCGGCTTGAGCTTGCCGCTCTTTGCAGCGACCTATACGGTCACCAACACCAACGATACGGGGCCGGGGAGCCTGAGAGACGCAATGCAGCAGGCCAACGCCAGTGTAATGATAGCCGATACGATCAACTTCTCCATCAGCGGGGGCGGCGGGATCCAGACGATCTTACCACTGACCCCCCTGCCCGTTCTGACAGATCCTGCCGGTGTGGTGATCGACGGTCTGACCGAGCCTGGAGCTTCGGGCGGAACCATCATCTCGTCCTTTACTCTTCTCATCGAGATCGACGGCATTGCCTGCATAACTCCATGCCACGGGATCGAGATCCAGTGCACCAACAACACGATCAGGGGACTGGTGGTCAACAATTTCCTTTGGAACGGAATCTGCGTCAAAGGCGTCTCCTTTTCCGATGCCGCAAACAATCTCATCACCCAGAACATCGTCGGCCTCGATCCGTCGGGAACGATTTCCAAGCCGAACGGCACGGGCGGGGGAGCCCCTCCCGCGTGGGCCGGCATCATGATATGCAACTCGCCGCAGGGCGCGCCGGCCTATGCCTACCAGAACACGGTCGAGTACTGCGTCTCCTCGTCGAACAACTCGGAAGGGATCTCCGTGATCGGCCCGATCCAGCCCGGCGACGTGTACGGCAACCATATTCACGATAATTTCGTGGGGACCGACATCACGGGGATGAACGGCCTCGGCAACACGGGCGAGGGGATCTGCCTCTGCGAGGGGACGCACGACAACACGGTCGAGCTCAACCACGTGAGCGGCAACAGTCTGGACGGCATCGGCCTTCAGGGTTTCAACAATGTGGGTTATCCGGCCCCGCCGATCCAGACCTATTCGAACGTCATACAAAACAACGTGATCGGCCTGAAGCTCGACCTCGTCACCCCCCTCCCCAACGGCTGCCACGGAATCGCCGTCGGCGAGTACGGCTCGAGTCAGTGGGGGTGCACCGACAAGAACCGGATCGGGCCGTCCAACCTGATCGCCCACAACGGATGGGACGGCATCTCCGTCTGGGAGGACGGTGTGAACAGCACGAACGCCGATCAGAACAAGATCACCCAGAACATGATTCATTCCAACACGGGCCTCGGGATCGACCTGCAGAACGACGGCATCACCCCAAACGATCCCGGCGACACGGACATAAGGCCGAACGAAGAGGTCAACTTCCCCGTCATTACGAGCGTGAGCTCCGTTATGGGTATGACGACGATCTCGGGTTTCATCTCGATCGACACGACCTACACCCTGGCGGTCGTGGAGGTCTTCAAGGCCCGCGTCGATCTCACGGGCTGCGGCGAGGGCGAGGTCTACCTCGGGTCCGTCACGCCCGACGCGGCCGGGTTCTGGAGTATCACGACAACGGGACTTCTCATCGGAGACAGCGTCACCGCCACGACGACCGACATGAACGATAACACCTCGGAGTTCTGCGCAAACATGACCGTTCCGGGAACGACACTGGGAGCCAATCCCCAGACCATTTCACAGGGTACGGGCGGCGTCGTCAATTTCACGCTCAGCGCGGGCGCGGCCTACGCGAACAGGAAGTATGTCCTCGTGGGCAGCGTGAGCGGCACATCGCCCGGCACCCCTCTTCCCGGAGGTCTGGTGACTCTTCCCCTGAACCGGGACTGGTTCACGAACGCCATCATCCCCCGGCTGAACACGACGCCCTTCACCAACTTCAAGGGGCAGCTCGATACCTCGGGCTCCGGTACGGCGCAGTTTAACTCCATGGGACCGCTGCCGTCCGGGCTCTTTCCCGTGGGGACGATCATGGATTTCGCGTACGTATTGCAGAATCCCTATGACTTTGCATCGAATCCCATTTCGGTCCAGGTCGTGCCATAACGATAAAATCGGCGAACATTGCCTCAGGGTTGTCGAGAAGGGGGCAGGTTCCTGTCCCCTTCTCTTTTAGATCCGGGCAGGCTGCGCAGTGTTGTAATCCGGTTCGCATCAATAAAATACAATTGATAAATATGGACTGTCCTAAATCCACTCAGCTGTTCACTAAGAAAAAATCCATTTTTTTTTAAAAAAAGTATGAGTCCGATTTGGGTTGGGTGGAATCTTAATAAATAAAAGGATGTAATATAAATCGACAATGCGACCCCGCACACTATATCGATATTTAATTATATTACAATAGTTGATATTAATAATTTAAAAAATCGGTGACATCCTTATTCATCTCGCCATACCTCCTTGGATTATAAGGATCGTCTAGGATTTATTTTCAATGTCGATGCAATCATTTCAGAACGGAGGAAAGTCATGAGTACTAAAAAATGCATCATTGATTCTCTCGTAAAAACCCCCTGAAACCCACTCCAAAAGGTTGATAGAACGC
>CAZWHE010000103.1:13010-15104 GCA_964633825.1 uncultured Phycisphaerales bacterium | reverse complement strand
GCCACGCGGTAATAGTAGTCGCCGTCGGCATTGCCGATGATGTCGAAAGACGTTGCTGTGATGTTCGACGAGAGCGTGGTGATTGTTCCGAAATCAGGGACGGGCGAGATGTCGTCCACATAGAACCCTTCCTCCAGCGTGTATGAGTCGGTCGTGTAGAGGAAACGGATGATGACCGACTTCCCGGCGTAGCTGTCGAGCGAGTAGGACTTCTGTGTCCAGCCGCCCGAGCTTCCCGTGAAGAGGTCGAGGTCGTTCCACTCGTTCCCGTCGACGGAGACCTCGACGACGGCGTAGTCCCAGTCGGTTTCGATGTCGTACCAGCACCAGAAGGTGAGCTGGTCTCCCGTTTCGATCGGTATGGGATTCTCGGTCTTCATGGTCGAGACATTCTCGTTGTCGTATTTCGATTTGAAGCTGTAGCTTCCCGAGTGGGATCTCGAGGTGGAGAGAGAGAAGCCGCTCAGGCTCCAGAGCCCGCTTCCCGATTCGGCGTCTTCGGTGACGATTGTGAGATCGGTGAGCTCATCGAGCTGGAAATAGTCCACACCCGCATCGGGATTGACCTCGGTCCAGGAGACGGTGTAATCGCCGTCCGCGTCGAGCTCGGGGGCATCGGGGAGGGGCGGCAGAGGGTAAGGGACCATGGACGCGCGCAGCGTCTCGGCCTGCTCGATCAGGTAGAAGGCGCCGTCGAAGTTTTCTTCCATGACCTGCTGGAGCTTGTAATAGGCGGGCTGGAACTCGTTGCACGCCTCGATGGTGTAGAGGAGCGTGTTCTTTCCTTCTTCGTAATAGCCGTGACCGTAAGCCCAGTCCGTCGTATCGCCCGTGACGGGGTAGAGGCCCGGCCCCTGCAAGGGCGTGTAGGTTCCGCCGCTCTGGCCCGAGATCAGGGCGGCCATGGCTTGTCCCGTGGATACGAAGAGGTTGTTGTCCGGCGTCTGATGGTTCGCGGCGTAGCCCCAGGGCCAGAGAACCAACTCCCCGTAGGTGTGGTAGGTGATGCCGGCCGTGATGTCGTGGTTCTCGAGAAAGGCGACGACGACCTGGGTTTCGGGCTCCGAATTCGCCGACGGGCCGCAGTAGACCGACGTCGACGGGTGGTGGGAGACAACGGCCGAGCCGACCGATCCCCAGTCTCCCTTCTTCTTTCCGTTGACCGCTCCGCCGTAATTGCGGTTGAGGTCCACGCCCCATTCGTTGTACTGGGCGAAGTAGTGCCTGTTCTTGCGCCAGTCGTGCCCCTGGTCGTGGCACCAGACGTATCCATCCGGGTTGACGCAGGGAATGACGAAGATGCGGCGGTTGTTCACCATGTCGGTGATGTTGGGGTCGGTGCCGTAGTTGGATGTCAGCTCGTTGCATATGAAGAGGCAGATCTCGAGAGTCGGCCACTCCCTCGCGTGGTGGAGGCCGAGGAAGAGGAGCTCGGCTTCCCCCTCGTCCACGCCCGGATTGTCGCTGATCTCGAGACAGTGAATGTCCCGGCCCTGGTAGGACTGGCCGAGCACGGTGAGATCGGTGATGGCGGGGTAGGAAGACTGAATGTTCTGGAGCTCGGTCACCATTTCCGGATAGGTGTGGTAATCGGTGGCCCGGCTCCTCGATTTCGCTTCCACGTCGACGTCGAGGATCGACAGGGGGATTCTCGTTCTCTCGATCGCGGCGAAGTCCGCTTCGGTGACGATCACGTCGATGAAGCCTTTTCCGCGGCCGGCCACGTCGAGGCCGCGCGGGAGGGCTTTCACAAGGGCGGGATTGTCCGTATAGAGGCGGACGCGCATTTTTGCCGCAGCCTCGGAAAAAGAGAGGAGAGTGAAAACGATCATGAGTAAGAGGGGGAAAGATTTGGGGAAACGCATGGCGTCCTCCTTGTCCGGCTGAGGTTGTTGGGTTCAGGCTTATTCGAACGAAGGTATTATAGCATATAAAACCGGTCGAAGACAGACGGGACACAATACGTAATGATCCATGGTTTTTCTTCTCTTTTCCATCATCCAGTCAAGAGGGGGATATCTCAAGAATCTCGCACAGGCCCCGGACGCAAGGGGTTTGCGAGATTCTTGAGATATCCCCCTCTTGACTGGATGA
>CAZWHE010000103.1:3646-13000 GCA_964633825.1 uncultured Phycisphaerales bacterium | reverse complement strand
CGAGCATAATCCGCAGGCTTTGCGAGGACTTGTTCGCAGACCCCTTGCGTCCGGGAGCCTGGATGCTTCTTGTGCGCTTCCCTCCTCTTTGCCGGATGACGGAAAAGAGAAGGCGGCTACGGGTTGCTACGTATTGTGTCCCGCCTGTTACAGGTATTTGTGCCAGAGGCAGTGTTCGTACTTTGCCAGGTCGGGTCCGAATTTTTCGACCTTGATCTCCGGCCCGGCGGCAATGACAAAAGTGGCGTGCTCACCAGCGATGCGTGAGAAGAGGACGCGGTACCATTCTCCCGATCCATCGGTCATGTCGAGCACGGCCAGGTTCTCCTCGTGGGTCGTCTTGAGATCGGCATGGCAAACGGGGCAGAAAAATTCCCAGGAATCCCCGTTATTGATGGCCACGTTGTGCGGGACCTTCAGCTCGTAATTTCCGGGCTCGGGGTGAAAAGCGAGGAGAGACTCGATTCCTTCGCGGCGGCCGACGAGGATGATGTTCGACCCCGGATTCAGTATGGCCGTGCACTTGGGACAGCTGTACTTCCATTCCATGATCACCCTCCCTTCAGGTTTGCCTTCTTGCGATAGAGAGACAGAACCAAATCCGTTGCCTCTTCCGGCGGAATCCGGCTCGTATTGATGATGATATGATATGCCGTCGGGTCTTGGATATCCCTGTTGAAATGGGTTTTTATGAAGCGGTGTCTCATCTGATCCTGCATGACCACTTCTTTCTTGGCTTTGCTCTCGGGCAGGTTTTCGATTTCAATGATTCTTTTCACGCGGTCATCAAAAGAAGCTTCGAAACGGACGTGAAAACCATCGGTCTCTCTCAAGATGTGACAAGCCCCGCGGCCGATGAAAATGGCGGGTTCCAGCAGGGAGATGGAGCGCACGACCCGGGCCAGCGAATGAACGTAACTCATATCATCCATGACGCGCTTGGTGAACATCTGTTCGATGAGAGACGTGACAAGTTCCTGCTTGCCTTCGTCGAGAAGCTCGATGATCTGGGTCGGAACCTTGGTGTTTCGGCTGATCTCTTCGATGATTTCCCGGTCGAAGAGCTGGAAACCGAGGATTTTCGAGAGGTCTTCGGCGATCTTGGCACCGCCGCCTCCATAGGCGTAGGACACGGTAATGGTCGGTGGAATTACAGGAGGGGTCGTCTCTTTTTCGTGTTCGCGACGGACCTGTTCTCTAAGACGGCGGCGTGTAATCCATCGCCTTACATGAGATTCGACGATCGCTTCGTATGTCGGCATGGCACAACCCGAACAAAAGCCCCCATAAATAATTATACTTATTTATATTTCGTTTTCCAATAAATTTTCCGGTAAGCATTCAAATCATGTCATTCACGTACGGCAGTAATGGACAGATCAGGGGTTTCGGGTTATGGTAATAGAACGAGTTAGAACGGTCAGCATTGCAGGGAGAAACCCATCGGAGAGCGCGCCGAGAAGATCAGAAAAGCCCGAGAAGCGCTCGAAGACTGTACCCTCTGTCCGAGGGAATGCGGCGTCAACCGCCTCCAGGGTGAATGCGGATTCTGCGGTACAGGCGACGATATCATCATATCGAGCGCCGGTCCGCATTTCGGCGAGGAGCCCGAGCTCGTGGCCGGACGCGGTTCTGGAACCGTTTTCCTCGCCGGGTGCAATCTCGGTTGTTGTTTCTGTCAGAACCACGACATCAGCCACGACAGGGTCGGGCGCAAAGCCTCTCCCGACGATCTGGCCGGGATCATGCTCTCGCTGCAGGAGGCGGGCTGCCGCAACATCAATTTTGTGACGCCCACGCATTTTACGCCGCTTTTGATCGACGCGATCGTGCAGGCGCGTTCGCGCGGTCTCAGCCTTCCCATCGTTTGGAACTGCGGGGGGTATGAGAGCGTGGAGACACTGAAAACCCTCGAGGGCTTCGTCGAAATCTACATGCCCGATCTCAAGTTCATGGACCCGGAAACAGCCGAAGAGCTGGCTCGGGCGCCCGACTATCCCGATATTGTCAGAGCCGCTTTGCGGGAGATGCACCGCCAGGTGGGCGATCTCGATGTGGACGAAAACGGCGCCGCAAGGCGGGGGCTGCTCGTACGCCATCTCGTCTTGCCCGGGGGTCTCTCCGGAACCCGCGAGGCCGTTCGTTTTCTGGCCGAAGAGATTTCGAAAGAGACATATATCAACGTTATGGATCAGTACAGGCCCTGCTTTCGAGCGGGCGAGTTTCCCGGGATAAGCAGATCGATTACGCGCTCTGAATTCCGGGACGCCCTTGCGGCCGCCCGCAGCGCCGGCTTGCACAGGGGATTTTAAGGAGCCGGCGAAAAGAGGAGGGTCTATGAAGAAGCCGCCGGTGCTGAAGAGAAAGCGGAGAAAGGCGCCGAAGAAGCTCGGCCATCCCCTGATCTCGATCTGGCTCCATCCGGCTGAAACGATCAAGAGGATCATCGACACCGATCCGCGCCTGCTCGTCGTCCCTCTGGCCGTGACGGCCGGCACGGCCATCATGCTTTCGTCCTTCGACCGGAGCGGCGGTCTCTCACTGCCCGCCGCCATCGGTCTGGTCGTCTTTCTCGGATACTGTTACGGGATGGCCGTTCTCTATCTGGAAGGCGGGCTCCTCTTTTGGCTCGGCAGGCGGCTCGGCGGGAAAGGCGCCTTTATCGAGGTGCGCGCCGCCGTGGCCTGGGGAATGGCGCCGCGGGCCGCGCTGGTCATTCTCTATCTTTTGAGGATCGCGCGTTATGGAGAAGATTTTTTCACCAGGCCCAGGCCCGGACTCGACCTGAGCCCCTTTCCGTGGAATCTCCTCTTTCCTTTTTCGGCCGTCGAAACGATCGTTCTCTGGACATTCAAATTTGCCTTTAACCTGACCGAACGCTATTGGGACGGTCTCTACTTCTTTTTCACCGTAACCGAGGGAGTTCTCTTTCTCTGGGCTATTTTCCTGGTCACTTTCTGCCTCAGCAAGGTCCACAGGTTTTCGGGCAGGAAGGGTTTTCTCACCCTCGTTTTGAGCGAAGCCGCCGTCGGAGCCGTTCTCGGTCTCGTCTTTCTTGTGGGGTCCCTGTCGGTTCGATGAGATTGAAGCAATCGTCTTTTATTTAGCCCGAACATTTCACACGCTTTCTACTGCGAAGCCGCGAGACGCGCTGGTAATTGCGTTGCGTATCACGTTCCGATCCTCAACCTGTCAAAAACAGGCCTGCGGCCGGAACGCTCGCGCGCCTTGTTACAGCACGTTTCGCGGCTCCTCGTCACAAAATCGCGTGAAATGTTCGGGTTATTTATCTCACCCGGTTCAGTATCCAGAGCTTTCCGCCGAGATAGTCGGTGATCCAGAGCCGCCCCTCCTTGTCGAACGCCATGTCGGTGATGCGGAAGATGCCGTCTCCCCACTGGCCCCTTTCCCCGAAGGCGGCGTTGGCCTGGTCGAAGGTCACCTCGCCGTAAGGGTGGGACGCCGTGTGGATCGTTTTGACGGCATCCTCCTCCGGGTCGTAGCAATAGACGCGCGCTTCCGACGGGGCGTGGGCCGTGATATAGACGAGACCTGTCCGCTCGTCGGCGAGAATGTTGTTCGGCAGAGCGCCGGGCGGGAGCGGCACAACACGGGATTCTCCGTCGAAAACGCTCAGGCTTTCGCCGAGATGGTTGGCCACGTAGATCGTTCCCGCGTGGGCGTCCACGGCGATCGGCTTGCGGCCCGTCGGCTCGACCGCAACCTCGTCGCCAGCGCCCTTGATGATCGAAAGAGTGTCGTCGTCGAAGTTGGTCACGCAAACGAGGGATTGGTGGGGGAGAACGCAGATCCCCGTGGGAGTGCGGCCCACCTCGACGGTCGTTTTGATCTCGCACGTATCCGGGTCGATAACATGAACGAGGCCCTTGTCGCTGTTCAGGTTGCCCGTTCGCCCCGCATAGAGCAGGCCGGTTTTTTCGTCGATGGCGAGAAGGCGCAGGAGGCATTCGTTGTCGACTTTGGGCGGGAGGCGGAGGACGGACCAAGGCTCGGGCCCATAGCAGATGAGAAAGGGCTCCTCATTTCCCCAGGTGTTCTGCAGAATCCAGAGCCGCCCATTCTTGTCATGGACCATTCCCTGAACGAGGCGCGGGGTCAAGGTGTCCTCGAAGATTGTACAGTCGGAGCCGATCTTCCAGATGCCGTTCCGCGTTCCGCTGATGTAGAAGTTGGGCCACATGGAGGAGTGGGGGCCGTAGGCGACGAGCACGCTTTCACCGTCGCCCGACGGAATCGCCTCCCTCGGATAGGGGTGGGGGAGGCTGTGCATGACATAGGCGCCGTCGGGGCTCACCTCGGCGAACTCCTTCTCGGCGCCGAACACGTAAAAAGACTCTGCGCCCGGTTTCCGGACGAGGCTCACGGGGGCCCAGCCGGTCTCGATCTCGGAGAACGTGAGGGTCCGCGGATCGAACACGGAGAGGGCCGAACCGAAAGTCCCGTTCACGGCCGTTGACCCCGAGGGAACGTAGAGCTTCCCGTCGGCCCGGTTCAGGGCCATGCTGTTCATGTGGGGATAAACGGGGAAGAAGGGGACGGTGAGCGTTCGCTTTTTCTCCTTCATGTCCACCATGTAGAGGGCGGCCTGCATCCATCCGGCCGCGTAGAGGGTTCGAGTGGAGGGGTCGTAATCGGCGGCGTCCACGCCCATGCCTTTCTGGGGGAGGGCGATGGGGGTCGCCTCGGGCTTTTCGCCGAACGTGACGAGGTGGATCAGCTCGTTGTTGTCGTAGGGAATGTAGAGCTCGCCCCGGTCGGGGTCGCAGGTGACGCCGGCCGGTTCGGTGTGCCCCTTCGGGATCTCGACAACCACGTCGTCCGCGCCGTCGACGTCGACCGCCACGGCCAGGGCGCACTGGCGCCGCTCGTTTTCGAGCGCCGCGTAGATCAGTCCCCTCGACCGGCTGAACCCGGCCGCGTGCCAGCGGGGGAATGGTTCGACAGGGAGCTTTCGGGAGGAGAGGAGCTTTTCGGTGTTGCCGTCGATCGTGAAGAGCGTGGCCGTGCACCCGTCCAGGATGTAGATGCGGTTCCGGTTTTCGTCGATGAAGGGGAATCGGATCGAAGGAGGCGCCGACGCCGCCATGAAGGGGAGGGGCGGCGTCTGAGACGTGTATGAGATGAGGCGCACCGTTCCCGTCTCTTCGTTCACGACCGCGGCCTCGCCTCGCGTGCGTCCCGCGAGCCAGGCGCGGTTCCGCTTCTCGTCCAGGGCGATTGCCTCGAAATCCCCGGGCAGCTCGGCGATGAGCACTTCTTCAGATTCGGGGTCCGCCATGATGAGGCTTTCCCTGCCGCAGAGGAAGAGCTTCCCCGTTCTGCCTGATACGGCCATGCCGCCGTTTCGGAGCCTGCGCGGCATGCGGGAGCCGATCGGAATGGTCGAGACCCGGTTCTCCTCCGGGAAGACAACGGCCAGGGCGCTCGAGTTGGCGCAGGCGGCAAAGACGCGGTTCCGGGCCGAGTCGGCGCAGACGATCTGGGGCGCCAGCCCGTTCGTTTTCAGGCCGAGCGGTTCGAGAAAGTCAACGGTCACGACATCGGGCGCTGCCTGAGGCTCTTCGATTTTCGAGCATCCCGCCAGCGCGAGGAGAAAGAAGAAGAACAACCCTTTTTTTGGAAGCATGGAACCCTCCGAGTATTTTGGCCGGATTCCATTGTGGCCGAAGAAGGGCTTTGACGCCACCTTGGTTTTCACTCTCCCCGCTGCGGTCCGTATTGCGGAATGATGCGATCAGGGCACGATGGCCACTGAAGCGGGGCGGCTGGAAAAGTCGACGGGAGAGGTGACGACGAGGCAGAAATCGAGGGTGGTCCCGATCCATGCGGGTGCGATCGGCTGCTGGACGTTCAACTGGGCGAAGCCGTTGCCGTGGCTGGAGAGAACCCAGCGGAACCACTTGAAGATCGAGTTGTTGGAATTGGTAAAGGCGTACTCTGTCAAAGAGTCGATCACGAGCGGGATGTAGATGTTTCCATAGTGGGTCCTGGGGATTGTTCCCGACAATGAGACGAGAATCTGGAAATTCCTGTGAGCGTAATGCTTCTCGTTGAGATCGATGTTGAAATCGATTGTTCCGCCCGTCGCGGCGCTGAGCGTGTCGGGAGAAGCGTTGAAAACCTGGGCGTCGGCCGGCACGAGCAAGGGATCGCCGAGAAGGGTCATGCCGTAGAACCATTCCTGATCGCCCGTGCTATACGGATGCTGGGCGGTCCACCAGTCCTTGTACGCCGCTCCGAGTGTGGCGTGCTCTCCAAGGGGTCCGTAAAAACTTTTGAAGTCGAGCATGCTGCCCGATTTGGTGGATCCCACAGCGGCGAGGCCGTATGTGTCGGCGAATATATACCACCCGCCCATATAGTTCTGGCCCGTGTAGAGACAGTTGGAGCAGGCAAAGAGATTGTAAACGTGAGCCTTGGGGTCTTTGTTTCTGATGTCCCAGAAAGTCACCCATCCCCCGGCGGGCGAGAAACAGTGGCCTTGATGGTATGAGTGGACACATACGTGGATCCACTCGTAGTTCTCATTCAGGCGAATCTTGTAGTCATCGGCCGAGGTTTGAATCGTGTCGTTGACGACTGTCACATCGTCATAGAGCTCGTTGAGGTTGCATTTGTTGAAGTAGGCCCAGTCGTCGTCGGGATAGGAGAGGGCCCGGTAATTCGCCGTGAGCAGTCCCGTTCTGTAGTCGTGGGCTTTGGCGAAATAATTGTTGACCTTGTTCTCCTCCGAGCCGTGGCCGTAGCCCTGCAGGGGGCCGGCCGTGAGGCGGCCCATGAAGATCTCGGGCGTTTCGTTGTTCTGATGGAGGTCGTAGACGCCGTTCGAGTCGGTGTCGGTCCAGTCGCCGTCGAGATCCATGTAAAAGAGGTCGCAGGGAAAGCTTTCGCCGCTCACCTCATACCAGGGGACGGGGAGCTTGCCGATAAGGAGGGCGCCCATGAGATTCGAACCGAGATATCCGGCCAGGGTGGCGCGGATATCCCCGGGAGTGCCGCCTTCAGTGCTCACAACTGCGACGGTGTAGCCTTCTTCCGTGACATCGGCCGCATACTGGTCGATCGAGGCCTGGATCAGGGGCTTCAGGGTGGTGTTGACGATCACGAGGAGGAGCCCTTCGCCTCCGCCATGGCGCAGGCCGCTCCGGCCGCTGTTGTCGCCGGCATATGTCGTGATCGACTCGATCGAGAAAGGTTTGTCCTGCGGATAGAGCTCGAGATATTCCTCGTAGGTCTGGGGGTGGCTGTTCGGATCGGCCCACCGGGTTCTGACAATGTGGCTCCATTCATTCTCGTCATCGGCGACGGCCGGGATTCCTAGAAAAAGGAGAATGAAAACAACCGTCAACAGGATTCCGCTCTTTGTCATTGTCGTGTTCCTCGTTTCACAAGAATAATTCAGGGCTTATTAATCAAATGATATTACTTTATTAAGCTTGCTCTGTCAACGCAGTGTTTTATGCCGGAATTTTTTAACGCTTTGAGATGGAGATTGGGTTATTGTTTTGCGCCGCAGGGGTGTGAGTTGAGCGCCGGCGGAGTCGCAGACAGTCGGGAGCCCTCATCTGGAGAAGCGATTTGAAACTCTCCGTGATTATTCCGGCTTACAACGAAGAAAAGACGATTGGAAGAGTGATCGATCGTTTGAAGAAGCTCCCTCTCGATCTCGAGATTATCGTTGTCGACGACGGATCGAGCGACGGGACAGCCGCCCAGGCGCGTGAAGAGGGCGCTGTCCTGATCCGGCACGATCGCAACCAGGGAAAGGGGGGTGCGCTGCACACCGGTTTCAGCCGGGCGAGCGGGGATGTCTTCGTCGTGCAGGATGCCGACCTCGAGTACTATCCCGAGGACCTTGTGGGAATGATGGATGTTCTCGAAAAAGAGGGGCACCCCGTTCTGTTCGGATCGCGCAACCTCGGTTTCCGGATGGGTTTTCACACGGGGCGGGGCCGTGCGGCCTATTATTGGGGGGGGCGTCTCGTGGGATGGGTCTGCAAC
Organism: uncultured Phycisphaerales bacterium; assembly: GCA_964633825.1. Classification (GTDB taxonomy): domain Bacteria; phylum Planctomycetota; class B15-G4; order B15-G4; family CAYZWU01; genus CAZWHE01. The sequence continues at coordinate 4,978 of CAZWHE010000103.1, read as the reverse complement.
ATTCTCTATGGAACCCGCCTCACCGATGAGCCGACCTGTTACAAGATGTTCAGGAGGGAGGTTCTCGACGGGTTCCGGTTGAAATGCAAGGGTTTTGCATTCTGCGCCGAGCTCTGCGCCCGCCTTTCTCTGGCCCGTATTCCAATCCGCGAGGTTCCCATCCGCTACGCGCCGCGAACGCGGCGGGAAGGGAAGAAGTTGAAGGCCTGGGACGGTCTTTACGCCCTTCTCGTGCTGGTCGCGATCAGGATCGGAGTATATTGATAAGAAAACGGATTTCCCATCCGCAGTGGGATTATTACCGTAAAAATCAGGAGACTGCGTAACCCTCATTGCCTCCTTCCGTCCACGGAATGTCCTTTCTGATGGCATTTTCCGAGTTAACCGATTGAGAGAAGGAGGTCAAAATGACAAAAAGAAGAATGGTATCGATTTGTTCCGCTTTCGTCGTGGCGGCGGCCGGTATTCTGTCTATGGCGGGAACGGCCCGGGGTCAGGCAGCCTTTCCTTTCGATGATGGATTCGAGGGAGGTGTTCTCGGCCCTGAATGGAACGCCACGTCCGATCCAAACGGCCAGATCCAGGTGACGACTTATAACAAACCGCACAGCGGTGATTATCACGTCACCATGGACTGCATCAATTCAGGCACCTATGCGCTCAACACCCTCGATTTGCTTATCGATCTCTCCGGCCAGACAGAGGTGGAGCTCGCCTACTGGTACAAGGAATACGGGGATGAGGACCACGCTGAAGATGGTTGTTACATCAGCAACGACGGCATCAATTTTTTCCAGGTTCTCTCCCACAACGGGGGGCCTTCTTCATGGGGGGAGTTTACCGTTGACGTCGACGGGATGGCCGCCTATTTCGGGCTCACTCTCAACAGCACATTCATCATTCGTTTCTCGCAGTACGATAATTCACCCCTGACGTCCGACGGTATCTGCATCGATGATGTCAGGGTGGATATTCCCGTGTCGCACTCTCTCTCATGCGATATCACGTCGGTTTCGGCGGCATCGGGTGGAACGGCCATTTTTACTCTCAATGCGGGGCCGAATTATGCCGGTCGGACGTACATCCTGCTGGGATCCTGGTCAGGGACCAGCCCCGGCATCACACTCTCCGGTGGAGGAATTCTTCCCCTCAATCTCGATCCATTTTTCCGCTACGTGGAAAGCCATGTGAACAACAAGAATTTTCGCCGCTTCATGTGGACATTCGATATGGCGGGTCAGTCCGTTGCCAGGGGTTATTCGGTGGGTCTCGCCAATCCTCTGTTGGTCGGCAAACGCCTCGATTTTGCATATACAACCGTTTCTCCCTTTG
>CAZWHE010000103.1:0-3636 GCA_964633825.1 uncultured Phycisphaerales bacterium | reverse complement strand
CTGAGGCGGTGGGTATCGATATTCTGCCCTAATCCGAATCGAATTGGGACAAAGAAACCATGGTCGACTGGTCGGTTGAGCCGGTGTTTCTGTCGCGCCGTCTCATCCGTCCTGTTCGGCCGTGTTTGTGTTGAGCGCAGTGGTTCGGCTATTCAGGGGAGCGCCGCCGCCAGTGCTTGCTTGAAAGATTTGTGAGTCCCAGGAGGAGTAGGAGGATCAGGAGGATGCTCAGAATGGGACCGAAGATGCCAAGATGGAGGTGTTCCGCCCAGTCGAGAAGCTGGTGACCGATCCGCATCGAGAGGAGAATCAGAATCAGCGCCCATAGGAAAGTGAGGATCAAGGAGATTACGATGAAACGGATCGGTTTGAAACGGAGGACGCCGGCGGCCAGAAATGTGGCCGGTCGTGTACCGGGGAGCAGCCGAGTTATGGCAAGCACGGGGAGCCCGCGTTTTTCAAACCACTGGGTGGCCTTTTCAAACCGGGTTTCAGAAATGATTTTTTTAAAGAAGGGCAGCAACAGGGCGGGCTTGCCGATGGTGTATCCTACGATGTAATAAACCATGTCGCCCACCCACATTCCGGCCCAGCATCCAAAGAGAATAATCGGCAGATTGTCGGGCGAGGTGCTGGCCAGGATCCCCCCGCTGATAGCGGACAGATCTTCGGACAGAAGCGTGCCGAGTGCCAGAAAAAGCGCCTGGAGCCAGGGAGAAATCTCTTCTGCCGGTATGGGACTGTCGATCATGGGTGAAATATTAACACGTTGAGGTCATTTTGGAGAGAGAGCTCTTTTCCAGGCTGACCGTTGTTGACCGGATCAGGGGATGATTTCTATCGATACGGGGGTGGAACCATAGCTCCAGGGCGGACCCACGACATAGGCGAAGGAGAGGGTCCTGCCGATCAGGCCCGGCTTGGTGATAGGCCCCAATGTATCCAAGACAGCTCTGTTTTGTCCGGAATTGTCGAGATTCCCTTTGAAACTCTGGAAGCAGGGAGAGTTGATGTGACGCCGGATGAAGTCGGTCAGCGCGTCTTGGTTGAGGAACAGGGTGACACCCCCGGGAAGCTGGATTCCGGGACTCGTGCCGCTTTGAGAGCCCAAGAGCAGGTAGCTGCTGTTCGCATTGGCTGTTCCGGCGTCGAGTGTAAAGGTGATGGCGCCGCCCGTTGCAGCAGAGAGCGAATAACCGTCCGCCCATAACGATGGCGCGCTGACGAAACTCTCTACGACGAAATCATCGATGGCGGCTTCCGTAATTGAGTTGTTGGGATTATCGCTCGTGGAAAAGCTTACTATTATTTGAGAAGAGGGCGTTACGATGTCTTCAACCCGGAAGCTGAAATAATTCCATCCCGGATCGCTTGATGTTTGCATGACGACCACCCAGTTCACGCCATTGTCGTTTGAGATATGGGTGGTCAATCTGTCGTCACCGGTGCTGTTGTAAAAATAGTAGTAAAAACTGATCGTCCCGCCTTCGGCGATGTCCAGGGTCGGCGAAAACAATCGGGTCGGGCCGCCGTCCACGTCGGCTTCTCCCGCCGATCCTCCGACCGATCCCTGGCCGGTGACATAGCATTTGGTGCCGGTTCCGGCGGGATTATCATCCTCGGGTTGCGGATAGCTGCCAAAATAGTAGGTTCCGTTGGGATCGACACGGACCCAGGAGCCCGTTGTTAGGTTCGTGTCCTGCACCGTCCAGCCCTGGTCGTCCTCGAAGTTGTCGGCCATTGTTGTCACCATAAAACCGACATTGGGCTTAAAGAGCTCGACCGGCGCATTGTCGGGCTCGGTGACGGTCGTGCCTCCATCCCCTTGTGCGCTGAAGTAAAATTCAGGTTCATCCCCGACAGCAGGAACCGGCAGTGTGGCTTCGAACAGGTCGTTGCCCAGCGAAACCAGGGGAATATCCGAAAATGGATCCTGATGATTCGATTTATAGTGTAACGTCGCTGTCCCGGGAACATAATTTTCGAGCCAGTCGCTGATCTCGACTATGATTTGAGTCGATGCGCCGGGCGGGATCGAATCCGGAATTCCGTCGCAGAGATTTATAGCCAGAGCCTGCGGTGTGGGACCGATGTAGAGAGATGGATCACCGAAGACGATCCAGTTGTCAAATTCGTCTTCACCGTCTTGTCCGTATTCGTCCATCATCTTGCACGCACCTGCGAAGCAGAGTCCGCCGTAAGAATGCATCGATTCAGCGACATAGAGATCGATGAATTCATCTTGTGCATCCATGGGCGGCACCCACGCCTGCTTGGCCGACGAAGCATACATCGCTATGGCGCCTGTGGGCTCACCACTGTCGGTGGCCCTCAGCCATGCTTCGGCAAAACAGGTGCCCGCTTCGAACCGACCGTTGTCACATGCGACGGTGATGATGAACGGGAGCATCCCCTGGTTCGTGAGCTTGTCCACATTAGTCGTGGAAAAACCGGACGTGCTCCAGGAAGTCATGTCTCCATGCCCACAGTAGTTGACGACACCGCGGCCTTCGTTCAAGGCATAGGAGACTTGCGTTGCAGTGGCCCAGGGATCATAGATCTGGTCCACTTCCGTATAACCGTATGCAAGCAGATCATCACGGATATAGTCCATGTGCTCATCATCGCTTTCACCGTGATGACCTCCGGACAGATTCGAGGCCACTCCCGTTCCTTTCCAGAACCAGTCACCGCTGTGCCAGCTTTGTTCGTATTCGAGTGTTCTTTTAACCTGGGTTTCGGCCTGCGATACCGTCTGCGCCGAAAAACGCCCCACGAAGATGTCGGGATAGTGATCATTTCCGGACAGCAGGGCATATGTCGGATCTGCCGAGTTGCCGTGTTTTCTCGGAGAAGCTACTTCACCACTGTCACCTACGAGGAGGACATAACAGAGGTTGCTCGTGTCATAGAGATCCTGGATGTACGCCTTGATTTTCTGGGCTGTGTTTCCGATGCTCGAAACGTTGACGAGTGTGGTGGGGATCTTTTGGCTGTTTTTCCAATCGACGAGCGGCTGAACCGTCGCGTTGAAATTATCATAGGTTATTACAAGCATATCACCGTCTTCGGGGAGGGAGCCGGAGCTGGATAATCTGCTGTAATTGATAAAGTTGTTCTCGAAAACCTTGTCGAATGCCCTGCTTGGTCTTCGGACATTCTTTTGAAGAACATTGATTTTTCCGGAACCTTTTGCAGTTACGGAGAGTGTCAAACCGGTGGTCACGCGTAACACCCGGCGTACGGGGTTATACTGGAATGGAGTGACGGTCACCACGATTCCGCGTTTGTCTCTCATAATGTAAGGCCTTCCCAGCTCGGCGATCCGACCGGGATACCAGGAATCGCTCTTGTAGGCGGCATCAAAAGTGTAAGGCACGGATTCGGGGTCGACGTCGCGTTTCAGGTTTCCCTTGGAGGGTGCGATAAGCACGTCCCTGATTTCATATTGTTTTATCTCGATAATTTGAACATTCATTTGGGCATTGTCAGGGATTACCAGGCTTCTCGATACCCGTGGAAGAGCAGGAAATCCCTTCTCGAGAATGCGGCTTTCTCCCTTGAGGGTGAAAAACAGATGATCCGAACCACTGATCATGACCCTCGATTTTTGGAAATTATTGAATTCATACTTTA
>CAZWHE010000102.1:0-15249 GCA_964633825.1 uncultured Phycisphaerales bacterium | reverse complement strand
ACATAAGTGCTGCCCAAGCCGGTGAGACTGTATACCAACCATGTGTTTTTATTCGACTGGCCGTCGGTCACAGCGAAAGTCGCGCTTTGACCGGCATGGAGAGGATAACCCTCTACAGAAAGCAAGAACATACCCGCCGGGCTGTCATCATAGTGGTAGCCCATATCTACGATTCCGGAGTCCTGCACATGATCCGTGCTCGTTGTTCCGTCGATCATGGTCGAAGATGGATCACCTGAATTTAAGCATGGGCTGTCTGCGGATTGTCCAGCCGAAACCTGGCCAAGATAAAAATTACCCCAGTAGCCTGATACGAAAAGAGGGTCTGCGTCAATGTTTCCCGTTCCGAACCAGCCTCCTTTGACGTCGCAGTACCTCACCAAGGCCGAACTGCTTGACGAACAACGAAGGTTCCGTGTGAATTTCCGGGCCTATCGATGACGCGTTGTTGTCCCAGAATATGCAATTATATATTACCGGTACACATGATGGCTGGTTCAGAATGTAGATACCTCCACCTCTGTATGCACTATTACCGACAAAAGTGTTATTATAAATCAATGAGGTATCGTACCGGCTGTAGATTCCGCCCCCACCTTCACCTTGGTTAGTACCAGTAGCTGTATTGTTTATTATCAAGTTGCAATATACATAAGAATACGTGCCGTAGATTGCTGATACGCTCCAGAGATTAATACCCCCTCCACCCCAGTATCCAGTAGTATTGCCGCAAATGATGTTGTGGTGAATCGTTGATTCAGAGTTGGCGCCTACGTATATTCCGCCGCCACCTCCTAAAGCTTGATTATTTGCTATGAGGTTGTAACTGATTACAGGATTTGTTTCCCAGGCTACAAAGATACCACCGCCTAAATGGTTAGCTATATTATTTATTATATCGTTTTTTGATATAATCGGGGAACAAGAAATACAGCAAATTCCACCCCCATTATTTGATGTAATGATATTATTAGAGATTATCGGAGAAGAACCATTACAATAGATACCTCCTCCATCAATTGCATTGCCATTCGTCAAAATAAATCCATCAATTGCGGAATTCTCGTCTTCTCCATTCTGAAACGTCACAACGCTACCTGCCTGATTACCGTCGATAATAGTAACCTCAGGTCCTTGTTCACTCCGGACAACAACTTTCTTGCCAATATAATCCATGTTCTCAATATATACTCCGGGTCTGACAATTATCGTATCACCATTCGACGCTGCATTGATGGCACTTTGGATTGTTTGGTAATGGTCAGGGACATAGATGGTGGCTGCTAGTGACCACTCAGAAGTCATTATCAAAACGATTATAACAATAAAGACAAATAACTTTATATTCATTGCCCTTCTTGGTGGATCTAATATCATCGCCTATCTCACTTTATGCTACTTTGATTAACCTTATAATATCATTAGATATTGATATTTGTCACTATTAACTATTATCTGTATCTCTTCAAAACCTCTAATGTGTTATATTCCAGTTAGTTAAAGCTGTAGTGTTTTTATTAAAAATACTATGAACATGGTCTCCGAGCACCCGCCATCTAAGTCCACATCGGATTGCCGGTAACAAAAAAATGAATTTTCCCCATTGGGAAGAAGCCGAACGAATCCTCAGGTGAAATTCAGCGCTGTTTATTTATTATCTACCCCCCCCGCAGCCTCTCCGTCACGAGCCGGCTGACGACTTTACCGTCGGCGCGGCCCTTGACCTTCGGCATGAGGGCCTTCATCACCTTGCCCATCTCCTTGGGGCTCTCGGCCCCGGTCTCGGCGATCGCTTCGTCGACGAGGGCTGTGATCTCGTCCTCTGAGAGCGCCTCGGGAAGATATTTCTCGATGACGGCGATTTCGGTCTCTTCTTTTTCTGCCAGGTCCTCCCGGCCGCCGGCCCGGTACTGGGAGACCGACTCCTTCCGGGACTTGAGCGCCTTGGTCATGGCGTCCACGACGATCTCGTCGGTCACCTCGTCCCGCTCCTTTCTGTCGATGGCCAGCCTCTTGACCTCGGAGAGGAGCATTCTGTAGATCCCGACCTCGTCCTTGCGGCCCGCCTTCATGGCGGCCTTGAGGGCTTCGTTCATCTCTTCCATAAGGGTCATGGACGACCTCCTAATACTCGTAGATTTCTTCCCCCACATGGAGGCGGAGAACACTCGAATCCCCGTCGGAATCGACAGCCACGTCGACGAGGATCCGGCTTCCCTCCCCGCGGATCGCTTTTTCGATCTCGCTCCTCACGGCCTCGGGGACGAAATATTTTTCAATGCCGTAATCGATAAGACTCTGCCGGAACGCCGGCCTGATCCGGCCCCGGATCACGACCTGGTTTTCCGTAAGCTCGGCCGGCGGCTCGAACCCGGCTGAAAGGGCGTTCCAGACCCCGTCCTCCCCCTCCTGGAGAAGAGTGTATACCCTCTCACCCGCCCGGCCTTTTTCGCTTTCGAAACCGGGAGGCCTCGATATCTCGAAGCCCAGCGTCATGTAGTACCCGCGCATGACATCGTAGGGATCGACGGGCCCGGTCCGGAGGGTGATCATTCTTCCTGTCTCTCGGATGATCGATTTCTCCATTGGCGGCCAGGCCAGAATCCCGAATTGAACGAGGAGGGCCGCGATGAATGCGACGTGCTTAACCATGGTCCACCTCCTTTGCGCCGGTCTCCTTGATCCCGACACCTTTCCGGGCCCGCCTCAAGCGGTTCTCGAAGAGGACGCCGAAAACGATCAGCGCCACGCCGGCCCCGGCGAAACCCGCGGATTTGACGAGCAGGTGCGATTCGTACTCGAAGAAACGGCTCATGATCAGGAGAACAGCCAGGCCGAGCCCGGACCAGTATGGCAGGCGCTCGTAGCCTTTCAGGCCGATCCAGATCCCGTAAGCCGACAGACCGACGGCGATGATGTTCACGGCCACGACGCTCCAGGCCACCGGGTCGTTGAGGAATTCGACCTGGCAGAGAACGACGGCGGCCACGACGGCGCAGCCCGCCAGGAGGGGCTCGGCCAGGGACCGCACTCTTCCGCGATCGAGCGTCACGGCGACCGTGACGGGGATGACGATCAGGATGAGGGGAGACGCGAGCGCCCACCAGTAGGCGGAGCTCCAGTCGCCTATCCGCCTCGTGTCCCCGCCGAGATTGTGCACGATATCGTAAAAAGCGAGAAAAAAGAGCGTTCCCCCGATGCCCAAGGCCCCGAGAGCACGCGCAGCGGAACCGAAAGCCGCCCACGCCCCCTTCTTGCTGTGTAAACGACCGTAACACCAGAGAGCGGCCAGCGTGACGGGGAAAGGAAGGACAACGGCGACGCCCTTCCCTTCGTCGACCGAGACGCAGCCGTTCGTGATCAGGGCGATCGCTGCTGCGGCGACAACGAGAAAAAAAAGGAGAACCGACTTTTTCAGGTAGCAGAGGGGGAGGCAAAGCCCCGCCGCCAGGAAGGGATACAGGATAAAAGCGCTTTCGAACCGATCGATATAGTATCCGAAACCGACAAAGGACGCGCCGATCGCCACGACGGCGTTCGGGACGCTGCCGAGAGAGTAGGCCATGACCAGGGCCCCGGCCCCCCAGGCGAGGTAGGCGGCGTGGAGCTCTCCGCTGATATGAAAGACCTGGGCGAAGAGAGCAATGTTGGCGCCGAAGATCAGCGTGCCGAGCACGGTGAGAGCGTGGCCCAGCCGGGGCCGGTTCCCCTTGACCTTCCAGAGCCAGTACCCGGCCGCGTGGACGCCGGCCATGGCGAGGAGCAGAAGCGCGACCTTGACGTATTTGGAGATATTCTCCCAGTGGGCGGCCACGAAAGCCACGACACCGCAGCCGATGAGCACGACGCCGATGAGGAAAATGGTGTTCAGCAGGAGGGAGCGCCTCTCGGCGTCGAGCCGGTCGAGGGCGTAGTGCCCGGCCAGCCGGGCCGCCTGGTCTTCATTGACGAAACCCTTGTCGACCCAGCTCCCGAGCTCTTGGTCCAAGGCTCTGCGAAAACGATTTTTCATGACCGGCCTCCCCGGCGCTCTTTTCATTGTGCTTGTTCAGATGTTATGCCACGAGCGACGAAGGGCAAAGGAGAAAAAAGGAGCTTCTCACGCGTTCATGTCGGACCAGCGCTTCGCCATCTGGCCGAACACGGCGAGGGCGACGGCGGCAACGATTCCGATCGCGGCGAAAGGGACCCAGACGTGGTAGTAGGGCTGGTACGTTTCCCAGAGGAGTTGGTTGGCCTCCACCCCGTCGATGCCGAGATGCTCCTGCAAAAAGACGAACGCCTCGGTGCGCTGTACGCCCGTCACGGTCTCGAGCGTATCGATGCTTCCGTCCCAGGCCCTGCCGGCGCAATACTCCGTTTTTTCCACGAGGTACTTGAGCGCCAGGGTCGCCTTCTCGCCCCACGTTCCGTAGATCCAGCCCGACAGCTTGGAGCCCACGGCCAGACCGATCCCCACGGGGATGTTCACGTACCCGAGGTACATCCCCTTCTTTCCCGGCGGCGCGATGAGGCCGAGGTATTCCTGCTTCTTCGGACCCGTGAGCATCTCGCCGAGCGAAAAGAGAGCGATGCCGGAGAGGAGGATCCATCCGTTGCCCGTCCATCCCGCCACGAGAACGCCCGCCGTGGCCATGAGCATGCCGATCAGCATGGCCGACAGGGTCCGCATGCGACGCACCAGCCAGGTGACGGGCACGACGAAGAGCACGATCATGAGAGCGTTCATCGAGATCAGGACCTGCTGGGGAACGCGCACCAGTCCGCGGTCGCCCATCTCCTTCAGGTGGAGGTCGTCGGGAAGATGGGCCGCCACCATGGACGAATCGACCCAGTCTTCGATGAAGTTGGGCTGCAGGTCCCAGAGCTGGTACATCATCAGCCAAAAGCAGGACATGATGAGGAGCCAGGTGATCAGCCGGGCTTCGAAGATATTGACCAGCGTCCGCCAGAGCACGACGAGGGGATTTTCCGATTTCGAGGCGCCCGAAGGAACATCCCTGAAAGCGAGAAGGAGCAGGAAGTTCATCGCGCTGAAAACGGCGCAGGCGTAGAAAAGACGCTGCCAACCGCCGGCGCTCCTGTCCACCATGATCGGACCGGCGATATAGTGAGCGGCGAGCGATCCCACGTTCACGACCCAGTAGAAGACCCCCCAGCCGAGGGAGGCGTTTTTCTTTTTGAGAAGGTTGGCGATGGAGCCCTGCAGGCTCGGCTTGAAAAAAGCAGTTCCCGTGGCGAGAACGATGATCCCCGTGAAGAACCCCGTGTAAGAGTGAAAGTTCGCCATGATCAGGTAGCCGGCCGTGTTCATCGAGATGGAGATGAAGAGGATCCGCTTGTATCCGTACCGGTCGGCGATCCCGCCCGTGATGATGGGCAGCACGGACTGGAAGATGGCCCACCACATGTAGATCGTGCCCTTGTGCATGGCCGTCAGGTGGAGGCCGCCCTCGTTCTGGCCGATCTGCATGATGTAGATCGGCGCCATCACGCGGAGGCAGAAGAATGCCAGGCGCTCGAACATCTCGATCGAGTTGAGCATCCAGTAGGTGCGGCCGAGGCCCTCCCCGGAGCTCGATCCGTATTCGTCTGAACCGTTATCGGCGGAATCGGACGGGGGCGTGGATGCATTCCCCGTTGTATTGGATGTCATGGATTGTTCTCCTGTTCGGGTCTTCTTTTGCTCTTCCCGCCCGAACCGAAGGAATCGAATTCCTCGATCAGATAAGGGGACATATCGAAGCCGCCCGAGCCGAGGTCGAACCAGGGATCGGTGAGGGCTTTTCTGATCGCTTCATCGCTGGTTCGGAAAGGATCAAAAGTAATGCGGACCCTGCCGGAGCCGGGGCCGGGCCACGTTTCCACTTTGATAAAACCCTCGACCTCCAGCTCGTCGTCCCGCTGCAGCCAGACTGTGAGGCCGGCGGACTTGCCGCGGCAGGTCACACCCTCGATTATCATTTCGAGCCCGGCGGTTTCGTATGGAACGTCACCGCGTGTCCATACGAAGGAGGGAAGGGGATAGAGGATGTCGGCGGTAACGGCGCCTCCGAAACAGAGCAGAAGCACAGCCACAAGCGTGGTCTGGGACCAGCCGCTGCGCTTTGTACCCCACACCAGGGCGCCCCTGTCACGCTCGGGGCAGACATCGACGCAGTCGAGACAGGATGAGCACCGGGCCGCCGTGACCTCGACCTCCTTGTCGACGGGAATGGCCATGACGCAGGCCTTCGCGCAGAGGGCGCAATCGACACAGGCCTTGCTGTTCCGCCTGATCCGGGCCGGCGCAAACCGGGAAAAGGGATTGAGAAGGGCGGCGAGCGGGCAGAGCCACCTGCAGAAGGGCACGGTGAGAAAGAGGGAACCGGCAGCGACGGCGCCCGACAGGGCGTAAGCCCAGAAGGTGATGTCCTTGCCGTGACGGCTGATCAGCGCATAACAGGGACCGTACCCGCGGAGCACGATCTCTCCCACCTTCCAGGTGAAGGCGAGGACGACGGCCAGGGCGAGATACTTCAGGAGGGAGAGGACGCGGTCGAGTGCGGGAGAAACCCTTGCAGGCCTGATCCCCAGCTTCACCGCGCCGGCTTGTATCCACTCGGAGAGCGCGCCGATGGGGCAGGCATACCCGCAGAATGCCCGCTTCAGAACAAGAACGGTGAGAAGCACGCCGCCCAGGATGTAGAAGTTGGAAACCCCGAGCGAGCAGATAAGGTTTCCCTCACTGACGTAGGAGTAGATCGCCTCCACGCCCCCGAAGGGACACCATCGTTCCGCGTTTCCGCCCACGATCCAGACGCCGGTCACGATGAGGGCCAGGAACCCGGTCTGGACAAAGCGCCGCGTCGTTTTCATCGGGCTTTAGTGATCCTTTTCATTATTCATGAACAGGACCACTTATCCTTTGCAGGACCCGCCGCCGCAACCGGACTTCTTTTCGTCCTGCTTCCCCTTGCAGTCCGAGTGGCCGCTGCCGCAGGACCCACCTTCTTTCTTCATGTTGCATCCACCGCCCTTCTTCATCTTCTCGCACCCGCCGCCGCCGCATCCGGAAGCCTCGACCTTCGACGCGGTCTCGAGGGCGTTCTTGAATCCGGAATACGCAAGAATGGGGGCGAAGTCCCTGCACTTTTTCACGTACTCCTTGACCATACCGAGCTGTCCGGGCGGCGTCTTTTCGAAAAGACGGGTCAGGAGCCCGACGGCTTCATTGCTTCTTCCCAGGAGAGCATAGAAACGGGCGGCGTCATAGATGAGGCCGATGCCGGCGTTTTCGGGGAGCGGATATTTGTCGGCGATCATTCCGGCCTCGTCCTTCATTCCAAGGCGGGCCAGCGCGATACCGAGATAGAGCCTGTTCTGCGGGGTGGAGTCTTTTTCCGTGAGGACCTTGAGCAGTTCGAACGCTTCGTTGTTCATGTCCATCTCGAGATAGGTCTCTGCCAGAAGCGACATGGAAAGCGCGTTGTTCAGTCTTGCGTGAACGTCCCTGTCCAGGGCAAGTGCTTCACTGTGAATGTCGTTCCTCAGGTAGTAGGTGTGAAGAGATTCGGCGATCTTTTCCCACTTGGGGGATGGCTCGTTTCCGGCGATATACTTCCTGAGCTCTATGACCCGTTGAACTGTTTTAAGCCGGTTCGAGTATTCCGGGTTGTCGCCGTCGGTTTTCACCGCGGCCTCATAGGCTCTGGCCGCGCCTTCGAAGTCCCCTTTCCGCAGAAGGACGTTGCCTTTTTCACAGATCCCGGCGGCACCTTTGTCTTTGGATGCTTCCCCGCCGGGGCAGCAATCCTGGGCAATAGCGGGACCAGCCAGAAAACAACCGGCCATGAACAAAACCATAACGATGCGGGCTATCATTTTTCTTCTCCTTGGTGTTGCTGTTTTGGATCGACAGATCCTTTGAAAGTCGGCCCTTCAGACAATGGACAAGATACGCGACTTTCCCAGAAAAAGTATGTTACTTTCCCGAAAAAGTATACTTTTCGGGAAAAACGGACATTCAGGGCCTGTAAAATAATCGGATCCCTTCCACTATATATGCGCGCTGATCTTCGTTGAGCTCGGTGTAGACGGGAAGCGCCAGAACCTCCTTCGCCGCCGTCTCGCTCACTGGAAAATCGCCCTCCTTCCCTCCCAGATGGGCAAAGCACTCCTGGAGGTGGAGGGGAAGGGGATAGTAAACGGCATGACCGATATTCAGCTCGGAAAGATGCCGCCGCAGGCCTTCCCGGTTCTCGGCGCGGATCACGTACTGGTTGTAGATATGGCGGTCCTGCCCGTCGACGGGAAGAGTGATTTCTTTCCCGACCAGGTCGGCGTCTTCGAATCGCCGCGCATAGTCGGCGGCGTTTTTCCTGCGGCCCTCGGTCCAGCCGTCGAGGCGCTTCAGCTTGATGCCGAGCACGGCCGCCTGAAGCGCATCGAGCCGGAAGTTGCCTCCCACCATGCTGTGCCGGTACCCCGAAGGCGCCCCGTGAACACGAAGGAGCCTCACTCTCTCTGCCAGCTCTGCATCATTGGTCGTGACCAGACCGCCGTCTCCGAAACCGCCCAGGTTCTTGCTCGGAAAAAAAGAGAAGCACCCGGCGTCCCCCATCGATCCGGCCCTCCTTTCCCTGTACTCGGCGCCGATCGCCTGGGCCGCGTCCTCGACCACGGCGAGGCCGTGCTTCGCGGCGATCTCGAGAATCGGGTCCATGTGGGCGCATTGGCCGAAGAGGTGGACGGGAAGCACGGCTTTTGTTCCGCCCGTCAGGGCCGCCTCGATCTTGTCGGAATCGATGTTGAACGTGCCGGGATCGATATCGACGAAAACGGGCTTAGCACCGAGGCGGGCGATAGTGCCGGCCGTGGCGAAGAACGAAAAGGGCGTGGTCATCACCTCGTCGCCCGGACCGATGTCGAGCGCCATGAGCGCCGCCATGAGGGCGTCCGTCCCGGACGAGACGCCGACGGCGTAGGACGTACCGCAGTACGGGGCCGCATTTTTTTCGAAGGCTTCCACCTCGGGCCCGAGGATGAAAGCCTGGTTGTCCATGATCTCGTCGACCTTGGCGCGGACCTCCTCCCTGATCGACGCGTACTGCGCCTTCAGATCGAGGAGAGGGACGCCCGTGATTCCGCTCATATTGTGAATTTCCCATCCTGCATGATGGTCTGTCCCTCGACGACGATGGTCGTGTTCTTGAGAACGGCGTCGCAGTGAGCGGCGCTCTCCCAGTCGGAGCCCGTCTTTTCGGGATAGCCGTGTCCCACGGCGACATGGACCCCCGGAAACTTCTCGTCCTGGAGAAGATTGCCCACCAGCTTCTCGAGGCCGATGTTCGTCCCGATGGCGAATTCGCCGATCCGGTTCGCGTTCTCGTCCTGCTTCATGTACTCTCCGAATTCCTTCACGAGCTTGTCGTTGGAGCAGGTGAGGTTTTGGACGCGCGAGTTCTTCACCTCGAGGGTGAGAGGCGTCCCTTCCAGGAGCCCGAACTCCTCGGAGAAGTAATCGCCCAGCACGCCGTCAACGACGATCTTTCCCTGGGGAACGCTCTTCGCGCAGGTGAAGACCTCGCCGTCGGGAAGGTTCGACCAGTCCTCCGAGCGGATGAGGCCGTCCGAGACCTTCCACCTCCATGCAGGGTCGAGCTCAACGGTGAAATCGGTGCCGGCCCGAGTGGTGACCGAGATCGTGCGCGCCTTGGTCACGATGTCGCGGACCTTGCGGCACATCTCCTGGACCTGAGAGTAGTCCACCGACATGCCCGTGCACATGAGCTCGTCGTTGATGCCGGGCATATGAGCGTGGCGGAGCTTTTCGTTCTTCTCCACATAGCCGATCATGGGCATACGGAAGCTCTGGAGCTCGCCCTTCTTGCCCGACGCGCAGTAAAAGCTCACGTCCGCATCGACCATCTCCCTGCCGATCACATCGGGAAAGGGAAGGGGGGTGCTCCCGTCATCGGGCCGCTCCCCGTACTCTTCCATGAGAAAGGAGTAGACCCTGCCCGGCGAGATCTCCTCGGCAAAGCGCGTGATCTCCTTGGCGATATGCTCCGCGCTCTTGTCGGTGACGATGACGACTTTTTCGCCCTCTTTCAGTCGAACACAGTTTTTGACGGCCTGTTCGGCGCCGTATGAAATGCTGCCCATTATTCTTTTCCTCCATCTAATGGAACAAGTGCTGCCGTATTACACCACGAACGAGCAAAGGAATCGAACGATTCCCGAAAGGGGACACAATACGTATTCTTCCGTTGAACAATTGGATAGTACATTAACTTTGATTCCGGAAGAATACGTATTGTGTCCCCCTCCCCTCTCCCATAAAAATTGGAGCCGCACACCCATTTGAGATATAGTGTCCTTTCGCAACGATACTCTAACGGAGATGCCATGGCCGAAAAAGGCTTTCTCAGCGCCGAACACGCCGCGATCCTGGAAAAGGAGCGCCGAGCCCTCACGAAGCTCCATGCCGTGGCCCGGGAGCTCGACCCCGTCTCCGACGCGGCCCGGCACGCAAAGAGCGTTCTCGACCACCTGGACGAGCTCTTTCTCCTCGTCGTCGTGGGCGAGGTGAAATCGGGAAAATCGGCATTCATCAACGCCCTTCTCGGCGAGAAGATCTGCCCCGAGGGCCCCACCCCTGTCACCGACCGGATCAACGTCATCGGTTTCGGCGAGGATGCGGGCGAACGGATTCTGGACGAGTTCATCGTGGAACGGTTTTATCCGATCGAGATCCTCAAAAATCTCGGCATCGTGGACACGCCCGGCACCAATTCCATCATCCGGCGCCACCAGGAAATCACGGAAGATTATGTTCCGAGGGCGGACCTGATCCTCTTTGTCACATCGATCGACAGGCCCCTGTCGGAGAGCGAAAGGCAGTTCCTGTCCTACATCTCCAAGCGGTGGCGCCGGAAGATCGTTGTCGTGCTCACCAAGATCGACACGCGGGAGCCCGACGAGGTGATCGAGGTCGAAAAATACCTCGAAAAGAACATCCGCGAGAAGCTCGACATCGACCCCCTCATCTTTTCTCTTTCCGCGAAGCTCGGGCAGAAGGGTAAAGCCGACAACGACCCGGGCCTCATCGAGGAGAGCCGGCTGACCGCCATGGAAACCTACATCCGCGAGCGCCTGACCGAGGAGGAGAAGCTCCGGCTCAAGCTCCTCTCGCCCGTGAACGCCGGGCTCTCCATCGCCGGGGATCTCGACGGGATCGTCAACCGGCGGAAGGCCGTGCTCGAAGAGGATTACAAATCCCTCACCAGCCTGGACAGCCAGGTCGCCCGGACCTGCCAGGGCTTGAACGAGAGAACTCATCGCTTCATCACGCAGATCTACGACATCCTCCGCGAGTTCGAAAGGCGGGGGAAAAACTTCCTCGAGGACAAGATCCGCGTCACCTCCTTCAACCTCCTCAGGAAACCGGACAAGTTCAAAAAGCTCTTCGAAGAAGAGGTGGTGGCCGACCTGCGGGAACGGGTCGACGAGATCATGCAGAACGCCGTGGACTGGCTCATGCAGGAATCGATCGGGCTCTTCGAAAAGACCTCGTCATTCCTCGTGGAACACACCCGGAAGAGCAAGGAGAGCAGCGGGATTCTCGGCCTGGCCGGGCCGGCGGCTTCGACCGACCTTTCGGCTAAGGCCGACCTTTCCTTCGACTACAACCGGGCGGAGGTTTTCGCGACCGTGAGGGAAGGGTTCGAAAAAGAGATCGCCCGGTTCGACGTCAAGGGGGAGTGCAACAGGGTGCTCAACCTGGCCTACCGCGGAATCCTCCACTTCTTCGGCGTGGAGCTCGGCGCTGTCAGCGTCGGCGTTCTTCTGACCTGGCTCTTTCACGCGACCCTTCTCGACGTGTCGGGCGTCCTTCTCGCATCGGCCGTGGCACTCACCGGCTTTTTCATTCTCCCGGCAAAGAAACGGCGCATCATCAGCGAGTTCTCGGCCAGGGTGGACAAGCTCGCCATCGAATTCCGCAAATCGATCACCAGAGAATTCGACAGGGAGATCCAGGCCGCATTCGACAAGATCCGCAAGGGCTACGAGCCCTACATGAACTTTTACAGGACCGAAAAGGACAGCGCCGAAAAGGCCGCCGCTGACCTCGAGGAATGCCGGCAAACCCTCGAAGAGATTTCGGGCTCCCTGTAAGGCGGCGGGGCCTCGGTTTCCATCAACCATCCACCGGAAAACAAGAGTTGCAATAAGAGGGGTTCTCCCGGGCCATTAGGGGGCGACGATTACCCTTTGTTTACCCCCCCCGCGCTCGCAAAGCCTCGCGAAGGGGGGGTGCACAAAGGGTAACCTGCCCATGGCCCGGGCAGAGTCCTTTGTGTTGCAACTCTTGTTTTCCGGTGGATGGTTGATGGAAACCGAAGCCCCGCAGCCATGCAGGGACCCGACTGGGGGAAAGAAATTGTTCAAAGGAAGAAATCCAGCGAGTTCTACACCCTTACTCAATCTCTAACCCATATGGATTCGTTAGGACCGTGTCAGGACCACCGAGCGGTCCGATCAGCGATTGAAGGAAATATTCATTTCCCGGAATCCACCAGGACGGAACCGTACCTGTATAATTGAATACCCCGTTCGAGGGAACGCCGCCTAAAACAAACTCGTAAATCGGTTGAATAAGATATAGATCCCCGTAAGGAGTAGTTTGAGGATTAATTTGAGCATTTGGTGCCAACAATAACCATACTGGCGATGTACCCGGCATCCCGATAACCCTGACATCGATATTTCCGCCGGGGACGACATCGCCAACATGATAAAGATGATGGTAATACTCATCAGCTCCGATATCCGGCCTGCTTCCCGCGGCACGAATATCGCCTTCAAAATCCTTCGATGGTATATATCCGTGATTATATCCTTTGTTGATACAGGGTGAGTTGAAAGTCAGGTGATAGTCCTCATTGATTTGATCAACGAAAAGCGGATCGGCGTCGATCATACCGGGACCCCAGTTGAGGGTGCAGCCGGGTTTAACCAGGACCGAAGCCAGCCCCCCTTCCACATCGGAGAAACTGATGGTTAATGTCGATACATGTGGAGTCGACTGGATCTGGATTTCAGGCCCTGATGGTGCGTAGTTGTTCCAGAATATCGTGTTCGCAACAGTCGTGAAGGAATTATGGGTACAGTAGATTCCACCACCTCTCTCGGCTGCCGTGTTCCCCGTAACAGTATTATTGGTGATCGCTGGAGATGATTCTTTGCAACAGATCCCGCCGCCGAAGTGGTTTGCCGAGTTTCCGGTAATGATGTTATTGTTCAGGATCGGTGATGAATCTTCGTAACAGTAAATCCCACCCCCGCTGCCAACAGCTCCATTCCCGGAGATCACGTTGTTCGAGATTGCTGGAGAACAGTTGTCCAAACGACAAAATATTCCACCCCCTTTTTCATTAGCTGAATTATCATTAATTATATTTTTTGCAATCGTTGGAGATGAAGAACTGCAATATATCCCACCACCATCGACGCTTGCTGCATTTCCAGTCAGAATATTGCTTTTAATCATGCCGGAACAATAATTTTCGCAAAAGATACCACCACCTAAATATCCGGTATTTCCCGCGATGATGTTATCAGCAATCATTAGAGACGATATCCAGCAATAAACACCGCCGCCATAGTAGATTACTGAGTTTCCCGTGATGTTGTTACTGGAAATCATCAGAGAGGAAGAGCTGCTGTAGATTGCACCACCATCTGTTCCCGAATTATTCATGATTATATTATTGATAATCGTCGCCGAAGATACGTGGCAATAAATCCCTCCTCCGTACCAATACACTGTGTTATTTGTAATGATGTTGTTCTTTATCGTTGGTGACGAGTTCTCGCAGTAAATTCCGCCCCCACAACTATTGGGATTACCGGAACCATTCATAATCTGAAAACCCATTAACACGGAGTCCGCTGCTTCTCCGTTCTGAAACATGACCACGCTTCCCGCTTGGTTCCCGTCGATTGTTGTTAAATCAGGTCCATTTTCACTCCTGACAGTAATCACCTTCCCTAGGAAATCGATGTTTTCCACATAGGTCCCCGATCGGACGATGACCGTGTCGCCATGCAATGCCACAATGATGGCGTCCTGGATCGTGGGGTAGTGGTCGGGAACGTAGATTGTGCCGGCCCAAGATAAACCAACAAACGGCATGAAAGTGATAAGAATCAGGGTTGTTTTCTTTCCAACCATGATAAGCTCCTTCCGAGTAAACTCCGAGTTTATCTTATCTATTCGACTTCAAGCACATACGGGTTCGTCAGGACCGTGCTGGGGCCACCGAGCGGTCCGATCATTGCTTGAAGGAAATACTCGTTCCCCTGAATCCACCAGGACGGAACCGTGCCGGAGATGCTGAATACCCCGTTTGAGGGAACGCCGCCTAAAACAAACTCGTAAATCGGTTGAATAAGATATAGATCCCCGTAAGGAGTAGTTTGAGGATTAATTTGAGCATTTGGTGCCAACAATAACCATACTGGCGATGTACCCGGCATCCCGATGACCCTGACATCAATGTTTCCGCCGGGGACGACATCACCCACATGATAAAGATGATAATAATACTCGTCGGCGCCGATGTCCGGCCGGCCGCCGGCAACACGGGGGTCGCTTTCAAAATCCTCCGGCGGAAGATAACCGTGGTTATATCCTTTATTGATACAGGGAGAATTGAATGTCAGGTGATAGTCCTCATTGGCTGGATCAACGAAAAGTGGATCAGCGTCGATCATACCTGGCCCCCAATTGAGTATATGACCAGGATCAACAAGAACCGATCCCTGTCCCCCTTGCAAATCAGAATAAGCAATGCTAAGCGAAGACGGGTTCCAGGGGTATGTATCCATTATCCATACCTCAGGAGCGTTATTTTTATAGAATATCGTGTTTATAATATCTGCGGATGATTCCTGTGTACTGCAAATACCACCTCCACCCAATCTAGCATAATTATCAACAATAGTATTGTTATTGATAGTGGGATTAGAACAATTAATAGACAATATTCCACCTCCTATGTCATCCGAATCACCACCCCCAGTTGCTATATTTCTCGAAATTATGTTATTTGATATTCTTACGAAAGAATAACCACTGCAAATTATTCCGCCACCACCTGTAACAGCTACATTATCGCTGATAATATTACCAGTAATACTGGCACCAGAACTCAGTGTGTTAGTATAAATTCCGCCACCTCCATAGTTTGCTAAATTTTCGAT
>CAZWHE010000101.1:0-15261 GCA_964633825.1 uncultured Phycisphaerales bacterium | reverse complement strand
CTCCTTCTTCGCCCCAGTCGTTGTCATGGTCGTCGTTGAACGTGTTGTCGAGGTGGTTCCAGTACATGTCGGCATCCACGTTCGACTCATAGTTGTAGTCCATCTCTCTGGCCGGGATCCATTCGGCGTCCGCACCGATCAGAACGTAGGATGTTCCCCAGTCCTGATAGGCGTCCTTGCAGAATTCCCTGATGTGGGCGGGTGTGTCGTTGAAGAGCGGGTCGGGGTCGTGGTAAGCCGTTTCGTTGTTGATATCCTGCACGGTCACAACGATGCCGGCCAGCCCGTCGTCGTTCAGGTGCTTGTCGAGCAGGCTGTCCCAGTTGTACGGAGTCGATCCGCCCGTTGACCAGTAATCGAGACCGTTCTGCGTCGTGGTGACGATCACGAAGTCATAATGATCTGCGGGATCGCAGAGCCCGCCGGGGTAGTCGCTTCTCGCCGGCGGGATCGCCTGGTAGGCCGCCGCAGCCGAGGGATTGCCCACGAGGCTCTTGACCCATCTCTCGTCCCCGGCGTTGCCTTTTCGGAAAAAGGGATTCGCCCCGCTCTTATCCTCGAGATCGACGGTGACGGTCATCTCGGAGAAGTAGAAGAGCTCTCCCGCGCCGGGTACGTATTTCACCGGAAAGAGGGCGACGGACAGGATCGTGTATCCCCGGCAGAAGCCGACGCGCGGGTCGGCGAAATGGCCGGCCGGAAAAAGCTCTTCCGAGCTGTAGAGCTGGTTGTCGATAGTCAGGTCCGGAGGCTGGGCCGTTCCGAAGGGTTGGGGATCCTGATAGGGGAAGATCGGGCTCGCTTTCAGGTCGATGCCGTCGGGAGCGACCTTTTTCAGGCGGCCGGTGACATCGACTCTGCTCACGTCCTTTCCGGGCGGAAGGAGGATCTTGACGAACCGCACGGGAAGGGCGGGCTCGCCCGCGTTTCGGGCGATCGTCAGGGATCCGGGAATGCAGATCGAGGTGTATGCCGTCCCCCTCATGTCGATCTCGCGGAGCAGCGGCTCGTCAAAAGAATAGGAGAGGATCATACTGCCGCGCTCAGGCCCTGCCGTCTGCGAAGAGGCCGGCGGGCTTCCCACCAGGATCAATGCGGCCGAGCTGATCAGGATCAGGAAAGAGAACAGTTTGCTTTTTCTCATGGTTGTTCCTCCTCTCAATGGAATTAAAGTTGAAGCGCGGCTTCAGGGGAATTGAAACCGGATGATTCCATTATCTATTCATCAAGCAAAGGCTTTAGGACTGAGAGAAGATGAATTGGTGAAACCACATTTATGGGCCCGGTATCGAAGGGGTGCCTCAATATGGTTTCCAGAGAACAATATAATATAAGAAGCTTTTAATTCAAACGACAAAACCGAAGCGCTTTGCGAGCCGCCCTTCGGGCAATTCGTTTACATCAATACATTGCAATGTAATGAATTGCTGAATAATGAGTTATTGCCGACGCCGGCGGATCTGCGGGATAGGGGAGTTCAAATGGAACTGCATCAGTTGTTTCATACGAATGTTTGAAGGAAGCTGCCCTCCCAAGGTGAGTCATAAAAGTATAATTAATGAAATAAACTTGTTTCCGTAATTCATTTCAATTTGGTATTATTAATAAATACCTATCGTACGTGTTATCAAATAAAAGTTTTCCTTTGTTTCGGGTTTTCCGGCAAAAGCCGGAATGACATTTTTTCTTTTTGAATGGGAGGACCTCATGAAATCCACAGCATTATCCATCTTGTCCATTGCTCTTCTTCTCTGCTTGGCGCCTGCCGGAATGAGTCAAAACATCGACAATTCCCTGCCTCCAGGTGGCTTCAACAAGGTCGATATCCCGGGCCCACCGATCCCGCCGAGCGGATCACGCAGTTGGTCCGATGATTTCAACCGTGCCAGCGGAACGAACATGGGTGCGGACTGGAACGAGATGTCTGGTGATATCGGTATCTCAGCCAATATGGGGTATGGTATTGCGAGCGGCATGAGCTTGATGGAGCACACCTCGGCCAGCGCCGCTTACGATGCTCATGTCCAGGCCATTGATTTTCTGCCCAAGCACAGCGGCTCGAACCTCGTCTATGTCGCCCTGGTCTCCGGCTTGGCTTCCAGCTCGACCAACATCTTCATCAAGGTCCAGGACAATGATTCCGACGGTCTCTACGACCGTGTCTTTTTCTACAGCGGCAACAACGGCGGACCCTGGTCTGGTTACTCGCCATCGTATTACTATGACCTGGCCGTCAAGACGCCTTCCGGCCGGATGTTCGTCTACTTCACGGGCGGCGGCGATGTGGCGAACCTTGACATCGACCGCGATTTCGACGGTACGGTGGACGAGTCCTTCACATGCTCCGGTGTGCTCGGTATTGCCGGTCTCGGCACAGGCTTCGGCATCGGAACCTACAACAGCCCTCAATTCGACAACTGGGAAGTGAACGGCGGCGGTGGTTACAACCTGGCCGTTTCCCCCACACCGATCATCGGCGGACAAAACGTCACCTTCACCGTGACAAACGGTACGGCCAACACCATGACCTACCTGGTCTACAGCGTGACCGGCACGGGAAGCGTTTACGTTCCCCAGCTCGGCATCACCCTCGGCATTGCCAACCCGACTCTTGGTTTCGCCAAGCCGTCGGACGGTTCGGGAACAACGATCTGGAGCGTCACCTGCCCTACCGGTTATACCGGCCCCGCATGGCTCCAGGCATGCCAGATGGGTCTGGCGTCGAACGTAGTGGCCACGTCGGTCTTGTAGCGAACATCGAAAAGACTGCCCGGGCGGATTGATCCGGGCATTCCTGAAAATCAACCGGGGACGGGAGGTCGACTCCCGCCCCCGGTTTATTTATTGAGACCGTCCATGTCGATCGGTACCGGTTCCCGTGCCGCTATTTCGTGATGGTCAGAATGTCCCGGTTCGTGAGGCTCGCCTGGAAGGGCTTGATCTGCGGCCCGGTCACGGCCTGGAGGTGGATCTCCAGACCGATGTAGCTATCGCCGGAAGGAATGAGCAGGTCGACCTCGACGAAACCTGACGGCGGGATCGAGCCCTGGTCGAGGATATGCAGATTGTTCATGTCGAGGCGCAGGACGCCGTAGCCCGGCTGATCCGAAAAATCCTCCGCCGGTGAAGCGAGCATGAAATACCTGTCTCCATAATCCCCTTCCAAGCGGATGGTGACGGTCGCGCCGCTCTTCGCTTCTCCCGTGGCATACAACCGGATCTCGTCAAGACCCAGGTATTCGAGGATGCGGATGAGGATCTCTTTTTTCGTATCAGGCCAGGCGCTGTCGCGAAAACCTCCGAGGGGGAATGAGCCGGCAATGGTTTTATAAGCTCCGGCATCGTATTGAACGGCGCGGCCCTTGCTGTCCGATTCGGTTTTGAAAAGGAGTCGAGCGGGCGATACGGCTCCGATCTCGTCCATCCAGGCGCTCTCGCCACGATAATCGAGTGTGAGTCCGTCGGCCAGTGATTGGGAAAGGCCTTCCACGCCGCCGTAGATGTCTCCGCCGTCGGAGATCTCGAGGACGCCGAAGGCTGATTTGTAAACCGACCTCTCCGGATCGAAGCACCAGGCGTCGCTCGATTCCATGTAAACGCTCGCACCCCCTTGAAGGGCGTTGACGAGATCATTGGCTTCCTGGTTGGAGAGAGCGTGGCGATCCACGAAAACGCCGAGGCAGATGAACCAGGCATCGTGCCGGTTCCAGTCCGCAGGCCAAGAGGAATAGAGCGAGTACGGTATGCCCAGCTCGCTCAGGGTTTTCGCGATAAACGGCGACGAATCGGGTCTTGTGCTCAGCTCCACAACGCCCACGCCGCCCGAGTCTGCGATGGGGCAGCAGATCTCTCCCATCAAAGGGTGGAGGGCGATGTTGGGCTGGGAAGAGTTGTCCGTTGAGACCACGCGATAGGTCAGCACGTCGCCGGGGGACACGCTTCCGCCGAAGAGACCGCTGTACCAATAGCACATACTCTCCCGGACAAGTGTGATATCGCTCTGGGGTATTCCGTTGACGGCATACTTCACCTTGACCTCGGGGTTGGTCATGTCGTCCTTGCAGAGCAGGCGGATTCCCCGGGGCCAGGCGCCGGCAAAGGCGCTCCGCAAAGGCGCAAAGCGCGAGATGACGGGCGCTTCGGTGTCACGGCGCACTCTGAAAGACATCATCCCCTGAGGTGCGACCAAGGGGTAGACGGCCGAGCGCCCGCCGTCGTCCCGGGCTTCGATACAGATCGAAACCTCCCTGTCCAGAGGTTGTGCCGGAATTTCCGCCGTATAGTCGGCGCCTCCCGCAGAGGTCATGACGATCTCGCTGTAGGGCGGTCCGCCCGTTGCTGTCCAATGGACCTTGGGATACCCTGTTGAAAGCGCAGAGCCCTTGGGCGGAACCACCTCGGCCGTCACCGTGTATCCCGACGATGTGCTCTCCGTGTCGCCCGGCGGCATGGGATAGATGCGGATGGCATCGCGCTTCACGAAGTTCCGGGTGCGGCAGTGGAGGGCGTCGTTGAATCCGCATCCCATGTGATCCACGCCCACGATCTTGTGTCCCGGAAAAGCGTCCTGAAAAACACCCAGGGCGACCTGATCGTCGGGCGAGCCCGTGATCGGCACGTAGACACTCTTGTTGGAAACGAGGGAGTTCATATAGGGCTTGTACTCGTTCCATCCCGTTCCCATCTTGAACATGGGCAGGCGAAGAATCTTGTAGGGTCTTTGCCAGGGACTCTCCAGGGTGGAGATGAGCTCGTACATGGTTTCGGCGTACGCGTAGTACTCGGAATCCTCTTCATAACTGACGACGATCAATGTGTCGGGTCCGCAGGGCTTTCCCCAGCAGTCGTGGTGCTCGATGGTCCAGGGAGCCACGTGGGTCGTGTTGTAATGATCGACGCCGAGGTAATCCTTGTGGATCAGGTCGATATCCTGCTTGGACACGAAGGGATTCTGCGTGTAGACCCGCGTCGTGGAGAAAGCCCGGCCCGATCCGGCGGGAAACCAGTTTCCGCCCACGTGATAGATGCCCGTGTCGTAGTAGTTGATGCCGAACATTTGGGAGAAGTTATAGGGAAAGAGATTGTCGTCGCTGCCGTAGGTGCTCTGGGGATGGGCGATGTAATCGACGATGCCCATGTCGTTGTTTCCGTCCCAGATGAACCACGGCCCGTAATCCCGCGTCCAGACCGTGTTCGTCTCGATGAAGAGAAAACGGATGTTGTCGAGAGGTATGCCGTGGCTGCCTAGATAGCCGGTCCACCAGTTCTTCTGGGAAATGTCGTCAACGGGGATGTAGACCAGGGTGTCCTGCTGGAGCTTGTCGATGAGGTCGTTGTTTGCCCACAGGGTGATCACTCCCTCGGACTCCTCCCATTCGGCGCTGCAGCGCACCGGTCCCGGAGGAGGAGACCCGAGCGGGGCGGGGAGAGGAAGCGTCGAAGCAGCCCTTCTCTCCGGCCCAGAAGGGGCCTTTCGCTGCACCTGACCGGAAGCTCTTTCCGGAAAAGCAGAGAAAATCATGGCAATGAAAAGAATCATCGCAGTCGATCTCATAAGCCGTGCCTCCGGGGAGATGAAATAATATGAGCTCAATTCATTATAAATTAATTTATTTCGTTTAACCACAGCATTGCGGCCTTCTGTCCCGGAATGGGCGCCTGTCATACTTTTTAGAACCCATCCGACTCAATATATGGTAAACTCTTTTGTCCCCGGCGGACGCACACCTCCGAATCCACACCATGAGGGACATTGCCTGCTGTGTTCTCTGCCCGAAGACGGGGTTTCGGGCGGATGGTCAAGGTACTCCGAAAGGTTCGTTTTAGTGGAGGGCAACCATGGCTATTGACAGTCTCACACAAAAAGAGGTTTTCAAATACCTGAGACCCGATCAGGTCCACACCCTCAGCGATGCCTCTGAAATCGCCGGCTACAAAGCCGGTGACATCGTCTACCACAGAGGAGCGAAAGCGGACTATTTCTATGTCGTTCTGAAGGGTCAGGTCACCCTGCGTATGCCGGGAAAAGAAGGTGTCAAGGTTTTCATCGATCAGCTCGACACAGGAGCGATGTTCGGTTCCTGCGTCTCCTTTGCATTCGATTCCTATAACCTCACGGCCCAGTGCACGGAAGACACCGATCTTCTTCGGATCAGCGCTTCCGTGTTGAAGGAATTGATGGACGCCGAACCGAACATGGGATATCTCATTCAATCGCAGATATCCCAGATCTACTTCAGGCGGTACATCGAGACCATGAAGAAGCTTCAGGCCATCGTGATGAATATACCGATCGAGCCGAGCTGATCAGTCCGAGAAAGTCGGAATCCTGACACCGCCCACATATGTTCTCCAGAGGGTGGGGGCCACCGGGTACATGCTGAACATCCAGATCTTGTATGGATCCGCGGGATCCGCGGCGATGCCGTTGTAGTCGCCCCAGCGGCAGAGGCCGGAATAGCTGTAGTCGGATTCTCCCTCCTTGATCGAGCCCTCGCGCGGGAGGATCGCGCAGTTCCCCGTGTACCACATTCCCACATGTTCCGATCTGCTCGAACGGTTGTACACCATGGCGATCCTTCCCCCGGGCGCGGTGTATACGGCGGGATAATAATAGTAGTGATCGTCCTTTCCGAACGTGAAATCGATCTTGGGTTCGAGATTATCCACATCGATCTTGAGAAGGCGGATGGCGGAGTACAAGCCCGAGGTCCAGGTCCAGCCTTCGGTAAAAACCGTATAGAGATACCCCTCCCGGTATTGACAGTCCTGGGTGATGCACGAGTTCGTCTCGATCAGCGAGGAAGAGCCGAGCTGTTCCGCATCGGGCGGCAGTTCATAGCCTCGGACAGGGACCTCACCGTCCTGCACCAGGACGGGCAGTCCCGATGCGGGATCTTCGATGTGCCACAGAACAACGTGGTCTCCTTCATCCCATTTCGTGTTCACCAGGTACTGTTTTCCGGGTGTGCCGAAGGTGTGGGCGGGCTTGATCGTGTAGGACGTCTCGCCGTCCGGATCGGTCATCCCAGTGAAATCGAGGTAGAGCAGGGGGGACCCGCTGTAGAGCTCGGTTTTCCTGATGACGCGGATCATGGCATAATCGAATTGAACCCCGCCGAAGGTCCACTGATTTGAAGTAATATAAATCGCTCTGTCGTCGAAACCGAGCCCCGGATAGTCGGGCCAGTTCGTGCGTCCCTCCGATGCGTCGAGAGCGTAGAGCCACCAGTCACCGGCGGGGTCGGATGTCTGGGAAGCCGAGACGCAGTACCAAGCTTTACTGAGATAGCTATCGTAGGCAAGCCCCAGCATGACCCATCTGTCGCTGTGATGGTCGTAGATGATCTTGGGATCGAAAGGGCCGAAGTAATAAGAAGGCATCACGGGATCGAACCAATCGTAAAGTGTCGAGGACAGGCCCTCGGTGCCGTCTTTCGTAAAGAAAGCGCACGACATGTTGACCAGGACACCGACATGATCGATGCCGCAGGCGCCGACGGGGTCGGCCGGAGCCCATCCCGTGTCGTGTATCGCCTCGAACCCGGTTTCCAGCTTGGGGAAAAGAATCGGCGCTTGTTTGTAATGGAACGATCCTCCTCCCTGGTTGTAGGGCACGTAGGAGCTTTGGGTCGAATCCGACAGCTGTTCGGGAACATTCAGAGGAATCCCGCCTCTGCCATGCAGGGGAATACGGGGGGTGTGATCGATCAGCATAGGCGCCAGTGCCGCGCCCGCTTTCGATGTACCGGTTTGGGCTGTATATCGTTTATCGGCCTGAGCGAGACCGTTGTGATTTGCGCCGATAACAATAAAGATGCAAACAGTCATGACTCGGGAGAGATTTCGGGAAATGAATTCGCGCAGACGACATCTTGTCATAATGGTCTCCTCCTGCTTATCAATCGGTGCTGTCCGGCGGCCCTGCCTGGAACAAAGGGCCGTTATCCATGCTTTCGACTATTACAAAAACGTGTAGCTCCCGTAATTCCGCATGGTAACCGCGACCATTGATGAAGCGCCGGAATCTGAGGAAAGATTGAGTGCTCCTGCCGAAAAGGCAAGCGCTCAATAACCATAAAGATTGAAGGCCCAGTCGTACTGTCCCATGATAAAGCTGGACGCCGGGACCCAGTCGGGCATGCTGAAGTAAGCGCTGGAGAAATGGATTTCGCTTCCGACAATCTGATCCTGCAACACCGCGCCTGTCTGCGGAGGATCGTCCATGACAGGCTGCGCGCACAGCCAGTAGGTTATCCCCGACTTCAGGTTCAGATAGTCCGCCGGATTAAGAACGATATGATACTTGTACATCGGGTCGCCGAGAACGGTTCCTACATAGGTTTCATCGCATTTCCCGTATGGGACATTAATGCTCCAGATTGCGCTGGTGCCGGGGGGATTGGTCGGACCGTAGGCGTCTTGGTAGATCTCCAGATTGACAGAGCTGAAGGTCCCCAGGCCCATGTAATAGGCACCCCACCATTCGATCTTGGTCAGTGTCGCACTGTGTGTCAGGAAGAAATCATCGGCACTGCGGCTGTCCATCCCTGAGTTGAGCGCTTCCTGACTCGAAAGAATACCCCTGGCGTTTATCAAGGGCTGTCCCCAGATCAGGTTGGGTGGGTATTCTTCGTGCCGGCTGGTAATGTAAAGACCGACCCTCGAGCCTGAATAATCCAATCGGAATAAAATCGGCTTTTCCTCACTGACACTCGTTATCGGCAGAAATGAGGTCAGAACAACGAGGAGGATTTTTTGCATCACTTTCCCGCCCTCAAAAAGTATGTCATTGAAATCGTCTGAAAAAAAAATCCTATTTTCTATATTAGTTATTATATTTGATATGTCAACTTAATATTATTAGTCACTCCGCCGCCGGCGTATAGTCGACGACGACATTTTCGATCACGTCCCCCTCTCCAACTGTAATTTTGGTCACGCCCTTCCACGGATCGGCAACCGAATCGAAATCATTGAAGTCGTAGAGCTTCTCGTAGGCCGTGCGGCGCTCACCGAAATCGTCGTGGCCGGCGCGCAAACCGTAGGTCCCGGAAGGAAGGCCTTCGAGCTCGAAAGTCCCGTCCAGGGCGACGCGCGCCTCGGTTCGAAAGATGTTGTCGTTGAAAGCGACAACGAAGACACGGCCGAGCATCCTTTCGGGCAAATCAACCACCTTTCCCCGGATCGCGGCCAAAGCCGGGAGGTCGATCGGGAGGGCCCGTTCCCCCTCTCCCTTTCCGAGAATGATCGGGCCGACCACATCGTTGCGGCGATTTGCCGTCTGGACGAGGAAAAACCAAGTCCCCCGACTCAGAGGATACAGAATGAAGGCGCCGTCCGCCTGAAGAAGAGCTCTTTGCCACATTCTGCCCCCGTAGGGTGCGGGGCATCCGCGAAGAATGCGCACGTTGGCCGGGTTGGGCTCATTGCATTTCGTCCATGCACTGATCCACCCGGCTTTAACCGGCTTTCCATCGAGCGAGATCCTGCCTGTCACACGGGTCGCTTCGCTTTTGATCGTTTGGCTGTCGAGCTTGTGCATCTCGATCAACAGCCCGCCCAGGTCTTCGGGCTTTTCCAGGGGCTTGATAAAGAGCTCGCCGTCCTTGTAGCCCTGCGCTTCGATCTTGATGTGATACTCGCCGGGCTCTTCATAGCTCACGTGAAACCGACCGGTTTCGGGTTGATCGTAATCGGATCCTCACCCCCAGAGCCGGACGGCGCCGCCGGGATTTCGTTCCACCTTGCAGAGAAGGAGATCGTCGATGCGCACGGGCTCGCCCGTGTCCGAGTCCTTCACTGTTCCGCTGAACCGGTACGCCTTTTCCATGACCAATACGCCGCTCTCGGGGATCCGGGCGACGGGGATCTCGAGCTCGATATAACCGGCCGCCGTGACGGTGATATCCTCCGCCCCGTCGTCGTAACCGCGAAGAACGAAGCGGCCCTCCGAATCGGTGGTGACGCAGTGGTCATAGTCGTAGTCCACGCAGACCCACGCCTCCGGAACGGGCTCGTTTTTGCGGCCGAGCACCCTTCCCGAAATGACGACGTCCTTTTTCATTCTGACTTCCGGAAGGACCCGGTCCTCTTCGCCCGGCGACAGCCACACAGATTGATGGGCATAAGCCATGCCCGGAGCGCTGAAAAGGAAGGAGTGTCCGCCCGGAGGGAGCGGCGGAGTCTCGAACCGGCCGTCATCGCTGCAGGTCACATCCCAGCCCTGCCCGTAAAGGCGGACGGTGTGCGCCAGGCTCATATAAGAGTGAGAGACCGAAACCACGGCTCTTGGGAGCGGCCGGCCCTCGCTGTTCGAAACCCTCCCCCTGAAGCGGGTGCCCGGAGCCAGTGCAAAATCACCCGCCTCGTGATCCATGCCGGGCAGGACGGCCAAGCCTTCCATCCGTTGGCGGCAGAGGTTCTCCGACTCGGCCCAGAGGGTCAACACCAGTTCCGGCTCGAAAGGGCCGAGGCGAAATCTCCCGTCCTTGCTTGTCCTCGCTTCGACCTTTCGCTGATCGTCACAGTCCGGAACCCAGGCGAAGACGGATGCATTTGGAACGGGATCCCCCGAAAGATCGACGACACGGCCGGCGATGTATCCCGGCGGCGCTTTATCCCCTGGCAATTCCGACGGCGCGGGAACCAAGAGAAAGAGAATCATGACCGAAAGAGCGGTCGACGGAATCATTTGTTGTCTCCTCGTTAAAAAGATGGATTACGCCGGCGCGGCCTGATGGACGTACACATCGCGCTGAGGGAAGGGGATCGAAATGCCCTCCTTGTCGAAACGTTCCTTCACGGAGCGGACGACGTCCCAGTAGACGTTCCAGTAGTCGGACGTCTTCGACCAGGGGCGGACAATAAAGTTGACCGACGAATCGGCGAGCTCGTGCAGCCTGATCACGGGCTCCGGGTCTTTGAGCACAAGCGGGTGGCTCTTGACGATCTCCTCGAGCACGCCCTGGGCCTTGGCGATGTCGTCGGCGTAGCTGATTCCGAAGGTCATGTCGACGCGCCTCGTTTCGTTCCCGGTGATGTTGGTGATGATGCCGCCCCAGATCGCGCTGTTGGGGACCACGATCTTCTGGTTGTCCCAGCTCTTGATTGTCGTTGAAACGAGCGTCATCGCCTCCACCGAGCCCGCCACCCCCGCAACCTCGACGGCGTCCCCGATATCATAGGGCCGGTAAATGAGGATCATGACGCCGCAGGCGAAGTTGCTGAGCGTTCCCTGCAGCGCGAAGCCGACGACAAAGCCGACAACGCCCATGGCGGCAAGGAAAGGACCGATATCGACGCCGAGCCACGAGATCGCCACGATGACGCCGATGAAGAAGGTCACGCGCCGCACCGAATTGACCAGGAAGTTTCGCAAAAGCTCCGAGGTTTTTTTGAGCCTGTCGAGGGCTTTCCGGACGACCTTGCCGAGAAGGCCGGCAAGAATCTTGAAGGCAATGATGGTGAGAAGGAAGAGCAGGATATTCGTTCCCACCCGGATTCCGCCTTCTTTGGATTGCAGCCAAACGAGGAAAGTGGTCCATGCCGCGTCCGCGTTCGCGGAATCGTTCATATGGCCGGAGATCACGCTCACATATTTTTCATGCTCCGCGATCTCGCCCCCTTTCTCGGCCCAGGCGGCGAGAACGGCATTGACGCGGCCGATCAGGCCGGCCTGCTCGACCTTTAAGGCTGCGGCTTGTTCGAGAAGCATCTCTTTCGCCTCGCCCTCGGCCTTTCCGGACTCGATCTCGATCTTCGAGATCGATTTGGCTTTGGATTCCAGCAGGGCCGTCCAGGCCCGGACCTCCGACTCGATTTCGTCTTTCCTCATCGGCTTGAGCAGCAGATCGAGCTCGGCGAGATCGATCGCCGGATCGGCCGATGTCGCCGATGAGACGGCATTCCGGCCGGCTTCACCCGTCTCCTGTGCGGGAGCGGCGTGGAGGGCCGCGCAAAGAACGGCGAGCAAGGCCCAGCTCAAAAAAAAGAGTTTCATTTAGATTCTCCTTTCAGCGTACTAATGATCTCGATGTCATCGCTCCTTAAAATGGTAGAGGTCGAATGTTTCTGGTACAATCGCTTATTACAACAGAAATCTCAGGAGGAAAACCATGAGGCCGCTCTCTTATTTCCTTTTTGTGTTTCTCGCAATACATGCTTTTTGTTCGGCCGAGACGCTGCGCGTTCCCGAGGATTATCAGATGATTCAGCTCGCCGTCGCTTCTGCGGGCGACGGCGACGTCATCATCGTGGGGCCCGGCACCTACAATGAAAACATCGACTTCTGCGGAAAGGCCGTCATCCTCCGAAGCAGCAGCGGCCCCGAAGAGACGATAATCGACGGCGGCCAGGCCGGGAGTGTGGTGACCATTGAGGGGGGTGAAAAACGCGGTTCGATTCTCGAGGGCTTCACGTTGACCAATGGAAAGGGGAAAAGGGGGCATCCCCTCGGCCGTTTCGGAGGCGGTATCTACTGTTACGAATCGTCTCCGACGATCAGGGGCAACAGGATTACCGAAAATTGGGCGTCCGGCTCCGGGGGCGGAATTTACTGCCGCGGAGCGGCTCCGCTGATCATCGACAATCTGATCCATCACAACGGCGCGCAGCTTTACGGGGGCGGCATCGGGTGTTTTGATTCTTCGAAGCCGGTGATCTTGAACAACACGATCACCGAGAACGGCGCCGGAATCGGCGGCGGCATCTGCTGTCACAAATCAGCACCCACGATATCGCATAATGTGGTTTCGGCGAACAGGGCCGATAACAGCGGCGGGGGAATTTATTGCGGAGAGTCTCTTCCGACCATATCGAACAACACGATCTCGGACAACATTGCGGCCGATTTTCACGGCGGAGGAATCAACTGCAACGGTTCCAAGGATTTTGCGATCACCGGCAACGTCGTTTCGGAGAACGAGGCCGATGACTGCGGCGGCGGGATCCATTGCTTTCAGTCGACGGGAACGATGACGGATAATCTGATTATCAAAAACAGGGCGAATATCGATGGGGGCGCCGCCGCCTGCTTCCAGTCCTCCGTGCTGATGAACCATAACACCGTGGCGGGCAATCTGGTCACGGGCAAACCGACGCGGAGGGGGTGAAGATCGAACCGCGACCGGGGTGGTCGCCGGGTGAGGATCTTAGATCTTTTCGGAGGGGGCGGTGTTTTCAGTTCCCAATCGACTGTAACCGTCCAGAACTCGATATTCTGGGACAACGATGGTCCTTATGGACCTGAGATTTTGACGACTGAAAAATCAACTTTATCCATCAACGATTCCGACCTGCAGGGCGGACGGGATTCGGTGAACCGGGAGAACGACGAGGAGGCTTTTCAGTGGGGCCCGAACATGATCGATATCGATCCTCTCTTTGTCGATCCCGCCGGCGGTGATTACGGCCTGCAGGAAAATTCTCCCTGCCGGGAATTGGGTTGCAGGACGACCGGGAAAACAGGGAACCCGGCGCAATGACGGGGTGTGTCCGGATCAAGCGGTTCCGCTCTCGGGCCGCCGTTCTTCTCATTCCGGTGTGCATGGCCTTTGCACTCCCGGCCCGCGCGCAGTCCGAAGAGGACCGGGATATTGACAGCGGGAGAATCTCGCAGGTCGAATGGGACGGGAACGGCGCTTTCCTTGATTACACGAACGAGGGCGCGCGCTTCCGCTTCGACCTGGTTGAAAAAAAGACCCTGCCCCTTGAGAAAACAGAAAAACTTCCGGGCAAAAAGATTGCCCAACGTTCTCGTGACAAGGGCGAAAGCAAATCCGCCGTGTCGCGCCCCATTCCCAGGCCGGGAAGAGGGCGACAGTATATGACGGAACGATCGCCCGATGGTGTATGGTACGCCCTCTGCCGGAACTGGAACGTTGTTCTCGAAAACGACGCCACGGGTGAGAAGATCGCCGTCACCTCCGGCGGGAGCAGGAAATTCCGCTACGGGACGGCCAACTGGGTTTACGGTGAAGAGCTGGGCGTCCGGCGCGGGATGTGGTGGTCGAAGGATTCGCGGAAGCTGGTCTTCTACGAATTCGACGAGAGACCGGTGAAGGACTTTTATCTCACAAAAGGGCTGACCCGATTCAACACCGAGCTGGACACCGAAGGTTATACAAAAGCGGGCGCCGCCAATCCGGTGGTTTCGCTGTTGATCTACGATCTCGAATCCAAAAAGACGATTCCCGTCGAAACCGGTGAAGGGGACCGGTATCTCTTCAAAATGCGCTTCACGCCCGGCGGCTCGGAGCTTCTGTTCAACCGCACCGACCGCCGCCAGAAAAGGCTCGACGTCATGGCCCTCGATATCGAGTCCGGAAAAACCAGGATCGTTGTCACGGAAAGACAGGAAACCTGGCAGGACAACCACCCGATCATGCGATTCCTCGAGGACGGGAAGCGCTTCATCTGGGAGACGGAAAAGTCCGGGTGGAGACAGTACGAGCTGCGCCATCTCGACGGGACGCTGATCCGTCCGCTTACTCGGGGAGAGTTTCCGGCAAGCGGCATCGTGAACGTCGACGAAGACAGAGGCTGGATCTACTATACGGCTTACAGCGACGGCCATCCGCTCAGCCAGCAGCTCCACAAGGCGCGGCTCGACGGTGAAGGGCAGAGAAGGCTGACCACGCTTCCTTTCCATCATTCGCGCTTCAACCTCTCGCCCGACGGAAAGTGGTTCACCGCGCAGTACGAAAACGTGGAGACGCCTCCTTCCACCGCGCTCTACAGCACGGGGGGCGAGCTCATTGCCGTTCTCGCCGAGGGCCCGAAGGTGGATGACAACCTTTCCGAGCTCTTTACATTCAAGGCGGGCGACGGCGTGACCGACCTGTTCGGAATCCTGCACAAGCCGAAGGGCTTCGATCCCGAAAAAAAATATCCCTTGATCGTCTCCGTATACGGCGGTCCGGGATCGCGGTCGGTGCGCAATGTCTATCGGTCGGGCGTTCGCGGTACGAAGCGCGGATACCTGGCGGCCCGTATGGACAACCGGGGAACGGGCGGCCGGGGCAAGGCGTTCAAGGCCGCTGTCTATGAAAAGCTGGGCGACGTCGACATCGGGGACCAGGCGGAGGGCGTGCGTTTCTTGAGCCAAAGGCCGTACGTGGACGGCGGCCGCGTGGGT
Organism: uncultured Phycisphaerales bacterium; assembly: GCA_964633825.1. Lineage (GTDB taxonomy): Bacteria > Planctomycetota > B15-G4 > B15-G4 > CAYZWU01 > CAZWHE01. The sequence goes on along the minus strand of CAZWHE010000101.1, from coordinate 125 downwards.
ATCTACGGCCACTCATACGGCGGTTACATGGCCGCCATGGGAATTCTCAAGCATCCCGACGTCTTCCGATGCGCCGTGGTCCGCTCGGGAGTCACCGACTGGCGCCAATACGACTCGATCTACAC
>CAZWHE010000100.1:0-15298 GCA_964633825.1 uncultured Phycisphaerales bacterium | reverse complement strand
CACGGAGAGCTCTTTACCGGAAATGAGAGCGACCCCGGCCGAATCATAACCCCGGTATTCGAGCTTGCGCAGACCCTCGATGAGGACTTCCGCAACATCGGATTCAGACAAGCAACCGATGATTCCGCACATCGTCTTCCTCTCTTCAGACCCTCTTCTCGAAATCCGCCAGGGTATGTTTCAATCCCCGGTCGAGATCCACCTCGGGCTCCCAACCGAGTATCTCCCGGGCTCTCGCGATGTCGGGCCGGCGCACCTTGGGATCGTCGGTGGGAAGCTTTTTGTAAACGATGCCGCTCTTCGATGCCGTCAGCTCCACGATCTTTTCTGCGAACTCTCCGATCGTCATCTCCGATGGATTGCCGATGTTGACAGGGTCTGTTTCGGCCGACTCCGCCAGGAGAACAATCCCGCGAATCAGGTCGGAAACATAACAGAAAGACCGCGTCTGCGAACCGTCGCCGAACACGGTCAGAGGCTCGCCCCGCAAGGCCTGGCAGATAAAGGTGGGCAGGGCCCGCCCGTCATCGAGACGCATCCGCGGGCCGTAGGTGTTGAATATCCGGACAATCCGGGTTTCCACTTTGTGATAGCGGTGATAGGCCATGGCCATCGCCTCGGCAAACCGCTTGGCTTCGTCATAAACCCCCCGGGGACCGACGGGATTGACGTTTCCCCAATAATCCTCTTTCTGGGGATGAACGAGAGGGTCGCCGTAAACCTCGGATGTGGAGGCGAGGATAAAAACCGCCCCTTTGTCCTTGGCAAACCCGAGCGCTTTATGCGTTCCCAGCGATCCCACTTTCAGAGTCTGAATGGGCAGCTGGAGATAATCGATCGGACTTGCGGGAGAGGCGAAATGAAAAACGTGGGTGATTTCCCCCGGGACATCGATGTAGTTCGTCACATCGTGCTTGACGAAAGTGAAATCGCTGCGACCGGACAAGTGCTCGATGTTCTTCAGGTCGCCCGTAATCAGATTGTCCATGGCGATGACGCCGTACCCCTTGGCCAGAAGCGCCTCACAGAGATGCGAGCCGAGGAATCCGGCCCCGCCGGTCACTAATGCTCTTGGCATATTTTAATTCCAATAACGGTCCGGGGATCCATCGTCATCAGGACTCTTCATCCACGGGATAGACGGGTCGTCCTTGAAACCGGCCGGCTAGCCCAACACCCTCGCCCCGGGCCGGCCCCGTGATCTTCTTGTGTTTCTGGATCCCGGCGAGTGTGATGTCAAAATCCACCCTGTCCTGAGGAGAGATGGAGACGAGGTCGGAAAAACGCTTCTTGAGAACAAGGCGGAGCTTCTCGCTCACATTGGTCACGGCCTGCCCCTCGATCATCCAGAAAAAAACTTCCACCTTATATTGTTTGTGTCCGATCCGATAGGCTTCGAGCCGGCACCTGGCGATCTCGGGCATGGCGTTGGCCGTGGCGAGAAGCGACCGTTGAATCGCGTCGAGCGAGACCCGGGCCGTTCCGCTGGCTGTCTTGGAAGCGATATACCGCCTCGAGTCGTTGTTCCAGATATTGAAGAAAATGAACTGGACGACATTGAGGTTGAGAATGAAAAGAACCAGAGCCGCCGCCGCGATGAGGAACCTGTATTTCTCCACCGTTTCCGCGCAGAGAAGGGGAGCCGTTCCCTCAGCGTCTTGAGCAATGTTGGCGACACCGGCCAGTTCGGGCTTGACAGCCAGCGTGACACAGATCGCGGACAAAATAAGGATCAGGAAGCGGTTGACAAACCCGGTGAAACCGCCGATCACCCTGCCCGACTTAAACATTGTTCGTGTCTCCGTCATTCATCGATGAAATCCACAACTACTGGTTCAGAAAGACCGCCTCGATAAACGAGGTGTCGTACCGTCCCTTCGCGAACTGAGGATGTCTCACAATATCACGGTGGAGCGGAATCGTTGTCTTGACTCCATTGATATTATACTCGTCAAGCGCCCGTTTCAGGATTCCGATCGTTTTTTTCCGGCAGTCCCCGTGTACGATCAGTTTCGCGATCATGGAATCGTAGTGTGCGGGCACCGTATACCCGGAGTATACGTGCGAATCAACGCGAACGCCGCGCCCTCCGGGCTGATAGTAGCCGTCGATTTTTCCGGGACAGGGTCTCAGATTATCGGCGGGGTCTTCCGCGTTGATCCGGCATTCGATGGCGCATCCGTCGATCCGGACGTCTTCTTGGCCGAACCAGAGTTTTTCACCGGAAGCAATGCGCAGCTGGGCTTTGACCAGATCGAATCCCGTTACCATCTCGGTCACGGGATGCTCGACCTGTATTCTGGCATTCACCTCCATGAAGTAGAAGTTTTTGTTCTCATCAAAGAGGAACTCCACTGTCCCCGCGTTGACATAACCGGCGGCTTTGCAGAGCTTCACCGCCGCCCGGCCCATTTTTTCCCGGAGCTTTACGGTCAGAATAGGGCTGGGAGATTCTTCGATGAGCTTCTGATGTCTTCGCTGGAGAGAGCAGTCCCTTTCCCCGAGATGGACAATGTTTCCTTCGGCGTCGCCCAGGACCTGGATCTCGATGTGCCTCGGATTTTCTATATATTTCTCCATGTAGACGGAAGAATCCCCGAAGGCGGCCTCTGCCTCGGCCCGAGCCGCCAGAAAGGAGTTGACGAGAGAGATGTCGTTGTGGGCAACGCGCATTCCGCGACCTCCTCCGCCGGCCGATGCCTTGATGATTACGGGATACCCGATCGCTTGAGCGGTCTTGAGGGCTTCCTTGTCATCCTCGATCACCGACTTGGAGCCCGGAATCACGGGAACATTGTTTTCCATGGCCAGCTGTCGGGCTGCAGATTTATTGCCGACGAGGGCAATCGTTTCGGGATTCGGACCGATAAAGGCGATTCCGCACGATTGGCAGACCTCGGCGAAGTGATCGTTTTCTGCGAGAAAGCCGTAGCCCGGATGGATGGCCTGAACGTCCGTCACCTCGGCGGCGGAAATAATTCTGGGGATGTCGAGGTAGCTGCTCCCCGATCGCGCGGGCCCGATACAAATCGTCTCATCAGCCAGATCGAGGTAGCCGGCGTCCGCGTCCGCTTCGGAGTAAACGGCGACCACTTCGATTCCGAGCTCCCTGCAGGCCCTGATCACACGAAGTGCGATTTCACTGCGGTTTGCAATCAGAATCCTCTTGAACATGGGGAAGGCCCTTCATTCATTTCTTGCGGATCAGGAAAAGAGGCTGGCCGAATTCGACGGCCTCGCCGTTTTCAACAAGAATTTCGAGGATCTCACCCTCCATCTCCGCTTTGATTTCGTTCATGACCTTCATCGCCTCGATGATACAGATAACCGTATCTTTGTTCACCTTGTCCCCCTCGGTCGAATAAGGGGGAGATTCCGGGCTGGGCGCCCGGTAAAAAGTGCCGACCATGGGAGATTTGAACTCGGCGGTGTTTTCCATATGGGGCGACGATTTGTTTTCTTCTTTTTGCGGTTCGGAGACGGACGGTGAAGCAGGACCGGGAACGGCCGCCTGGGACGATACGGGCAGGGACGGAGCGGCTCCGAGAACCGGGGCGGAGTGTTTCGTCAGCCTGATCTCTCTCACGCCGTCCTTGATCTCGATTTCATCGAGATCGACGTCCTTCATCAATTCGATCAGTTCCTTGGCCTTTTTGTAGATATCCATGGAAGGCTCCCGTCAGTTTCGAACACTGAACGCCATTATACTATTCATTGACTCTCTCAATGAACTCACCCGTACGCGTATCGACACGGACCTTTTCGCCCGTCGTCATATAGAGCGGGACCTTGATACTCGTTCCTGTCTCGATCTCGGCCGGTTTCAGGCCCGCCGTCGCCGTGCTCCCCTTGATCCACGGGGCTGTATCCGTGATCTCGAAGATCATGAAATCGGGCAGGGCCACGGTGAGGATCTCGTCCCCGCTGAGCTTGAAACCGCAGACCGTGTTCTCCTTGAGGAAGGGGAGCAGGGGCTTCAAGAGGTCCATCCCTATAGGGATCTGCTCGTAAGAGTCGGGGTCCATGAAAAAGAAGCTATCGCTGTCCCGATAGAGGTACTCCATTTCCTTTTTTTCGATGATTGCCTGCTCGACTTTGGCCTTCGAATCGAAAGTATGCTCCAGTACGGAGCCAGTTTTCACGTTTTTGAGTTTTGTCCGAACAAAGGCCCCCCCCTTGCCGGGCTTAACGAACTGAAATTCGACGATATCCCACAATTCGTTCCTTAGTATGATCGTCATTCCATTTTTGAAGTCATTTGTCGAAATAGTGGGCAAAGCGTTCTCCTTTGTAACCAATCTGAACCCAACAATCTCCGGATGATATTTCTCACGGAGTATCAGGAACCATGGGCCGGGTGTCAAGTGTCATGAATGACAAACCACAAACTCACTTTCGATCCATCTCCCTTTTTTTTGGTGATGTTACGATTCCCCCGTCCCTACAGATGTATCTCCATTACTCCGATAGATGATATATATAAGATAGTGCAACGCCGACTCTGCGAGCGGCGTTGCACATGGAGATTAGAACCGACGGCTGTCCGCCGCAGCTCAATCTCCATAAAAGAGGAATCGCCCGCCACTGCGGGCAAGATCGTGCTTCTTTCGTTTTGATTTTCGAAACGAGAGGCCGTATATAAAGCTGAACACCGGATCAATCAAGCCGGGACTATAAAAGAAAGGAAAACAATCTCTGATGAAATTTTTCCCAAAAACAGGCTTCTTCGCCTTGGCGCTGCTCATTTCAATCTCCTTCAACTCGGCCTCGTCCAAAGCTTGCGCACCGGCGCTTATTTATATGGGAACAGTGAATTATGACCAGGAATCGCAGATCGACGATCTGAAGCCCAGAATCGAGGAAATTTTGGCGGAAATGGAATCATCCGATCTCTCTGAGCTCTGGCACTTATCCGCCGAGCTCGCCGAGATCATCAATGATAACAACGATTCCAGCCTGATGAAGGATTCGGCCCTGAAAATAATTCACTCCATGGAGAAGAAAGATCCCAAAATCTCGCTGGGATGCGCCAGAGCCATGCTCGACTCGGACAACGACGAAGACGCCATTTCCATTCTCCTCGAAATGATCCAGACAGAGAAGAGCAGCATCCATCTCGAAGCGTTCAGGCTTTTGGCGATCGCCACTCATACGGACGATAAAATTCTCTTTCGTGTTGAGAAGGAACTGAATCGGACCATTGACGAAGAAAACGATCCTTTTTTAAGGATTCAGGCGGCCCGAACGCTTCACGAAATATCGAGCCGTTTTTCCCAGAAAGCGAAGAGACACCTGGAAGCCACGCTCGAATCGGACGACAGGGAGATCAGGATCACGGCCGCCTTGGCCCTGGGCGAAATCGGTGAAACCTCGGGTTACCGCGTCCTCAGGGAGGTCGAGAAGGATCCCACGGAGAAAGGCCGGCTCGCCAGGCTCATCCTTCAAAAACGCCGGCTCGAGCTCCATTACCTGAATTCACTGACCGAAAGGGCGATGGGCGTCGAACGGGGGGCACAGATGAGTCCCTCCTTCTCCGGTCTCGACCTTGTTTCTGAAATCATCGAGAGAATTCGAGGCGCCCACATTCTCGGTGACCGTTACCAGGATCGGGAAGGCACGGAGAAGCTCCTGACAGCGGCCGCAAAAGGCATGCTCAACTACCTCGATCCCCATTCCACTTACTTCAGCCAGAAAGAAAACGAGCGCTGGAGAATCGACATGCACAGGAATTATGCCGGGATCGGCGCCTTCGTGGATACGGTGGACGGTGTCTTCACCATCACGCGCCCGCTCTATTCCGGCCCGGCCTACCATGCAGGGCTCCGTTCGGGCGACCAGATCTGGAAGGTCGACGGATGGGAAACATTCAACCACGACAACGAAACCATCATCAACAGGCTCAAAGGCGAGCCCGATACGGAAGTGACCATAACGGTCTACAGGCCCGGCTGGAAGGATGAGAGAAATTTCACAATCACCCGAGAAAAGATATCGATCCCGTGCCTCGATTCCGGATGGTTCCCCGGAGAGATCGCATACATCGAGATCAAGCAGTTTTCCAAGAACTGTCACATCGAAATGGAACAGGTTCTGAAAAAAATCAAAGAGAAGGGCGCCAAGGCCCTTATCGTCGATGTGCGCAACAACACGGGGGGATATCTGAGGGAAGCCGTGCTGGTTTCGTCTTTCTTCCTCCCCCCGGGAAAGCTCATTGTCTATACGGACGGGCGCATTCAGGACCGCCGGGATTACTATTCTTACAAATCCAACGTGGAATGGGACGGCCCGCTCACGGTCTTGGTCAATGACAACAGCGCCAGCGCGTCGGAAATCCTTGCCGGAGCCCTCAAGCACTATGGCAGAGCAACAATCGTCGGAGACATGACATATGGGAAAGGCTCCGTTCAAACACCCATGCAGCTCGCCTGCCGCATGCCCGAAACCTGGGAGGACGCCAACGGGAACGACACATACGACGTGGGTGAAAATTACGAGGATCTCAATAACAACGGAAAATTCGACATCGGCCCCATGATCAAGATCACAACGGCCATGTATTATCTTCCCAACGACCAGAGCATCCACACCCTCAGGGACGATGAAACCGGCGCCGTGATCCAGGAGGGCGGCATCAAACCCGACCTGAAGGTTTCCTACAAGAGGATCAAGTCTTGGAAAGAAGAAGAGCTCATCGACCTGATCGAAAGGAAGATTTTCAAGGACTACGTTGCCGAGCACTACGATGCGAACAAGGAGCTCTTTGCCGAGCTTGCTTACAGCGATTTCTTCGAAACGTCCCGTTATCCCGAATTCGACGAGTTCTATGACAATCTCGAAACCCACCTTCCCAAGGACGACATCAGAAAATGGATCCGCACGGAGATCAGGAAAAGGGTTTCCGACGAAAGGGGTCATCCCTTCCCGGGGGGACTCTTTTTCGGCGACTACCAGGAAGACTCGCAGCTCCAGGCCGCCATTGCCGAAGCGCTTAGAATATCAGACCGCACAGCGTCCGATTTTCCACAATACAAGACCTTTGCCGACAAGACTTTCACAACCGAAGCGGCGGTTGACGAGGTGACGAAGGCGGGAGGAAAAACAAGAACACCGGTTGATGCCGGCCAGCCGGAAAAAGAATGAGATTCATTGCCGATTTTCACGTTCACTCGAAATATTCACGGGCGACGAGCCGCTCGAGCGACCTCGAACACCTCGACCTCTGGGGAAGAAGGAAAGGGCTGGCCGTGGTCGGGACAGGCGATTTCACACACCCCGAGTGGTTTTCAGAGCTCAGAAAGAAACTTCTACCCGCTGAAGACGGTCTCTTCACTCTCAAGAAAAGATACGGAAAAGGCCTGGCCGAAGAATTCCTGCCTCCCCGTGCGCGCCGGGTTCGATTTCTTCTGACTACTGAGATATCGAGCATCTATAAACGAAACGGACGTGTTCGCAAGGTCCACAACCTTCTCTTTGCGCCTGATTTCGAAACAGCCGGCCGTATCAGAAAGAAGCTGGATGCCATCGGCAATCTGGCATCGGACGGAAGGCCGATTCTGGGCCTCGACAGCCGCGACCTTCTGGAAATCACACTCGATTCTTCCGATGACGCTTTCCTCGTGCCCGCCCATATCTGGACCCCTCACTTTTCCATGCTCGGCTCCAAATCCGGATTCGATTCTCTGGACGAATGCTTCGACGACCTGAGCGATTATGTTTTCGCCGCCGAGACCGGCCTCTCATCCGATCCTCCGATGAACCGGCGCCTTTCTCAGCTCGACAGGATCGCGCTGATCTCGAACTCGGACGCCCATTCACCCTCCAGATTGGGCCGCGAGGCGAACCTGTTCGACACGGAGCTCTCTTACCCGGCGATCAAGCGCGCCCTCGAAAACCCCGAAACGGTCGGATTCAGCGGAACGATCGAGTTTTTCCCGGAAGAGGGCAAATACCATTACGACGGCCATCGTTCCTGCGGTATGAGGATGAAACCTTCACAAAGCAAAGCCGCGGGCGGGCTCTGCCCAACCTGCGGTCGCAAGGCGACCCTGGGCGTTCTCCACCGGGTCGAGGAGCTGGCCGATCGGGCCGAGGGATTCCGGCCCGCCAATGGTATCGAATATGTCAGCCTGATCCCTCTTCAGGAGATTCTGGGCGAGATCCTCGGCCGCGGACCGGCGACCAAGACGGTCATGAAAGAGTACAAGAATCTTATCGAGAACGTGGGGTCCGAGATTGCGATTTTAAAAGATTATCCCGTCGATGAATTCGGCGAGATCGCTCCCCCCCGTCTCAAGGAAGCGATCCGGAAAATGAGACAGGGGAGGGTGAGCGTCCTGCCCGGTTATGATGGGGAATACGGCACTGTGTCGGTGCTGGGGGAACGCGATTGTCAAACCGAGATCACTCTCCGATAACGGGATCGAGTTTGACATCCCTGTCGAGGAGGTATTGCATCGCCTTGTTCACCTCCTCTTCCTCGCCTTCGAGCTCCAGGTAAACCAAACCTATATCGTCGGATATGGACGCTCCGCGGATATTGGGAATCACGTCGAAGTTCTTGCCAAGATTGTAGAGAATGGGTTCTCGAATCAATTCCTTGGGAAAGGTGCAGTAAATCCTTTTCTTAGTCAAAGTCATGCGTGACACCTCCATCCTTTCGGTACAAGTCGGGTTCAACGCAGAAGTTCAGATAATACATCTTGAAGAATCGAAAATTTCATTCTAGAGAGTGTTTGCCCGCTGTCCAGTAAAAAGAACATGCCCCTGATCAGCCGTTCTCATTGCCGGCCCCGGAAAAAGAGATCGGGAAAATAGCCGAGATCCTCGAACCAGTGGAGGATATCCCATTCCACGACTTCGCCGCGAACGAGAAGCCTGCGCTTTGAGTTATTCTCTTCTCCCCCCGCCCCCTCTTCCTCCCCGGACGCGGGATCGTCGCCCCCCGTTTCTTCGCTTCCCCCTTCTCCACCGGGCGAATCGGCGGGCTCGCGGGATTGACCCGTATCGCCCGGCTCTCTTCTGAGAATGGAGTCAAGCTCCAAACCGTAGCGGACTTCGTCGAGAAAAGCGCTGCGAAACCGATAAGACCAGCGACCCGAAAGAGATGAGATCCTCTTCTCATACTCTCCCTCGAGCAAGGCACGCTCCATCTTTTTCCCAAGAACCTTCCCCGCTATTCCGGCCATGGTTTTCAGATCCGGGTCGGCGTCGGGTTTCAGCCACTTTGCCAGAACCCCCCGATCCTGCTCTGAACCGAGAAGGCCGATGACCATGATGAGGTCTCGCAAGGTTTCTTTTTCATTCTCATTGGACAGCGTTTTCCTCAGCAGCGGCACCGCTCCATGATCTTGGAATGCCGCGATCGCCAATGCAGCCGAAGACCGCACAAGGCTTGAAGAGTGAGAGAGAGCCTCCCGGCTCTTTTCGAGAAAAGCCCCGGCCAAACCGACGTCCGCAGCCGCCAGCAGAGCGTGACATCGCCTCTCGGCTGAAAACCGGGGAGCGGAAAGGATTTCGGCAAGAACGGGAACCGATCCCTCCCCGGCCGCCGATGCCAGCGAATAAAGCGCATCGAGCGCCGCCGTTTCATCCTGGCCCCGGGCTGTCTCTGACAAAAGAGATTCCACATGTTCGCCCTGATACCGACCGAGACAGACCGCCAGGTTTCTGTGCGTCTCTTCGTCGCGAACTCCGTACTTGAGCAGGCAAGCCAGTAAAACAGGATCCGAACGGAACGCAGCCCCGAGCACAGCCGCTCTCCTCCGGCGCGGTTTCATCCCCTTGATCAGATTCGGGATCACAGTGGTGTACTCTTTTCCACCGGCCATGGCCCCGGCAACAAGGAGAGTCACGGCGACCCTGTCATCCCGTTCCTGTTTCAGGAGGCTTAAGATCACCGGGGTGGACGATTCGTCACCCATTCTGGCCAGAGCCAGAGCCGCTGTTTTGCGGAGAAGCCTCTCTTCTCCCCTGCGGAGCATCTTTTTGAGGTTGGATGCCTCGGCGAGAGTCCCCAGTTTTCCCAGTCCGAGAGCGGCGATGGCTCTTTCGTCCCTGCCCTTTCGGTCATTCTTGACGATATCGATGATGATCCCGAATGTTTCCTGCGCCGCGATCTCGGAGAGAGTCAACAGAGCGCACCGGACAGGAATGGGGTTGGATCCGTGCCGCGCTTCCTCTGCCAGAAAGGGGACCGCAAGAGTGTCCAGGCCGATCAGGGAACGCACATTTTCGAAGCGCTTGGCATGATCCGATTCCCTCAGCGATTTGACTCTTTCCCGGATATATCGCTCCTGCGCGGGCTTCAGGGAGCGGCCCGAGACCCTGAGGAGATCGTCGCCCAAGAGCAATCCAGAAAAGAGAAGGAGGCCGCTCATGAGGAGCGCGGGCGGCAACAAAACCGATTTGAAGCCCCCATATCCCTTAACGCCCGTCTGTCGTGATTGTATCTTGGAACACATCGCTCTTCTCCGATCCTCTTTTGCAACTCCGCTCGCAGGACCACGCAGGAGATTGAGCCGCGGCGACAGCCGTCGGCTCCAATCTCCCTTAGCACCACACCCCACTTATTATAGTTGATAGGAGTTGAAAGATAACACCTTCTGTCGATATCGGAGTCGGCTGTGCATTAAAAAGACAGGATCACTTCATCGAAAAAGGCTGGAAAGAGGTGATCTCTTTCTCCCCATAGAGAACCATCATGAGGCGTTCCAGGCCGAGGGCCACCCCCCCGGCGGGCGGCATTCCAATATCGAGCGCTTCGAGAAAATCTTCGTCAACGGGCAGCTCGGCCCGCCCCTCTTCGGCTCGAAGGGCCGCGTTCTCTCTGAACCTCCGGCGCTGTTCGACCGGATCGTTGAGCTCGCTAAACCCGTTTGCCAGTTCCACGCCGTCGATGTAAAGCTCGAATCTTTCGCACAGGGCCGGATCATCGGACTTGACCTTTGAGAGGGCGGCCTGGGATGCAGGGTAGTCGACGAGAAAGACGGGTCCCATCGATTGCAGGGCCGGCTCAACACCGCCGATGAGAATCTTGAAGAACCGTTCCGCCGGCCGATCCTCGGGAGACAGGCCGTAATCTCCCCTCGCGGCTTCCTCGACCGCGAATTGTTCACCCGCAAGGAAAGGAGCCAGGTCCACGCGAGCGAGGTCCTGAAAAGCTTCACTCACCGTGAGACGTCTGAAGGGCGGGCTATACTTGCCGGCGGCGGTTCCACCCGCCGCCCGGGACGTGTGAACGGTCGTATAAGCGATCAGGTTCTCCACGTCCTCCATGATTTCCAGATATGACGCAAAGGCTCGATACCATTCCAGAAGGGTGAACTCATACCAGTGAAGACCTTGACCCTCTTCCGGCCCGTTCCTGAAAGCCCGGGTGATCTCGAAGATCTTTTCATGGCCGGCGGCAAGAAGGCGCTTGTGGTTGTGTTCAGGGGAAGTAATGAGGAAACCCTCCCGCTTTCCCTTAAGCGTTTCGATCGTTGTCCGGAAAGGCTCGAGATGGGGCTCCTGTCCGGGCACGGGAACGAGAACCGGTGTTTCCACTTCGAGAAAACCTTTCTCGAAAAAGAAGCTCCTCACCGAGTCCCGAACGAGGTTCCGCCGGAGAAAGGGGACGCTGCCCGCATCCCTGAGCCTGTCGTTGACCGATCCGGGAGCAAGGAGATCACGCCCCGGCGCCAAGACGTCAAACGAAACAATCCGGAAAATCCCTTTTTCATCGATCTCCCCGAAAAGATCGACAATGTCTCCGGCCCCTGGGGGGAAATCATCCCCTGACTTCAGCGCGATCGATCCCGACGCATCCCGGAGAGAGAGCTCTCCCCCGGCAGAGACATGCAAGCGTCCGGCGATCCAGGTCCGCCGGCCGGGAACGATCCGGGAGATCACGCACTCCCGCCGCGACCGTGCCGGATACCTGTTTTCTTCGGTTTTGTCTCTGCTCATGGCTGCGTCATCTTACCACTTTCATCGATTATTTTGTTCTCTCCCGAATGAAGGAGCGGATAAAGTGCGCTTTCACCCGAATCGAGTGATTTTGACAGGAGAGGAGGCCGGTCCCCTTTGAAAGTCCTGTTTATCAATCCGCCGGTGAGAGATTTTTACAACAGCCCTCTCCGCCGGCTGCCTCTCGGACTCCTCTACCTGGCCGCCGTCACGAAAAAGAGAGGCCACCAAGTCCACCTCATCGACTCGGGCTCGATAAGAAAGGAACAGACCTGCGCTCCCCCTTCGGCGGCCGTCGAAACGGACCTGAAAACTCATGCGCTCGATTCCGCCCCTTTCAGCCTCTTCGGAAGGTACAGACACTTCGGGCCGTCATACGATGAGATCGAAGAACGCGTCCAAGAGATTTCACCCGACGTTGTGGGGATCTCGTCTCTTTTCTCGCCTTACGCCCGCGAATCCAAAGAGACGGCGGCCGCTGCCAGGCGGGCCGCGCCCAAAGCTCGGATCGTCATGGGCGGAGGCCATCCTTCCGCTTTTCCCGAAACCCTTCTCGCCGATCCCGACATAGACTGCGTTGTTGTCGGTGAAGGGGAAGGCCCTTTTCCCGATCTCGTCGACTCGATCGCGGCAGGCCGGGACCCGTCGGACATTCCGGGCGTAGCCGTGCTGAAGAACGGCTCCCCCTCCGTTAAGCCTTCGGCGTTCATTCCCGACCTCGACTCTCTCCCCTACCCGGCACGCGAGCTTCTCGACCACGATGCATACCAACAGAGAGGAAAAAGACTCACCCAGATCTTGTCCTCACGCGGATGCCCCCACAAGTGTGCGTTCTGTTCCGCCCACTTGACGGCCGGGAAACGTTTCCGGGCCCGTTCGCCCGAAGCCGTTGTTGCAGAAATGAAGCTCTGCCGGGATCGTTTCGGAACGGAAATCTTCGACTTCGAGGACGACAACATGACCCTCGACCGCGGCCGCGCGCTGAGGCTGGCGAAGCTGGTCCGCCGCACTTTCGGTTTTCGTAAAATCGTGCTCGAAGCCCTCAACGGGCTCTCTTTTACAAGCCTCGATTCGGAGCTCATCGACGCCCTGTACGAAGCCGGTTTGAATACACTCCACCTGGCCCCCCTGACCACGGAAAGCGCCTCTCTCTCCGCCATGAACAGGGAAGGCTCTCTTCAACGGTTTCTCCATACAACCGAATACGCCGTGTCGTGCGGAATGTCGGTTACGGCATATGTCATGGCCGGTTTCCCGGGCCAGTTCCTGCGCGAGATCATGACGACGCTCGACAGACTGGCCGGAGAGCCCGTGAAGATCTGTCCGTCCGTTTTCTATCCGGCGGCCGGCTCGGCGATCCAGAAAGAGCTCCTCCCCGATCTCGACGGCGGCGGCTTAGATGTCTGGGACGGGATGCGCTCATCCTGTTTTCCCAGAATGAAAGGAAGCCTCTCCGCTGTTGCGCTGCGCACCGTCTTCTGGATGGCCCACCTCGCCGATTTCGCCGCGTCTCTCGTGCCGGAACGGGACATGCCGCGCCTCGTCGCGGCCTGCTCCGGGGCGGTGGCGGCCCGGGCTCCTTCGGCGCCGCATCCGCGCGGCCAGCCCTGGATTATCCGGGCGACACAACGGCTCACCGGCCGGGAAAAAGGAGTGGAAGCGATTGCCGCTCTTCTTCGCACACACCAACCCCACGGCGTCCGTCTTCTAAGGAGAGGCGGGAAGACAGGGTTCTGGAAATACAGCGTCTTCCCTCTTCCCGATCTGCTCGAGGACCGCGCATTCTACCGCCGCTGGGGCATCCCGGGATTCCGCCCTCGCAAAGAGCTCTCTTCTCAAGGATAGATCTTGTAGAGCATCCGCGGAAAGGGGATGCACTCGCGGATGTGGCGCGTGCCGCAGATCCAGGCGACGGTCCGCTCCAGGCCGAGCCCGAAACCGCCGTGGGGAACGGAGCCGTAGCGGCGGAGATCGAGGTACCATTTGAAGGCTTCTTCCGGAAGATCGTGGGCTTTGATCTGGCGCCGGAGGTATTCGAGATCAATGCTCCTCTCGCCGCCGCCGATGAGCTCCCCGTAGCCTTCGGGCGCAATCATGTCGACGCCCAGAGCGATCCGCTCGTCCTCGGGATCCCGTTTCATGTAGAAAGCCTTGATCTCGGCCGGCCAGCGGTGGACGAGAACGGGCTTCTCGAAGAGCTCTCCGAGACGGGTTTCATCGGGTGCGCCGAAGTCATCCCCCCACTCGATCTCTTGCCCCTTCTTTTTGAGGAGATCGACCGCCTCGGTGTACGTGATGCGAGGAAAGGGGGGCACGATCTTTTCCAAGCTCGAAAGATCCCGTTCGAGAACATCGAGCTCGCGGCGGCGGTCTCTCAGCACCTGTTCCACGATATAGGCCGTGAACTCCTCGGCGAGATCCATGATACCGTCCAGCTCGATGTAGGCGATCTCGGGCTCCACCATCCAGAACTCGGTGAGGTGGCGGCGCGTCTTTGATTTTTCCGCGCGAAAGGTCGGACCGAACACATAGATCTTGCCGAACGCCATGGCCGTTGCCTCGCCGTACAGCTGGCCCGACTGGGTCAGGTAGGCCGTTTCGTCGAAGTAGTCCACGTTGAAAAGCGTCGTCGTTCCCTCGCATGCGGAAGGGGTGAAGATCGGCGAATCCATGCAGACATAGCCGCGCTCATCGAAGAAGTCGCGGATCGCTTTCACAACCCGGGCCCGGATACGGAGAGTGGCGTGCTGTTTTTTCGACCGGAGCCAGAGGTGGCGGTTTTCCATGAGAAAAGCCGTCGAGTGCTCCTTGGGTGTTATCGGATAAGGCTCGGCGTTCTGGACGATCTCCACATTCTCAATGGAAAGCTCGAAGCCGCCCGGCGCCCGCTTGTCTTCCTTCACCAGGCCGGTCACGACGAGAGAGGACTCCTGGGAAAGAGTGTCGCAGGCCTTGAAGGTTTCCTCGTCGAAGTCTCCCTTGAACATCACGGCCTGGACAAGACCGGTTCCGTCGCGGACCTGGAGAAAGTGGAGCTTCCCAGACGAACGCTTGTTATAGAGCCACCCCTTTATGGTGACTCTCTCGCCTGTGTGGGACGCCAGGTCCTCGATATAAACGTGACCCATCTGCCCTCCTTCACCGGGATGTCGGCGGGATTCGTCGAAAGAAAACAAGGCTTGTTTTCCTATGGAAACGCCTCGTAGATCGGCTTGAGACGTTCCGCCACGACACGGCCGTCCCGAACCGTGACGGATCCTTTGTAGGGGACATTCCCCTTCATGACCTCCACGTTGATCTTGTGCTCGCCCGATTCCATGTCCGACACATCGGCGAGAACGTGAATGGAATG
>CAZWHE010000099.1:0-15427 GCA_964633825.1 uncultured Phycisphaerales bacterium | reverse complement strand
CGAAGAAGAGCATGGCCAAAGTGATGCCGCCCGTCACGCCGCCGAGAATATATCCGGAATAAACATCATCGAGGCCGCAGTTCTCGGAACAGAATATACCCAGGATCGTCAGGACCCCGAAGTAGGCAAGACCCTCGATGATATAGGGGAGATTGATGCCCCACAGGGCTCTGGGCGCCTTGACAAAAGCAGAGAGGGTTTCCCACAGTTCCCTGAAAGAAGCAGCGATGATCTGCCAGAAGCTTTTCTCCCCGACAGAATCTCCGGCCCCGTTCTCGGTCATTCACACTTTCCTTAAATGATGTTCTGAACATCATCTACAGTAGAATATCGATTCGAAGAGAACACTATACAGAATAGCCCGGAGTGTGTCGAATCTCCAAATCCGACGTGGAAAAGAAAACAAAAACCATTGATAATGTGCTATGATTGATATGTAGTAAAAACCATCATTACATGCGAGAGCCCCCCATGAAGCACTCCTCCATCGCGTCACTTGTTCTCTCGGCTTTCCTTTGTTTCTGTGGAGCGGCCTTTGGCGGCGACACGACAGGCCGGGCTTCCTTCTCGGCCGACGATTTGACGTGGAATCGGGTTGCCGGGCTCGACATCCCTTCCCTGGGCGACGCCGGCCTCGTGACACAGGCGGGCGCACCCGCTCTTCCGGTCGTGCAGGTCAACGTGGCGATTCCGCCCGAAGCCTTTGTCACCGAAGTCAATCTCCTGTCGGTGGAGAAGGTCGAAATCGCCGGAACCTTCAACGTGGCTCCCATGACGATGCCGCGCCGCGTGGGCGCTGCGCCCCCGCCCAATCCTTTTGTCAAAGATGAAAAGATATACGGGCGCAACGCCTTCTTTCCCGGCAAGTATGTGGAAAAAACATCTCAGTGGGATCTGGCGGGACAGGACTTCGTCACCCTGACCCTTTATCCCGTTCAGTACAATCCGGTTTTGGGCAAGGTCGTCCTGGCGCAAAGCATATCCTACGAAGTCGTTTACAGGGAAAAGCCGGGCGCCGTGCGCGAGACTTACAACCTGAGCGACATCACAGGGAAGACAACGCTCGAGAGGCTCAAGAGCCTGGCCGCGAATCCCGAAGACGTCGTCCTCCCTCCCTGGGACGGAGGCGGAGACCGGGGGTTCTATCAGCCTAAATACGAGTACATCATCATCACGCCTCTCCAGTTCATGTATTGCTGGGACGCTTTGATCGAATGGCTCACGCAAAAAGGAATGCCGGCCTTTCTCGTGCCCACCGAGATCATATACAACACCTGCGCCGGAAGCGCCGACCAGGAAAAGATCCGGAGCTTCATCATCGACGCTCATTCCATCTGGGGAACGACTTACTTCCTTCTGGGGGGCGACACGTCGAAGATCCCGTGCCACGTCTGGAACCCGGCGAGCGACGCCATTCCGAACGACACCTATTACGCCGACTATGACGACGACTGGGTCGTCGAGGTCCACGTGGGCCGCGCGAGCGTGGAGAACGGTTCCGATATCGAAGAGTTCATCGACAAGAGCATCAGTTATCAGAAAAACCCGCCCCCCGATTTCTGCGACACCTACTTTCTCATGGGCTATGACCTCGATTCCTCCACGCCGTCCGAGAACTGCATGGTCCACATCGCCGACTACTACATCCCCGCCGGCGCCGACCTCTCAACCGAGTACGACTCGGAGCCCGGAACCCACTATTCGGACACGATCGGCTATCTCAACGATGGACAGAACCTGATCTGCCATTCCGACCACTGCGGCTCGGGCTGCATCGGGGTCGGGTGCGTCAACCACGGCCACCTCCTCTACCCCGGCGACTTCAACGGCCTTCAGAACGGAGAGAAAAAGGGACTCTTCTACTCCATCGGGTGCTGGTCGCTGGCCTACGACTACAACGATTCGATCGGCGAGGTCTGGACGCAAAACAACTCCGGGGCCGGGCTCGCCTATGTGGGCAACTCCCGCTACGGGTGGTACGCCGTGGGCCACTCCAACCTCTATTCGCTGAAGTACGCCCAGCTCTTCTTCAAGGTTCTGTGCGGCTCTCCCGCCTGGTGTTACACGGCCGGAGCGGCCCTGACCGAACACAAGAACGAATTCTATCCCGGCGGCCTCTATCAGTACATCTACCAGGAACTGACCCTCATGGGCGACCCCGGGCTTCCTCTCTGGACGGAAGATCCCATTACCGTGAACGTCCTGCACCAGGTTTCCATCGGAACGGGCACCCAGGACTTCGACGTGCTCGTACGCCACAACGGCCAGAACTATGCCGGCGCACTCGTCTGCATCTGGAAAGGCTCGGAGGTTTACGAAAGGGGAAACTCGGCCGTGGACGGGCTGGTCCACTTTTACGATATCGATCCCGCCACATCGGGATTGATGAAAGTCACCGTGACAGGAAAGAACATCCTTCCCTACGAAGGAAAGTGCCTCGTCTCCCAGCCGGGGGACCCCGAGGTCTTCGTCGATCTCGAGATGAACGACAGCATCTATTACTTCGGCGACGACATCAGCTATACGATCGATATGTACAACGCCACGGCCCTTTCACAGGCTTACTCCCTCTGGACGAACGTCACCATTCCCAACGGGGCGACCTGGCCCCCTTCGGGACATCTCAACGGCCCCAAGACATTGACGCTGGACCCCAAAAAAGCGACGCGAATCTCTTATGAGTACCAGATCCCTGTTTCGTACGCCCTGGCGGGTCTTTCCACGATGAACGCTTATGTCGGGTCTTACCCGACCGTTGACCACGAAGACCACGAAGAAATCAACGTTGTTCCGTAACAACGCTCAACGCACCTATCAAAAGCCGGTCACTCTCTGGAGGATATTAAAATGAACATCCGTCTCCTTCCGATCCTTCTGCTCGTTCTTCTGACCGCTTCCGCCCCCGCGGCGGAGGATCCCGAAACGTACCATCTCCTGCGGGTCGATCTCGACTCGTATCGAGAAGCTCCGAAGCTCCAGGCCCTGGGGCTCGACATCGTCAAGGCCGGGCCGGGCAATGAAATCGAGCTCGTGGCCAGGAGCTCAGACCTCGATGAGCTGAGCAAAGCGGGCTTCGGTTTCGAGACCGTGATCGAGGACATGGCCTCCTTCTACGAGAAACGCCTGATAGAGAGCTGCCCCGAGAACTTGCGCACCTTTCCCAACGGGAGCATGAGCGGGTTCTACACGCTGAGCGAGATCGAAACCATGCTCGACGACTGGGCCGTGCAGTACCCCCACCTCATCACTCCCAAGACCAGCATCGGGACCTCGATCGAGGGGCGCGACATCTGGGCGGTCAAGATCTCGGACAACCCCAACATCGACGAACAGGAGCCCGAGGTCTCTTTCGACTCCCTCATCCACGCGAGAGAGCCCCAGAGCATGATGACCCTCATCTACTACATGATCCAGCTCCTCGAGGGATACGGCATCGATGCCGAGCTGACCTGGCTCGTCGACAACCGCGAGATCTGGTTCATCCCCGTGCACAACCCGGACGGGTATGTCTACAACGAGCAGACCAATCCGAACGGCGGAGGCATGTGGCGCAAGAACCGCCGCAACAACGGCGGCTCATACGGCGTCGACCTCAACAGGAACTACGGGTACAAGTGGGGTTACGACAACTGGGGTTCGAGCCCGAATCCGGGGAGCGAAACATACAGGGGCACGTCCGCTTTTTCCGAGCCCGAGACCCAGGCCGTGCGGGACCACATCCTGAACCATCCCATCATGACGAGCTGGAACACCCACACCTACTCGAACCTCTATCTCTGCCCCTTCGGGTATGACAACGTCCTTCCCTTCGGCGGGGACTGGGCGATCTACCAGGAATACCTGGCCGACATCTCGGCCGACAACGGGTACACGGCCGGCACGATCTACAACGTTCTCTACGCCGCCAACGGCAGCGCCACGGACTGGCACTACGCCGACGCCGGGGTCTTCAACATCACGCCCGAGATCGGCAACAGCGGCGACGGCTTCTGGCCCTCCTTCAACCGGATCATCCCCCTCGCTGAAGAGAACCTGTTGGCCATCAAGTACTGGTCCTGGGTGGCCGGAAGCTCGGTCGACCTCGAAAACCACACCCTGGCCGACGACAACGGCGACGGTTATTATTTCCCCGGGGAGCCCGTGGCCGTGACCCTGACCCTGCGGAACAAGGGGCTGGCCGCAACGACAACCGATGTGACGGCCTCGGTCGGATCTTCGAGCCCATATGTCACCGTTGTGAACGGGACGCACAACTTCGGCGTCATCGCCAGCGTCACGAACGCCGATAACAGCGCATCCCCTCTCATCGTCGAGCTCGACAGCACGACGCCCTACGGCGAATCTATCACCCTCGACGTGGATGTCGCCTTCGAGGGATACACCCAGACATTGCCGCTCAGCTTCACCGCCGGCGCGCCAATGATCTGGTTCCAGGACGACTTCGAGACCGACAAGGGATGGACCGTCTCGAACCAGAACCTGCAGACCGGCGCCTGGGAGCGCGATGTGCCGAACCCGACATCGGGCCAGCAGGTCGCACCCACGGAAGACAATCCGAACGGCACGGGCACGTACTGCTTCCTCACGGAGAACGGCCCTGCAGGGGGGAGTTATTCCAGCTATGACATCGACGGCGGACCCACGCGTTTGATCTCGCCCGTGATCGACCTGTCGAGCGGCAACGCAGAGGTCAGCCTGTACGCCTGGTACTATTCGCGGGACAACAACGATGCCTTCGAGATCGATGTCTCGAACGACAACGGCGGGTCGTGGACGAACGTCTTCTCAACATACAGCAGCCTGAGCGGGTGGGATCAGCTCACCTTCAACGTGGCCGATTACGTCACGCCCACTGCCCAGGTCAGGGTCCGGGCCGTCGCGCAGGACCAGCCGAACAACGACATCGTCGAGGCCGGTCTCGACGATGTGGAGGTCAAGACCTACGCCTCTCCCATCGGCCTCGCTCTTTCGGCGCCGCCCGTGATCGGGACGACGGTGAACATCATCATCGACTCTCCCGACGATGCGGGACTCGGCTATATCATGGCCGCATCGACGGACACCTATCCCGCCGTCCCCATCGGCGACGGCCGGTTCTTTCCCCTTGAGGACAACACGATCCTGCGCATGTCGATCAATCCCGGAAACGGGATATTCAACTTCTTCACGGGAACGCTGGACGGCTCGGGGCAGAGCTCCGACCCCGAATTCGTCATCCCCAACATGCCCGGAATCGTCGGGCGGGAGGTTTTCTTCGCGGCAGTGACGCAACACGGCGCCTATCCCCAGGGGGTGAAGAACATTTCAGCGCCCCTGGCGACGGTGCTGCAGTGAAATAACCGATGGCTCGGCCGCTGTTTCATGCTATAATACGCCGGAACACGGAAAGCCAATTATTCAATCATTGTCTCAATATCGGTGTCGGGGTGCATCATGGGCATTCCCGCCCGTGTCGATTTCTTTGTCAGTCGAACCTTATAGAAACAAGGAGATTCTCATGAACATGAAGAACCTGACACTCTTTTCAACAGCGCTTTTCCTGTGCTTCGCGGCCCTTCCGGCTGCAGCGGGAGAAGCCCCCGAAAACTGGGCCGAACGGTTTCCGTCGAAGATGACGCCCCAGCTCGAACAGGCGCTCTCCAACCTGGCGACCGACGGGACGCTCGACCTCTATGCCGTCATGAAAGACCGGCCTTCCACTGAGGAGCTGTACGGTCTGGTCGGCAAGGTTCCCCTGAGGGAACGCCACAAAGTGCTTTCCCGCGAGCTCCGGACCTACGCCGACAAGTCCCAGGCGGAAGTCCGCGATCTTCTCGAGCGGCGCAGGGGCCCTGCGGCCGGCACGGCGGTCAGGATCCTCTGGCTCGCCAACGCGGTCCGGTTCACGGGAACCGCCGATGACATCGCCGCGGTGCGCGACCTACCCGACGTGGGCTACGTCGGCGTGGTCCGCGATTTCCCGGTCGAGACCCTGCACGACGTTGCGCCGCCCAACGGCGACACGGCGAGCGTGCCCTTCTATGACGGGTTCGAGTCGGGCGGATTCGGCGCCGACTGGACCACGGCCACCACAGGGTCGGGCCGGATCCAGGTCACGACCGCCAACGGCCCCATCGGAGCCTATCACGTGACCATGGACTCCTCGACCAGCGGGTCATACGGGACGTGCACCATGACGCTCTCCATCGACCTCTCGTCCACGCCGAACTGCTACCTCGACTTCATGTTCAAGGAGTTCAGCGACGAGACCGATCCCGAGGACGCCGTTCTCATCAGCGAAGACGGTGTGACCTACTACAGCGTGCTCTCCCTAAGCGGCGGCAGCGTCTACGAACAGAAATTCCTCGACATCGACCAGGCGGCGGCCAGCAACGGCATCTCGCTGACGAGCAACTTCAGGATCCGGTTTTCCTGGAGGGATAATTACCCGATCTCCACCGACGGATTCGCTTTCGATGAGATCAATGTTCTGTCGGGCGATGTCCCCCCCACTCCTCCCGAGCCCAACATCGTGGGCCTCCAGGCCCCCGACTGCTGGAACGTGGGCGTCACGGGAAGCGGCGCGCTGATTCTCAACATCGACTCGGGCGTGGATTACACCCACTCCGACCTGGCCAACCAGATCTGGGCCAACCCGGGCGAGGTTCCCTACGGAAACAACGGCATCGATGACGACGGCAACGGCTACATCGACGACTTCATGGGATGGGACTTCTATTACAACGACAACGATCCCTACCCGAGCTCTTATCACGGCACGGCCACGGCCGGCATCGTGTGCGGCGACGGAACGGGCGGGTACCAGACCGGCATGGCGCCCGACGCCGCCATGGCGATCGCCATGATCGGCGACGACGCCGATGCCTGGGAGGCCTACCAGTACGCCGTGCTCATCGGGGCCCAGGTCATCACGTCCAGCTATTCCTGGAAGTGGGGCATCCACGACCCCGACTACCACATGTTCCGCCAGCACAGCGTGAACGAGCTGCTCGGCGGCGTGATCCACGCCAACTCGATCGGCAACCAGGGGAACCAGACGGGAAGTTACCCCATTCCGTTCAACATCTCCACGCCCGGCAACTGCCCCGGTCCCTGGGTCCACCCCGACCAGGTGAAGGGCGGCCTCGCATCGGTCCTCGGGTGCTCCGGCGTCTACCTCGATGAGAGTCTCTACACAGATTCGGGCCAGGGCGCGTCCGCTTGGGAAGACATTCTGATCTATGATCCCGGATACGGGCATTCCCAGGACCCGAATTTCTGGGATTATCCCTACGGCGGATGGGGCGGCGGACAGCCCGGGCTGCTGAAGCCCGACATGTGCGGCTACACCTACGTCAGAACGACCGACCTGGGCGGCGGCTACCTGAGCAGCTTCGGCGGCACGTCGGCGGCCACGCCCCACCTGGGCGGCGCCATGTGCCTCCTTGTTTCGGGCAACCTCAACGCGTCGCCGCGCAAGATCTCCCAGGCCCTCCAGGAGACGGCCGAGGACAAGGGCCCGGCCGGCAAGGACCTGCGCTACGGCGCCGGTAAGATCCAGGCCTATGACGCTTTGATCCGCCTGATCCACAACCACGAGTTCTCCGACACGGAGCCCGGCATCGGCGACCCGGTCCAGATCGACGTGAGCGGCGTTCCTTTTGCGCACTACGGTCTTTTCTGGTCCAACTCGCTCGGCAGCCACGTTATTCCCGGTGTGGGAACACTCGAGCTGGGAAGCCCCGTTCACCTGTTTCAGAACACCACTCTCCCCGCTTCGGGCGCCGACGTGATTGCGGCCTCGATTCCCAACAACCCCGCCCTGATCGGCCAGTCCTTCTACACCCAGGGCGTGATGGACGACACCTCGGGAGCGACGGGACTCTATCTCTTCTCGCTCGTCGAGACGCTGGAGATACAACCGTAATCCTCATATCCAAATCTGGCAAAGGAAAGGGCTCCCTCTGGGAGCCCTTTTCATATGCCTCCTTCGCGCCCGCTCAGGGGAAGCGGGCGATCAATCGAGCCGTGTTTGGTTATTTCACCGTCAGCGCCTCGTGGTTCGTCAAGACCTCGTAAGTGACGGGGTAAAAGATCTCGACCAGCGCCTGGAAGTGATAAGTCTCGCCCGGCGCCCAGCCGAGCGGCACCCGGCCCGGAACGATCAGCACGCCGTTCGGCGGAATCGTCCCGAGGTTGAATCCGATGAAAGGAGGCAGCAGGTAGAGATCGCCGTACGCCGTGGGAAGCGGCGGGTCGCGATACCCGGAGCCCAGACCGAGCCTGACGGGACAGGTGGGCGTGCACGTCACCCTCACATCGCACGTTCCGCCCGGAACGAAATCCCCGGTAAAATAAAGGTGAAGCCTGAACTCGTCGGCGCCCATATCGGGAATGCCGCAGGGATCGCGGAGATCGCCCTCGAAGTCCTTCCGGGGAATAGAGGGCGCGTTCCAGAGGCCCCTGTCCCGGCAGGCGGAATCGCAGGTCAGGTGAAAATCGAGGATGGCGGGCTCCACAAAACCGGGATCGGCGTCGATGTTGCCCGTTCCGGGCCACCCGCCTCCTATGTCGGAATAGGTGATCGTCAGGCTGCTGGCACCGTCGAGGCTGATCTCGGGATCGATAGGCGCAAAGTTGCCGTAGATGATCGTGTTCGTGATCACCGAATAGCATCCGATGCAGCGCAGCCCGCCCCCGCCGGCGATTCCGTTCGTCCTGTTCCCCGTGATCGTGTTGTTCGTCATGAGAGGCGAGGAGGCTTCGCAGTTGATGCCGGCTCCCGTGTCGGAGATGTTGGCCGCCACGATGTTGTTGATGAGATCGGGGTCGGCGTTCCAGCAGGAGATCCCGCCGCCCGAGACGGCTGTGTTGTTCGAGATGATATTGCTCTCGATCCAGGGCGAAGAGTGAGAGCAGCAGATGCCGCCCCCCTGGAGAGCCTCGCCGTTCGTGATCGAAAATCCTTCGAGAACCGAACCCGCGCTTTCGCCGCTCTGGAAGACAACCACGCTTCCCGTCTTCATTCCGTCGATGGTCGTGGCGGCCGGTCCCCACTCGCTCCTCACGGTCACGGCCTTTCCGAGGAAGTCGATGTTTTCGCAGTAGGTTCCGGTCCTGACGATGATCGTATCGCCGCCCACGGCGGCGGTGACGGCGTCCTGGATCGATGCGTAGTTGTCGGGAACGTAGAGAGTGGCCGAAAAACCGGATGCCGGGAACGCGAAAAGGGCGGCAAGAATCAGCGAATACTTCATGAGAGACCTCCTCTGTTCAGTTCGTCGCGGGTGATATTTCCATAGGTGTGTGATGATCGAGACCGGGAATAATATATCAATAACGGTCTGAGAAATGCAACGTCTCATTGAGATTACGGGGACGTGAGAGGCTTTGCCGGATCCGTTACATCAGCTCGACCAGAAGGGGAAGGTGATTCGAAGACGTGGCCGGTCCCACCCTCCGCATGACGGTCTCGAACATCGGGGAATGCAGGCAGTGATCGATGGGAATGCAGAGCAGGGCGTTGAGGCCCAGCGGCCAGCGGGAATACCACGTCCCTTGAACGCCGAATCCGATCTGCGAGTTATGGAGGTCCGTCTTGCGCATGAGCTTGCGGAATGCCGCGCTCCAGGTCGTTGCGTTGAAATCGCCGATGAGGATCGCGGGCAGGCTCTGGTTCCGGTACCAGGCCGCCATCCGTTCGAACTGGAGGGCGTTCTCCACCGCGTGTTTGCGCGGCGCCGGGAGGTGGGCTCCGAGAAGCTTAAAGCGCCTCGTTCCGAAGCGCGCGTCGAGGAGCATGGAGCGCTCTCCTTCCAGCGGGCCGTCTCGGATATCCAGAATCTCCAGCGGAACGCCGGAATCCCGCGCCACGAGAAGAATATTGTGCTTGGTCATTCGGATTTCGAACCGGCCCGCGAGCCGTGTTATGTCCTGCCTGACGCGCCTGGTCGTTTCCTGAATGAATGCGATGTGGGGTTTGCAGTCCTGAATGAAGACGATGACCTCGTCGCTGTTGTCGTTCAATCTCCAAGTGTTGAAGGCCAGGATCCTCAGCGTGTGCCCGCCCAAGCCCTTTTCAGCAGGCCTCGGCGCCGGCAGGTAGAGAGGCACGATCACAACCAGGTTGGCGGCCAGGGCCGCGGCCGGAAAGAGGACGACAACCGGGCGGCACATCCTGAAAACGATGAGCGCGGCCAGGCAAGCCGCTGCCAGGAGTAAATACTGCAGCCGAAAATGAGACGCCACATCGAGGGTCCAGTGGATGCCGCCGAGAAAGCCACAGCCTGTAAAGAATGCAACGGCGATTCCGGCGAGAATGACAAGGAGTCGGATTTTTGAGAGGAGACGCTTTGGGAGCCTGGAGTCCGTCGGCATGCGGGAGTATCCGATATCGCTGCTATTCCTACGAAGACTGCGGTCTTCTTTTCCGTTTATCCGTCTTTTTCGTAACCCTTGTAGGGCTTTTCAAGAAATCTGTTCGCTAACTCCTTTTGGAACTCATGGTTGGGTTTATCGGGAAAAGCCAAGACCTTGTTATAGTATGTTTCCGCATCGGACCGCTTCTTTTCGACATCAGCGATGCAGCCGAGCCTCAAATAGATCCATGTCCTGTGGAATGGTCCTCCGCCTCCGCCCTTGAGAGCGATCTCGAACTCTTTCTTCGCCTCATCGAAATCATTCATGCGAAAGAAACAGCGGCCCATGGCGGTGTGGTACGAGCTTTCGTGTTCGATCCCGGCGGAGATCAGCTTGCGGATGTTATTGATCGTTCGCTTGAGAGCGTTTTTGTCGCCCATGCCCGGATTGCTAACGACATCCCATATATTCTTTTTAAGCGTCTCCGTATCCTCGAGACCGGCAGCCCGGCAGATGATGTCGCACCCCGGATCGATCACGATTTCCTCCGGCTCGAAAGGGCAGGTAAACCTGAAAGAAGCCTTTCCTTTCTTGAGCACGACCTTGTGATCGAATGTCCGCTCCCCCTTCACAGCGCGAAGACAGACCGTCATCTTGAAAGGCTTTTCCGTTCCCTCCTGAAAGAGCGTTCCCTTGACGGCATAGGATGATCCCGATTTCTTTGTCTCGTGCTCTTCCCGGATCTGGGGGATGCCGGGCTCGGCCCACTGGTTGATGATCCATTTCCACTTCGACGGAACGAGGTCCTTCCGGACGACGTTGAAATCGATGAGGCTTCCCCTGTGCTTTTCGAAAAACTTCCTCACCGATGCATCGAAGGCCTTGCGCGTCATCTCGCTCTCGAGGATGTGAAGAAGCATGGCCCCTTTCTCGTAGGCGTGTGATCGATAGACGGACGGATTCAATTTTCCGCCCCAGTCCCGGATCTCGTCGAGCGGAATCTCGCCAACCGGTATTGTGGAAACGATCTTATTGACGAATTTCCAGCGCTCCTCCCGCGCGATCTCCTTTCCTTTGGCCATTTCCATGTAACGATTGGTTGCATAGGTTGCAAAGGACTCGCTCGCGAAATGCCTGAACCTCACTTCGTGACCCCACCAGGTGTGGCAAACCTCGTGCGCAACGAGCGACTCCGCAAAGGACGCGGACCCTTCTTCTTCAAATGCACCCGCTCCCACGAGGGCGTAGCCGATCTCGCCGTATCCGCTTCCCCTTCCGAAGGGGGCCGGAACCTCGACAAGGGTGTAACGCCCCTTGGCGATGGGACCGTAGAGGGACGAATAGAAATCAATGGCACGGTCGGCGACAGCGAGCAGAGCCCTGCCTCCCCCTTCGTGCCCGGGGAAGACCATGGCGTCGAGCGTCATTCCGCCCTTTGTCTCGTGCTCGACTTCGACGTAGTCGCCGGCCGCGAGGCCGATCCCCCTGTCCGGCTCGTCGAGAACGTATCGCCAGAGCATCCGGCCGTTCTTGTCGCGCTTTTCCTCGAGATTGCCGGCTGTCCGGACCATCCAATCCTTCCTCACCTCCAGGCTTGTATCGTATCTGGCCGAGTCATGCTCGCGCCGCGGGTACCAGGCATACTGGCTCCGAATATAGGCGTGCTCGGCACAGACATTCGTTCGCACGAAGCCGCCCCTTTTCTTGCTGAACTTCACGTAAGGCTTGCCTTCCAGATCGAAAACGACGGAGAACTCGCCCTTGGGCGCGCCGACCCCGCTGAAATCGAGCTCGAGGTCCCAGCCGGCCCGCTCGAAAGGGACATCGATTTCGTTCAGACGGCAGGACTCGATCTTCATGGCGCCGGCCAGCTCGAGCTCCAGCTTCCTGACGGAGCTTTTTGAATGAATCGTGAGAACCACCGTTGAAACGATCCTGTCCGCCTCGATCGATGCATCGATCTTGTAAGAGAGCACATCGACTTTGTCCGCCGGGGCCGCCGCGGCGAGGCCGGCCGCTGCAAGGATTGCGAAAACGACGAATAGTGATTTGTTGTTTCTCATTGTTCGATTCTCCCTACTTCGGTTCGAGGACGACGCAAATCTCCGTTGGCACGCCGGGTTCGAAATAAAGGGAAACATCTTCTCCTTTGTAACCGTGCGCTTCGATTTTGATTTTCGCATCGCCTAGAGGAAAATTCTGCATGGAATACCGGCACGAAGCGAGTTCTTTCATGTCATACCAGGCCCACGATTCTTCCCCGCAGGTGACGTTGATCATCTTCTTGTACTGTTCGTCGAAGTTCTGGAGCTCCAGGATCAGAACACCGCAGGTATCGAGATCGATCCTGCCCAGGTCGAGGCTCTCTCCTTCTTTCACGGTTATCCCCTTTTGCGTGTAATCGGCGTAACCCTTGACCTTCGCGGAAAGAGTGTAGGTCCCCTCGGGCAGACCGTTAAACTCGAAGCCGGATCCTTTCTGTTTATACACATATGCCGCGTACGTCCCGGTCTTTCCATCGATCAGGGAAACATGCTGGTACAGGCCGGTGTCGGCGAGGGGGATGTCCTGCCTCCGATCGAACAAAGTTCCGCTCACCTTCGCAGAGTACAGGACAAGATCAAAGGAGATGGGATTGTCGGCCTTCGGGAGAATGATGAGATCCTGCAGCCTGATTTTGCTGCTATCGTTCATAGAAGCCCACACGCTCCATCGGCCGGGAATAAGATTTTCAAGACGGAATCGCCCTCCGGCATCAGTGGTCACCTGCCGATCGTATTTTTTTCTAACCTGCCGGTCCCGAATGTCGGCTGCTGAAAAATGAAGCGAAGCACCAGCCACGGGGGATCCATCGCTGTAACTGAGGCTTCCGCAAACACTGTAATTCTCTGAGAACGATTCCAGTTCCATGCTCTTGATCATAAGATCAGTAACCTGTGACTGATGGATCTGGAAATCACTCATAACCTGAGCCTTGGATTCATAGAGCAGCTTCGCCGACCACTCGCCGGTTTCGAGATATTCCACAGCGCCGTAACACCCTTCCCGATCGTATGAGAGCCTGTGCACACTTCGTTTCGGACCTTTGTCGGATTCCAGGCGAAGCGACAGTTTTTCACGATCTGTTTCCTGAAAGCCCATGATCTTGAGTCTGAGCGTTCCGAATGCCGGGACTTCGAAGCGGACGCAGCCGATCACCTCGTTCTCGGCCAACTTGACGGACATTGCCGGCGGGGAAGGTGCTTCCTGCACAAACGCTTCAACATGATAAGTCCCCGGCGGCAGCCCGCGGAGAACGAACCGGCCCTGTTCATCGACGTCCGATCCAAAATACGTATTCCAGATGACAGGATGAGGATCCGTTGGAACAAGCTGTGCGGAGATAGAGGCTTTCTTTTCTCGAAAAGGCCGGCCCGTTGTTTTATCCACAACCATGCCGCTGATGACACCACCCGTGATGACGATGTCCTTTTCGATGACGCCGGGTTCATCGATCGCGAATTCCCCCCAATAGAGGAAGGAGCCTTCGGCTAACTTGACACTGACGTCGTATTCCAAGGGATAGAGCTTTCGCAACTCGAACCGGCCTTTGTTATCGGTGATCGCCCACCGGTTCACGTAAACTCCTCGATATTTACTGTAAGGAGAGCCTCCTATTCTCACGAGCACCCTGCCTCCGGCCGCGGGCTCGCCGTCGATTATCAGGCGCCCCCGCCAGGTCGCGTATTCACCTGTAGGACCGAAGTCGACCTTCACATCTCTATCGATGATCGCGGCCATCTTTTCTTCCTGGGTGAAACCGGACGACTCGACGGTTTCACCGAAAGGAGGATATGCATGAAGGATCACATCGGCCGCCGACGCTGGCGGCGTCCGGTATGAGCCGTCGGATCCGCTCACTGCAGGCCGGGCTATTCCGCCCCCCTGCATCATCGTGACAACAATACCGACAGCGGGATTTCCCGAATCGTCATAAGCGGTTCCGTAAACGCTGAAACCCGTTTCCAGGCGAAACTCGATCTCTCCATATTTTTCCGGATCGATCACGACCACTTCCTGGACATAATCCGGATGGAGAACCATGATCCTTTGATTCCGGTCCGCCAACCCTCTGAGCGTGAATGAGCCGCGTTCATCCGTTGTTGCATTCACACCGGACTGTATATCGCTGTTCGAGATCAGTCTATCCAGCAAATCGCTCGACCGTGTTGTCGATGTCACGATCAATGCATCGGCGACGGGTGCGCTCGTGGAGTCGTCGACCACGCGACCGACCAGGGACGATCCGGCTTCCAGCTCGATATGAAGATCCCCGGTTTCTGCAATGACAGCCAGATTTTCGCGATACTGTTGATAATGTGATGTACTGACAGAGAGAGTAAATCTGCCGCTCGAGTCGACGGGAATCGCGAAGCGGCCCTGCTCGTCTCGAATCGTTCTCTCCGTGGAATCCGGGACAGGATGGAAGCGTTCTATTCTCCTGGCGAGCCTGAGGTGGAACTCCGGAATCGGATCACCCGTCGCCTTGTCCGTCACCCGGCCCGTGATGAAAAGCCCTGCGGGCTTGACCGCTTCCCTGGCGATCTCGTCTTCGGTTGGATCGGACGGGCCCGCAGCGGTTTCTTTAATTGCGGGCAAGAGATCCTGATCCGGTTGATCCACGGTCGCGGTCGGCGGGGGCGAAAAAAGGCCGGTTTTCTCAACATCTCCCCCTGTCTCCCAATCGCCCAGCAGAAAGACAGCCGCCGCCGCAACTGCCAGCACGACGAAGGCCGCGATCAACCAAAACAGACGTGGCTTGGAGGTACTCATGCAGCTCATCCCGCGTCAACTGCCGAGCCCGTGATACTGTAACGTGGTGGATCATACCATGCGGGCGTGGTTGGGGGAAGAGAGATCAAACTCTCATTCAAAACCCAGCTTTTTGAGAACCTTCTCCGCCCTTCCTTTTTCATATCCGTACCATGCGTCAAAGACCTTTCCCTGTCGATCGATGACATAACTCATCGGTACGGCGCTCATCCCTCGAAGGGTTTCGTATTCCCTCATGACACGTCTTGCCTCGTCGGATGTGTCGAGAATGTTGGGG
>CAZWHE010000098.1:0-15624 GCA_964633825.1 uncultured Phycisphaerales bacterium | reverse complement strand
TGGAACCGGGCGGTCCCTGCTCAGCGTCACCCTTGCGCGTGATTATGTGAAGGCGCTCGAGGAGTTCACCACCAGACACCTCGGAGAACGCGTCGCAGTCATCCTCGATGGCGGGATCGTGACTATGCACAAGCTCCGATGTATCATCCGGGAGGGCAAGATACGGATAACCCGTTGTGACGAGAATTCCCTTGAGGTTCTGCGTGCCAAGCTCACAAGGTAGAGTCGCGAATTGGGCGGATAACAGCCGCACGACCCGACAGCCCGTCCGGCACGCGCCGCTGATCCATGACGTTGGATCGCGGCAGGAGGAGTGGTGCGAAAATGTTGCATGATGACAACATCATCGGATCCGTGGGCGGAACCCCCCTCGTGCGGCTGAGGCGCGTTGTCCCCGACGGATACGCTCGCGTGCTCGTGAAGCTCGAGAGTCAGAATCCGACGGGCAGCATGAAAGACCGAATGGCTCTGTCCGTCGTTGATCGCGCGGCGGAGTCGGGGCGGCTGCCGCCGTCGGGAACCGTTGTTGAATACACAGGGGGCAGCACCGGGACTTCCCTGGCGTTCGTATGCGCGGCTCGGGGATTCTCGATCACCCTCGTGACTTCGGACGCCTTCAGCCGAGAGAAGCGCGACCACATGCGTGCGTTGGGAGCGAACGTGATCGAGATCCGGAGCGACGAGGGCCGCACCACCAAAGAGCTGATTCGGCGGATGATCGCGAAGGCGGCGGAGCTCAGCGATTCGCCGGGTGCGTTCTTTGCCGACCAGTTCAACAACGTCGACGCGGCAGCCGGCTACGCTCCGCTGGGCGAGGAGGCGTGGGACCGGTCCGGCGGAAGGATCGATGCCTTTGTGCAGGCGGTGGGCACGGCCCAGTGCATCACGGGGGTCGCGAGAATCCTGCGGGACCGGAATCCCGAGATCGAGATCGTAGCGGTCGAACCGGCCGAATCTCCGGTTCTGTCCGGCGGCGCTCCCGGCGCTCACAAGATCGAGGGCGTGGGTCCGGGTTTCGTTCCTCCGCTTTGGGACCGCGATCTCGTCGACGAGATCCTGACGGTGTCCACGTCGGACGCCAAGGCGATGACGCGGCGGTTGGCGAGAGAAGAAGCGCTGTTTGGCGGAATATCCTCCGGAGCCAATGTCCTGGCCGCCCTTCGGGTGGCCGAGCGGCTCGGCTCCGGCGGGACCGTTATGACCCTGATTTGTGATTCGGGTCTGAAGTATCTTTCGACCGATCTGTATTCGGCTCAGCAGTGAACCGCCGCGATCTAATAAGCCGATGAAGCAGACGGTCGCCTTCAGCGCCCGCAGTTTTTCGATGCGTCGTTGAGGAGAAAATAAATCATGAAGAGTGTAGCGATCATAGCACTGGCATTGATAACCGTGTCTTGCCTGGGACGAATGGACGAGGGCCCAACCTCCGGGCCTGCCGCCCCTATCGTGCTCGATGCGCCCGTCGAATTTACCGCGCCGCAGCGGTCGACGACCGCGCTGCCGGGTTCGGATGGGAAGGTGGTGGTGACCCTGGATGACATCACCAAAGGCCAGGTCCTGACCACTTTGTCTTGGCAAGACGGTTCCGAGATCGTAGCGACCCGGTCCCTTCGCGAGAACGACGTGGTGACCTTCGCAGCCGGCAATCATACTTACAGGATCAAGCTCGAGAAGCTGACAAACCTCCTTATCGGAAAAGACAGCGCGCGGTTTCAATTGTGGCCGGCCGCCTCCGGACCCACCGCCCCTATCGTGCTCGATGAGCCTGTCGAATTCACCGTGCCGCAGCGGTCAACGACCGCGCTGCCGGCGTCGGGCGGGAAGGTGGTGCTGACCCTGGATGACATCACCAGAGGCCAGGTCATGACCACTTTGTCTTGGCAAAACGGTCCTGAGATCATTGCGACCCGGTCCTTTCGCGAGAACGACGTGGTCACCTTCACAGCCGGCAGTCATATGTACGAGATCAAACTCGAAACACTCACGAACGTTCTGGTGGGGGAAGACAGTGCAACATTTCAGCTGTGGCCGGTCGCATCTGAATTGGATAAATTGCTGTTGGAAAGAAAAAAGATCGAGACCCTTATCGCCTCGCTCGAGCAGCTTGCCGGAGCCGTCTTCATCCGCAATGGACAAGAGTACACGCTGGATGATGCAATGACCCACATGAGGGAAAAATGGGAATGGAAGGAGTTGGAGATCAAAACAGCGGACGATTTCATCAGGGTCGCGGGTTCGCGCTCCTCGACCAGCGGCAAAGCGTATGTCATCAGAATGCCCGATGGAACCGAGGTGCAAACAGAGGAATGGTTCAGAATACAGATGGAATCGATCGAATAACTCCCCGACAAAAAAATGGTCAGTGACAAGAAATAGCCATGCTCGGGCGGCCGTTTCCAGCGCGTCATGGTGGGCGTTCGGCCAACAGGACAGATGAACAAGAGAAGAATTGAAGTCGTCGATTACGATCCGGCGTGGCCAAAGCTGTTCGAGACGGAACAGACACTCCTCTGTCGCGTGCTCGGAGAGGTGGCCGAGAGGATTCGCCATATAGGAAGCACGGCTGTGCCGGGCTTGGCCGCCAAACCGATTATCGATATTCTTGTTGAGGTCACGGATCTCGAATCGCTCGATGCGATGAATAATGAGATGAGTGCTATAGGTTACACGCCGATGGGCGAATTCGGGATTCCGGGCAGCAGGTATTGCGACGGCAAGGATGCCTATATAAAACGACATGTGGAAATAGCGGTGAAGCAAATGGCGCCCGACCGGACGCCCGACGGAACCGGCTAGCTCGCCGTTCAGCAAAGGAAAACATATGGTCTTGATAAGAATCGAAAAAAAGGAAGATATTCTGCAAGTGCGAAAGGTGAATGAGCAGGCGTTTGGAGCGCTTGAAGAGGCGAATATTGTTGACGCATTGCGCCAAGACTGCCCCGGCTCGCTTTCCTTGGTGGCGGAAGATGAGAATCGTGTCGTGGGGCACATCCTGTTCAGTCCTGTCGTCGTCGATTCCTCGGGGAGGAAAATCGAAGGAATGGGATTGGCGCCCATGGCCGTGCTCCCCGGCAAACAACGGCTTGGAATAGGATCGCGGCTCGTAAAACGCGGGCTGGAAATCTTGCGAGAACAGGACTGCCCGTTTGTTATTGTTCTCGGGCATCCGGAATATTATCCACGCTTTGGATTCGAGCCTGCCTCGAAACGGGGATTGTCGTGCCAGTGGGACGGCGTGCCGGACGAAGCATTCATGATCATTGTGATGGATCATGCCTCATTGGAAGGTGTCTCCAGCGTAGCCAGATACAGAGAAGAATTCAACGAAGCGATGTAAACCTCAACTCTGCAAAAAACATCGGCCCAGACCGGTGAACCTCGCGCCATAGCACGGCATCCCGCCCGTCATTCCTCCTCATCGAGGCCGAGCTTCTCCCGGAGCTCGCGCATTCCCCTCTCCTTGAGCTTCGGCGTATCTCCCGTGACCAAGGCGCGCAGGGCCTTCACTTCCTTTCTCGAGAAGCCGACGCCGTGCACGACGTGCTCCTCGAACGCCTTGTAGGCAAGGGGGGCCACGGCTTTGGCCATCATGGCCATCACCTCGGCGTAGACCCTGATCTCGAACTGGGCGTGCCGGTCCATGCGGAGCCGGAGGAAGTGGAAGAGATTGTGGAGATCGATCTGCCAGTACCATTCCGAATAAAGGCTCAGGGGAAGGTTGATGCGCGCCAGCTCGCGGGCGATGTTGTCGTTGATCAGCTCGTCGTAGGAGGCGTAGACGCGCGCCTGGTCCCTTTTCAGGATCTCGATCACTTTTTTGCGCATCTCGGCCGGAACCTCCTCGTCCGACCGGCCCTGCTTGTTCCGTTCGCTCTGGAATCGCACCTGGTCCTCGGCGGGTGCGTAGAACTCCTCCTTCATGATGCTGTACCGGCCCGAGATCTCGTTCACCCGCGCCGTGCGATGGCGCACCCACTGGCGGGCCACGAAGATCGGCATCTTGGCGTGGAATGTGAGGATCACCTGCTCGAAGGGCGAGGTGTGCCTGTGCTTCATCAGGTAGTTGATCAGCCCCTTGTCCTCGCGGACCGACTTGGTCCCGTCGCCGTAGGAAACGCGCGCCGCCTGGACGATGCGACGGTCGCCGCCCAGGTAATCGACGAGCCTGACGAACCCCTTGTCCAGGACGGGGAACTCCCTGTCGAGGATCTCTTCCGCTTCGGGAACCACGATGTGCGCCATCTTTCAGTCCTTTTTTGCAGTGCCGGTGTTTATCAAGCCCCATGCCGGGCCGCAAAGGGTCCGGCCGGGTTCTCTATTTCAGCCTGATCCTCCCCTCGGCCGCCGGGGTGACGATCTTTCTCTCTTCGAGGAAATCGATCAGGGGCTGCGAGTACTTGAAGCCCAGGTCAATGACGCCCTCGTTGTCGGCGAACTGGACGTATCCGTCCCCCCTCTGAAACATGTACGAGTTGATGGCGACCTTGTAGACCTTCTCCTCGACGAGCGGCCTGCCGTTGATCTCGACGGACAGGATCTTGTCGGACCGGGGCGCGATCACGACCTCCATGCCCGACACGGCCCCGAAGGTGCGCGGCCTCTCTTCGATGGTGAAGACCGAGTGCTTGAGAACATCGAGGATCGTCCGCCCCCTCAGCTTCACCACGAAGACATTGTTGTCGAAGGGGAGCATGGTGAGCACGTCGTTCACCGTGACGGGGCCGGGATCGAGGCGGGTCCGGACGCCGCCCGTGTTTTGGATGGCGCAGTCGGCGCCCGATTTCCAGCGGATGGCGTCGGCCACGAGGTTGGGAAAGGGGCGGTCGAGCCACCCCTTCTTTCTCTCCCCGGCCGGCTCGGTCACCTCGCCCACCACCCGGCCGAGCAGGGCCGAGACCTTCTCCTCGTAGGGTTTCAGCCGGGCGAGGACCTCCGGGTCTTCGTCGAAGGGGCCGAGAATTCGGTAGCTCTTCTCCTTTTTCGGAGTGAAGTTGATCGGGATGAGGCCGCTCTCCTTGCCGTCGAACCTGTCGAGCGATCTCCCCTTGAAATGAAGGGTGACCCTGCCGAGAAAGAGGCCGTGGCAGCCGGCCTGGACGATCACCGTGTCGCCCACGCGGCGGGGCCGGGTGAGGGGCGTGTGGGAGTGGCCGCCCACGATCAGGTCGATGCCGCTCACATTCTTCGCCAGGGCGTTCTTGTCGTAACCGTAGCCGCAGTGCGACAGGACGATGAGGTGGTCGGCCTTCTCGCGCAGCTTGGGGACCCACTCCTTCGCCGTCTCGACCGGATCGAGGAGCTTGAGCCCCTTCAACCGGGACTTGTAGGTCAGGGTTTCGAGCTCGGGTGTGATCAGGCCGAGGACGGCGATCGTGCGGCCGCCCCGTTCCTTGATCACGTACGGCTTGAAAGGGTGCGCGCCCGTCGACTCGCGGACGAGGTTGGCGCAGAGAAAGGGGAAACCCGCCAGCTCCTCGAAGCGCAGGATCTTTTTCACGTCGTGGCTGAACTCGTGGTTGCCCACGGCGAGGGCGTCGTACCCGACGAGGCCCATGCCGGCGAAGTCGGGCTCCACGCCGTTCATGTTGGAAACGGGCATGCCGTCGCACACGTCGCCGGCGTCGAGAACGAGGAGGTTGGGCGTTTTCGCCCTGATGAGGTCGACGGCGGTCTTGCGCGCCGCGATGCCGCCCGCCGTTCCCTCGTCGTGCTTGAAAGCGAGGGGGCGGCCGTGCGTGTCGTTCGTGTGGAGCACGGTCAGGGAGTAGGGCTCGTCGCCGACTCCGAAGAGGGTCGCCAGGAGAATGGCCAGGTTGAGAACAAAGTGCATCGGTGATCTCCTTCCGGAATGAACGGGCACATTCCAACCCGCCGCCCCTTCCGTCGTCAACGCCTCTCTTGTTTTTTTGTCTTTCCATAGCGCGACCAGGGACGGGCACAGCCTTTTATGCCGGAAATTTTCAGCAATACGAGGTATACCTCAATTATGCAAAAAACATCGGCCCAGACCGGTGAACCTCGCGCCATAGTACGGCATCTGGGGCCGAATATTGTTTTTCCTGAACCTC
Source organism: uncultured Phycisphaerales bacterium (assembly GCA_964633825.1). GTDB lineage: Bacteria > Planctomycetota > B15-G4 > B15-G4 > CAYZWU01 > CAZWHE01. The sequence goes on along the minus strand of CAZWHE010000098.1, from coordinate 9,556 downwards.
ACGTATTGTTAAATACGCTACGGCCCAGAAAAAACGCTCTTCGGCCCCATCTGCCGCACTCTGACGCGCCTGTGCTCGATGTTTTTTACATAGTTGAGGTATAACCGCGTTGATGATGATCGAACCCGACCTGATCCAGCGCGCCCGGAGCTTTTCGGACGCCGCCCACGGCGGCGACCTCCGCAAGAGGTGCGACGTGAGGGCCTTCGATCACGCCGAAGCGGTGGCCCGGATTCTCGAGGGCGCCGGTTTCGGCAGGGAGATCGTGGCCGCGGGCTATCTTCACGACGTGGTGGAAGACACGGACCGCACCCTCGAAGAGATCGGCAGCCTCTTCGGCCCCCGCGTGGCCGAGCTCGTCGGCTGCGTCACCGAGGCGAGCAAGGCGGGCTGGAGCGACGAGAAGAAAAAGAGGACCTGGAAGGAGCGCAAGACGAGGTACATCGAAAACCTGAGGAAAGCCCCTCTCGACGCCGTGGCGCTCTCCCTTGCCGACAAGATCGACAACATCCTCTCGTGCATCCGCCACCACGCCGGCGGGGGGAGCGCCTGGGAGATCTCGCGGGGGAGCCGGAAGGACCAGGTCTGGTACTACGAAACGATCCGTGGAATCGCGAGGGAGCGGTTCGGCCCCTCTCCCGGGAAAAAGCACGCCCTTCTTCAGGAGAAGTTCGAGAGCGTTCTCGAACGTCTCCTCGAGCTGTGCTGAGGAGGATAGGTGTATCTCTTCATCTCGCTTGCGGCCTGGACGAGCGGCATCATCGGCCTTCTCGTCTGCCTGCCGATCCTGCTCGTCATCGCAACCTTCTCGTCGCCCGACCGGCTCTCGGACAGGGTCCGCCCCCTCATGCGCGTGATCCTGGCCTTTTTTTTCGTGCGCGTCCGCGTTACGGGATTGGACAAGGTCGACAAGACGAAGGCCCATGTCTTCATGGCCAACCACGCCAGCTTCTTCGATCTCTTCATCCTGGCCGCTTATCTGCCCGGCAAGCACCGCGGCATGGAGGCGGCCGAGCACTTCTCCTGGCCGATTTGGGGGCGCTTTCTCAGGCGCGTGGAAATGGTGCCCGTCGACCGGTCGAGCGCGGCCGCGTCGATGAGAAGCATGAGAGAAGCGGCTAAAAAAGTCCGCGAGGGCGCGTCGATCCTCGTCCTCCCCGAGGGGACGCGGACGCGGACCGGGCGGATGCTGCCTTTCAACAGGCTTCCCTTTTACGTTCCCAGGGAAGCGTGGTGCGACATCGTTCCCGTGGGCTTGAAGGGGACCTTCTGGATCAAAAACAAGAACGGCTGGCTCCTCAGCCCCGGCCGGGCCGAGATGGTTTTCGGCGAGCCCGTTGACGCGAAAACGGTCCGGACGACCGACATGAAAGAGCTCGTCCAAATGGTCCGGGACCGCATCGCCGCGCTCTGCGGAGAGACTTGATCTTATCAGGCTGAGCCCTTGTTGATCAGGGCGGCGATGTATCCCGCTCCGAAGCCGTTGTCGATGTTGACGACGGAGACATTGGCGGCGCAGGAGTTGAGCATGCCGAGAAGGGCCGCGGCCCCTCCGAAGGACGCGCCGTAGCCCGTGCTCGTGGGAACGGCGATCACGGGCTTGTCCACGAGGCCGCCCACCACGCTGGCGAGGGCGCCTTCCATGCCGGCGGCCACCACGAGGGCGCGCGCTTTTTTCAGAACATCGATCCGATTCATGAGGCGGTGGATGCCGGCCACCCCTGCGTCATAGATCGTTTCGACGCGGGCTCCCATGACGGATGCCGTGGTCTTGGCTTCCTCGGCAACGGGGATGTCCGATGTCCCGGCCGTCACCACGGCGACGAGCCCTTCCTTCTTCGGCGACTTTCTCCTGTCGATGACAACGCACCGGCCGGCCCGGTTGTAGGCGGCTCGCTTGTCGATCTTTTTCAAGCGCGCCGCGACCGTGGAGACCGCCCGGGTCGCCAGGAGGACGTCGCTTCTCTTCAGGATTTCGCGGGCGATTCCGGCCACCTGGGCTGCCGTTTTTCCTTCACAGAGAATGACCTCGGGGAATCCGCAGCGCACCCTCCTCTCGTGGTCGACGCAGGCGTATCCCAGGTGCCCCGCCGGACCGCCCGCCGACTCGAGGACTTCTTTCAGCATCTCCGCGGCGCGGGCAACGGGTTTTTTCCCCTGTGCCACGTCGCGGAGAAGGTTTTTGAGCTTTTTGTCGTTCATGTTTGCCTGCTTTCCTGACAAGGCGGTTCAATTTTCAACCGGCCCAGGCATCGATGTCCAGTCCGAATTTGTCGCCTCCCTCCCCGGCCGGCCCGCCGGCGGCCAGGAGGTGGTATCCCAGCCCGGCGACCATGGCGGCGTTGTCCGTGGCCAGGTCGCGGGGGGAGAGGTAGGCGGGAAGGCCCCGGGATCGGGCTTCCGCCTCGATCCGCTCCCGCACCACGGAATTTGCGAGCACGCCTCCGCCCGCGGCCACGGCCCCGACGGGGAATTTCCCGGCCGCCTGGAAGAGCCTCTTCACGAGAACGTCCGCCACGGCTTCCTGGAACGCCGCCGCCATGGCGGCAACGCTTTTTTCGTCTTCCATATCGAAAGGAGGCTCGCCCAGCGTTTTCTTGGCCGGAACCATGTCGCGGCACCGGTAGAGGACGGCGGTCTTGAGGCCGCTGAAAGAGAAATCGAGCCCGCCTCCGCCCGCGGGGAGCGGCCGGGGAAGCTTGTAGCGCATCGATTTCGCGCTCCCTGCGGCGGCCTTCTCGATGGCGGGTCCCCCGGGGTATCCCAGCCCCAGGATGGCCGAGACCTTGTCGAAAGCCTCGCCGGCGGCGTCGTCGAGCGTCCGGCCGATCGGCTCGAGATCGATGGGGGACCGGACGAGGTAGAGGCTCGTGTGGCCGCCCGAAACGACGAGGGCGGCCAGGGGCCAGGCCGGTTTGTCGACTCCCATGATGCAGGCGTAAACATGGGCTTCCACGTGGTCGACGGGAACGAGGGGAAGCCCTTTCGCGAAGGCGAGGCCCTTAGCCGCAGAGAGGCCGACGAGGAGGCTGCCGATCAGGCCGGGTTGGCGGGTGACGGCCACGGCGTCGATATCGTCGAGGCCTCCACCCGAAGAGGCGACCGCTTTCTCCAGAACGGGCCGGATCGTCTCGAGGTGGGACCGGCTCGCCAGTTCGGGAATAACGCCGCCGTAAGGCGCATGCAGCTTGACCTGAGAAGAAACAACGGTTGAAAGAATTTTATGTCCGTCCTCGACAACAGCGGCCGCGCATTCGTCGCACGATGTTTCAATGCCGAGGATGATCATGAAAGATTGACGCTTTGAGGTTAATTTTTTTTCCGGCTCTTGTTCTTTTTCCGGCTTTTCGTTTTGCGAAAGCTGTCTTTCAGGAGCTCGGCGGCTTTCTTGTTGTCCGAGACCTGGATATAGAAACGCTCGTTGCCGTCGGGCGAACCGGTGCTTCCGTAGCCGTACTCCACATTGATCTTGGCCTTCGACAGGATCCGGGCGATCTCGTCGAGCGCGCCCGGCTGGCTCTTGGCTTCGACTTCGATCATGTCCGTGTCGATCACGAGAATGCCCTTTTCGCCCAGGCCGTGAAGAGCGTCGAGCGGCCTGTCCACGATCATCCTGAGAACGCCGTGATCCACCGTGCCGAAAAGGGTGAAAGCCAGGATGTTGACATCGATATCATTCATGATCCTGCAGATCCTGGACATCATGCCAGGCTGGTTTTCAAGAAATACGGTCAGCTGTCTTTTGATTTCCATCTATTTGCCTTCCTAACTGAAAGTGAACGATATTCCATGGTTGCGTCGCACAATTATTGGGGAAATATCATAGAAAAGAAAGGGTTTTACTTTGTCCCTTTCGTGCTGTCAACAGGGGGAACGGTTTCTTCTCCTTTCAGAAAACGGAGGGCGGCCTCGATCTGGGCGTCCCTGCAGGTTTCGGCCGCTTCCGCGCCGAGCGCTTCTTCGAGCCAGGGATTGGGAACCTCCCGCTTTCTGAGAAAGCGCTTGAGCTCCTTTTGGGCGGCGTCGTCCATGGGGATCGAGAGATCGGGCTCGATCCCGCCGGCCGCTAAACCGCCTTCGGCGCCCATGCTCCTGTCGATACAGCGGCCTTCGGGCGTGTAGTACCGGGCGGTCGTGATCTTGATCACCACGGGCTCGCCGAAGTTTTTCGTGACAGCCGTCTGGATCACGCCCTTGCCGAAGGTCCGGGACCCGATGAGGACGGCCCTTTTGTGGTCCTGGAGCGTTCCGGCGAAAACCTCGGCCGCCGAAACGGTGGACCCGTTGACAAGGAGAACGAGCCTGATCCCGGGGTGGGCGAGAAGGGAAGGGGAGGCCCGGTGGGTGCGGTTCGACTCGGCCGCCCGGCCCCGTGTTCTGAGCAGCACCCCTTCGCCCTGGAAGAGGTTGGCCGTGTTGAGAGCGCTCTTCAAAGGCCCGCCCGGGTTGAAGCGGAGGTCGATGACGAGGGAGCGCGCGCCCCGCTCCTCGATCGCCTGAACCGCCGCGTCCAAGGCGCCGCGCGTCCCGTTGTTGAAGTTTTTTATGCGCAAATAAGCGATCCCGGCCTTTTCGTCGAGAAAGCGCTCGTTGAAGATGGAATCCTCGCTGATCTCGGCGCGGTCCACTTCCAGGATCTCGTCTCCGGCCCTACCCGAAGAGGGGGCGAACCGGACGACCAGCCGGCAGGTCGAGCCGACGGGGCCCCTGAGAAGGGACTCGGCTTCTTTCACGGCCATCCCGTCCGTCTTTTTCCCGTCGATTTCGAGGATCCCATCCCCGGGCCGCAGCCCGGCCCGTTCCGCCGGCGATCCCGCCGCGGGGTAGCGGACGACGATTCCACGCGCATAAGGATCGAGGCGGATGCCGGGGCCGGCGTGCCTCCCTTCGGCCGTCTCGCGGAAGCGCTCCCCGTCGTCACGGCGGTAGAAAGCGCCGTAATCGTCGAGAGAGGTCACCATTCCTTCCAGAGCGGAATAAGCGAGGGCTTCGGGGTCGACCTCGTCCACGTAATCGGTCAGGATCATCGAGGATGCTTCGTCGATCCAGCCGATCTCGTCGGGCGTCAGCTCTGTCCTGAAGGAGCCGGTCCGGTCCGATTGGGAGTTCTTGAGAACAAAGATGAGGATCAGCAGGATTCCGGCCGGTATCAGCGCTGAAAGCACCTTCTTGAAGGTGATATGCATTGTGCGGATTCCAGGGACAAAATATTATGTTGCATTCCGGACAAGTTCCTTATTAATCGCATATTGTGGGAATATTATGGTAGGGAAAAGTGTCCCAGAAGCCTGAAGGCTTCGGGAGGAGGTCTGTCGTTTGTCCGGAATAGATCGATGAAAAGGAAAATCAGAATATCGCTCCTCGTTCTCGTTTTTGCCATTCCGCTGCTCTATTTCATGTTCACACTCCTTTTCTTTTCCCCATTCGAGGAAGACTTCGGCCCCATCGAAAACATCGTCCCCAGGGGTGTGGATCTTTATTTGAGCAAGGTCGATCTTTCCGACGATTTCGTTGATTTTCCCGTCCCCGATTTTTACATCGACCTGAAGGTGAACCGCGAGTGGAGAACCTTTCTCAACACCGAGCTCTACGGGAGGATGAGCGGGGGGAAGGATCTCGACGATTTGTTCAATCAGATTAAAAGCGAGATCGAGGCCGTCCCCTTCGATCCCATCGAAGACGTGGTGGGGCGGCAGGTCGCTTTCGCCGGGACCTTCGACGACGAAGGAAACCCCTCGCAATATCTCGTTTTCTTCAGGGGGTCGTGGAAGGCCAAGCTCTACTTCGAGCTCCTGACCTGGGATTTCGTCCGCGGCATGGCGGACGACCCGCTCGTTTCCCAGAGCAGCGTCGATATGGACCCGAGAGGGTTCGTCTCGCTCGTCCTGTCCGACGGCAGCGTTTACTACTTGAAGCGCTGCTTCGACCTGATCATCGTGGGAAACGACGAGGATCTCATGGTCGATGTGGCCGGGCTGGTTTCTCTCGGCAAGGACGCGTACGATCTCAGTCTGGCGGGGGCGAGCACATACAGCGACAAGATCGGGGCCGTCTCCCACGAGGAGAAGGATCTCGTTGATTTCCACGTCAACCTCGAGAAGCTCTTCGATCGCGTCGCCTTTGACGAGGAATGGAAAGCCAACGAGATCGATTTCTCGGTGATGACGGCCATGGAGATCTTCGATCCCCTCTTTTTCCGCGATCTCACGGGCACGGTCGACCTGATGGACAGCCTCGTTCTCGATGCCCGCTCCGAGCTGTACGAGGAAGGCCTGTCCGAGGCCAAGACCGGTTTCTTCGGCCTCGACTCTCTGAACATGGAGGAGTGCATGACCGAGCTCGCTTCCATGCTGCCCGACGATATTTTTGTGGCCGGATGCGCCAGGCTTCACGTCCGGGAATTCCTCGAGATTGTCGACACGAACCTCGACCCCGATTTCCGCCGTCTCGTGACCGATATCATCCGCGAGGCGAGCCGGCACAACCCGAAATGGCGGGTTTCGGGGACGTGGGATTTCATCGAGTATCTCGACATGACCTTCGGGCAGAAGGTTTTCTTCGCCCTCCGCCCCCGCGCCAAGGACAAACCGATCGAGCGGTTCGAACAGCCCCTGCCCATCATCGCCCTCATTTTCGAAGTCAACGATCCCGTCAAGGTCCGGATTCTCGTGGATACGATCATCAATCTCCAGAACTCAAGCAAGCGCGGCTACGAAATGTGGAAGTGGACCGAGAATTTCCACACCTGCTCCATCATGGGCATCAACGCGGCCGGCATGGAGGAGGATCTCGAGACGATCGCCTTCACCACGATGGGGGACCGGTATTTCGTCATCGCCACGTCCGAAGAGTTCATCAAGGACATTGTCTATGCCTGGGCGAGCCCCGAGCCCATTCTGGAAAGGGTTCCGCTCTTTGCCAGGGCGGCCGAGTCGATCGATGGGTTCGGCAACTTCGGCCTCTTCATGGATATCAACGGATTCAGGCGCGCTCTCAATGATTACGCCAATTTCTGGGCCTGTCTCCAGACAGAGCTTCCCACCGAGCAGATGAAAGCCGAGAGGGAGAAGGTGAAAAGGCGCCTCCTCGCACAGGGCGCGTTCGGCAATAAAAGAGAACTGACTCTCAATCAGAAGGTCCGGCTCGAAGAGATGGTCGACGAGGAGATGCTCCGCCTCAACGAGGAGCGCCTCGACGCCGAAGTCCCCAAGCACGAGGCTGCTTTTCGCGAGAACTGCGCGTGGCTCGATCTCTTCAAGAGCCTGGCCCTGGTCATCGACGTCAACAGGCACGACATGGACGTGAAGGTGCGGCTCGAAACCGTGCTCGACAAGGAAAAGCGTTCCCCTAGGCGGTGAGGGCAAAGCAAAAGAGCTCAAATAAATGACGAAGGGGCTGGATTCGTTCCCCCGAGGTGATAGAATTTTCCCTCTCTCTTTCGGTTGTCTCTTTGACGGCTGAAAGACCTTGTCAGGCCGCCTGACAGGGCGCGGCCGGCCTTCGGGTCGTTGGTCATCATGCTGGGATGGCGGAATTGGCAGACGCGCTAGGTTGAGGGCCTAGTTGGGCTTATACCCAGTGGGGGTTCAAGTCCCCCTCCCAGCACCATTTAACCCCTTCTCGCCGGAGATTCCGCTATGGCGGTCCGGCGGGTGTTCCTGCAACAGGGCTCCTTCTTTTTTCAGGAGGAGATATCAATCGCCACGGGATTCGATTGGAAGTCGTAGGGAAGCTCCGTCGTGAATGCAAAATGCAGGGTCCACCCCACGGTTGACGGTGAGAAGGGGCCCAGCGTATCGAGGATCGCCGATGCCCGGCCGCTGCTGTCGAAGGATCTTCTGAAATCCCTGAACATCGCATTGTTATAGTTGTTCAGTAAATACGCCATGAAGCCGTCGTAATTGAGGGGCAGAGTCCGGCCTCCGGGCAGGGTGACGCCCGGTATTTTTCCCGAAGCGGTGCCCAGCAGGAAATAATGTCTTCCACCCAAATCCTGACCGGCATTGAGAGTGAAATTGACAAGACCTCCCGCCGAAGCGGAGAGGTTGACCTGATCCGCAAGGAGAGAGTTGATCACGACCACGCCTGCCGTGTGGGTGTTATTGTCTCTGTCGAACTCCACGCCCAAGAGGAGGTCCGTCCAATCGGCAAACCCGCCGAGGCGCCATTCGCCGGGATGATCACCCACGTTGATCCAAATAGAGTTCGAATAAATATCGCCGGCGTTCAGGTCCGGAACCGTGTCCTCGCCGATCCGGATATCATCGGTGCCGACGATGTCGTCGGCCGATAGGTAGAAACCGATCTGAGTGGCCGTCCCGCACGAAGCATTTCCACTGTTCTCGACTGCATAGAAGATCTGCAGCGGTTCGTTGGGGTCGAGCGATGCCGGGGAATGGGATATCATCGTGATATCCAGGTCGGGGTGGGGCGCGCTCTGATCAAAATAGAAGGCGCCCATATCGGCCCTCGTTCCGTCCGGGTCGAGGGGCGATCCGGGATCCCCGGCGTCGATGCACGCGGAACCCGCGCCGAGATGGTAATCGCCGATGCCGGGATCGGCGAAGAGGGGATCCTCGTCGATGTTGCCCGTTCCCGGCCAGCCTCCCTCGACATCGCAGTAAGTGAACACCGAATTGCCGGAATCATCGTAGATTTCGGGCCATGACGGCGCCGTGTTGTTCCAGAATATCGTATTGGTTATTGTCGCCGAACTGCAGCGGATGCCGCCGCCGGAGTTGGCGGCGCTGTTGTCGGCGATCGTGTTGTTGGCAAAAGCGGGAGTTCCATAGCAGCAGATGCCGCCGCCGTCATAGTCTGCGCTGTTTCCGGCGATTGTATTGCCGGTGAATGTCGCTGATGAATCTGCTGACCAGACTCCGCCGCCCGAGTCGGCGGCGCTGTTTCCGACAATCATATTGTTGGTGAATGTTGATATCGCTCCGTCTGAGCAGATGCCGCCGCCGTTGGCCCTATGGTCCGTAATCACATTATCGGAGATCGTGTTGTCTCTGATCACGAGGGATGAAAAGCTGTAACAGCAGATGCCGCCGCCGTTTTTATCGGAAGAATTCCGGCTGATCGTGTTGTTGGATATTAACGGATCCGAGTCGGTGCAATAGATTCCGCCGCCGCGGCTATAGCACGAAGGTTGGGCGACTACGATGTCTGTAATCGAGTTGTTGTCGATTATGGGAAAAGAATCGCTGCAATAGATACCGCCGCCTTCTCTGTCGCCCGTATTTCCTTTGATCGTGTTGTCCGATATCACTGGAGAGGAGAATTCGCAATAGATCCCCACACCGTACCGGCTTGTGTTCTCTTCGATGATGTTGCCCGTAATCGCCGGAGAAGAGGAGGCGCAGAAGATTCCGCCGCCGTGATAACTGCCGTCGTTTCCCGTAATAGTGTTGCCGATGATCATTGCGGAATGGGAGTATTCGCAGTAAATCCCTCCGCCGCTCAACGACGCATTGCCGGAGATGGTGTTGCCCATGATTGCGGGGTCCGAGGATTCAAAATAGATTCCGCCTCCGTATCCGCCCGCGTTGTTTCC
>CAZWHE010000097.1:0-15703 GCA_964633825.1 uncultured Phycisphaerales bacterium | reverse complement strand
GCCTCTCAGAGGTGCTGCGGTGTTTCCGTGATAACGGGCTTCGTCTTTCTGGGAGCGGCGGCTTCCTCTTTCACGATTTCCCCCAGGATCCGGATCCCGTCCTCGATGGCGGGCTCGTCGATGCGCGAGATCGAGAGCCGGACCGCGCCCGGGTCTTCGCCGCTGCTGTCGAAGAGCGTCCCCGGTGAAACGAGAACGCCCCGCTCCGCGGCTTTCTCGTTGACCTTCGCCGATCTCACTCCGTGGGGAAACCGGACCCAGATGCCGAATCCGCCTCCCGGCTCGGACCACGATGTGCCTTCGGGCATGTCTCTTTTCAGGGCCCTGAAGGCCGCCGCCATTCTCTTCGTGATGATCCTCCTGACCCTGTCGAGGTGTTTCTCGTAGTGCCCGCGAAGGCAGAACTCGTGAAGGGCTTTCTGGATCAGGACGCTGTTTTCGAGGTCGGACACCTTTTTCAGCGCCGAGAACACGGCCGTCATCTCCTCCGGGGCGGCGAGCCATCCCACGCGGAGACCGGGAAAGAGGCTCTTCGAGAACGTTCCCAGGTAGATGACCCGTCCGGAGCCGTCGATGGAATGGATGGGCGGCGGACAGTCGCCGTCCCCGGCCAGGTCCCCTTCGAAATCATCTTCGAGCACGGGGAGGCCGGCATCCGACGCGATCTCGAGGATCCTTTTGCGGTTTTCCAGGCTCGCCGTGACGCCCGTGGGATTCTGGAAGTTGGGCATCGTGTAGATCAGCCGCACCATGGGATCACGCACCACCCTCTCCAGGGAAAGGGCTTCCATTCCGATGTCGGTGATGGGAACGGACGCTACGCCCACTTCCATCTGCCTCAGCAGGGGAAAGATGTTGTGGTACGTGGGGGAGCCCACGATGATCCTGTCCCCGGGGGAGAGGAGAGAGCGGAACACGAGGTCCATCCCCTGCTGGGCTCCGCTCACAATCAGGATCCCTTCCGCCGTGATGGTCGATCCTCTTTTCGACATCCTTTCGGCGATGAGCTCCCTGAGAGGAAGATATCCGAGAGTGCCGCTGTACTGGAGCGCACGGCCCCCTTCCCTGTCGAGGACGTGGTTGAGACACTCCCGGAACGGTTCGACAGGGAAGAGGTTTTCGTCCGGAACGAGAGCGGCGAAGTTGTGTGTGCTCGCTCGCGAAGATCCGATTTCGGGAAGGCCCGCCTCGAACCTCTTGAGGCTTTCCGTTCCCTCTGTGAAACGAATTCGATAATTGGACCGATCCAATTCTTTAAGTCGGTCCTTCTTTGGAAAAACCACATAAGTACCGCTTCCCACTCTCGAACGGGCCAGATTCCTCGATTCCAGCTTGCGGTAGGCTGATGCAACGGTGGATCTGTTAACGCTTAACTTGTTTGATAACACACGAGTAGATGGAAGCTTGTCACCGTCGCGCAGCTCGCCGGAGCGGATCTTTTCCTCGATCTGCTCCCACACCTGCCGGGTCAGTGGAAGGGACGATGAACGGTCGAGCTTGATATCAAGTACCGGTCCATTTCTCATAATTGGTATGATTCAATTATATGCATCGGATGTCAAGACGAAAAGAATAAATTAAACGGACGATGACGAGCGGTTCGCCGCGGCCTGGACAGATGGACGGGCGGGCTGCTCCGAGATCTGCTTCAGCCGCTCTCACAACCCGCCTCTCAAATACGGTCGGCATTACGGATTGTTCACCACGCGGGGGTTTCCGATTATCGTTGGATAATTCGGTGCGAGCCAACCGTTACAAGCCCGCTATTTGCATCTAGAATTATACATGATTGGTTTCGTTTGTTCTTTCGTTTGGAGGTAGTGAAGAATGCGTTATCTCTTTCTTTGCATCGCCCTGTTCCTCTTCTGCTCATCGGCTCATTCCGCTGTCTGGTATGTGGACGATGACAACTCTTCGGGTCCGTGGACCGGCTCTCAACAGCACCCGTTCCGATACATCCAGGACGGGATCGACGCTGCGACCGGCGGAGACACTGTTCTCGTTATGCCGGGCTATTATCTCGAGAACATTGATTTTTCAGAGAAAGCCATCGCAGTCAAAAGCGATCAGGGACCTGATGTCACGACGATCGATGGGGGCCAGGCCGGGAGTGTTGTGTTTTTTAAAAATTGTGAGAGTACGGATTCGGTGATCGAGGGATTCACGATCACGAACGGAACAGGGCTGCGTCCTTATTTATGTGGAGGCGGTATTTATTGCTGGTCGTCCAAACCGACGATTACGGGAAATATCATCACCGGAAATACGACCGCTAAAGGCGGGGCCGGAATATTTGCCGTGGGCTACAATGTGTCGCCCGTTATCATCGATAACGTCATAAAGGAGAACAGCGTGGGCGTCTCCGGCTACGGCGGGGCGATCTTTATATTGGGCGATGGTCATAATTCCTTTCCGACAATTTCCCGCAATGAAATATGCCGCAACACGATCAGCGGGGGCGGTGCGGGTGGAGGGATATGCGCCGATTATTCCACTCCGACGATCTCGAACAATGTTATCGAGGATAATCTGTTAGACGGCCCTGGTGCCGGCGGGGGGATTTACATCTACAATAAATCGGATCACAATACACGTATGTATCACAACATCATCAGAAACAATACAGCCGACTATGGCGGGGGAATCCACTCCTTTTTTGGCCGTATCGATCTTGTGGGCAACACGATCGTCGGGAATAAAGGAGAATATGGTGGAGGAATCTACAATATCGGGGGCATGCGCGACATGAACAATACGATCGCCCATAACCGTGCCGATTGGGGAGGTGGTTTTTACGGCGAAAACTGCGCGTTGAAGGTGACCAACTCGATCTACTGGGATAACGATGCGGCAAAGGGACCGCAGATCATGATCACGGGGGGGCCATTCTGGTCGAGCGCAATGCGGGCGGATTACTCCGACGTGGAAAGGGGAATGGGCTGGGTCTATTACGACTGCTATACCACCGTCGTTTGGGGTGACGGCATGATCGATGCCGATCCGCTCTTTGAAGGCGACTATCATCTGCAGGCCGGTTCCCCCTGCATCGACGCCGGAGACCCGAGCTCACCGGTCGATCCCGACGGGACGCGGGCCGACATGGGCGCCCATTACCATGATCAAACGTCGTACTTCTATTTGTGGGTCGACCCTCAGCCTCTCATCGCCGGCCAACCCGCTGCTTTCAAGATCACGAACGGCCTGCCGAACAAGAATGTTTGGCTGGTCTACAGCATCACAGGGCCGGGCGCCAAATACGTTCCGTCTTTGAAGGTGTGGATCGACCTTGCCGATCCTGAAAAGGGATTCGCGGGCCGGTCCGATTCTTCCGGATCGATCGATTGGAACCTTGTGATTTTCAATAACATCCCTCCGGGAACCGAAGTCTGGCTCCAAGCCGTGCAATATGGTCAAGTAACGAATGTGGCGGCCACGACCGTGGAGTGATGAAATCCGAATCATCATGTCGGCAATATCACGTTCTTGCGGACCGGCCGGCTGGGACGGGCGCTTCACTCCCCCTTTTTCCGGCTCGAGGGCGGTTTCTTCGGCGGGGATTGGCTGCCGAGCTTCTTGAGAAGGTCGTCCACGCTCTCCTCCTCGGGCTCGTCGATGACGATCACGTTTGACGGGGCGCTCTCGTCCGATGGAATGTTGCGGCCTGAGAGGACTGGTTCCGGCGCGGTGCTCGGGTCTGTTTCTTCGGCAAGCGGACCCGGTTTGACCGAATTTCTCTCCCCCTTCAGGTCCGGGTCGATGGTCTCGCTGTTTTTGGGGACATAGAATTCGGTCCGGCCGTCGAGCCACTGCTGGTAGCGCCTGAAAGTCCAGCACCCCTCGGCCCTGCCCGTCTCGATGGCGGACTCGAGCTTGAAGAACTGTCCCTGGCGGATCATGTTCCTCGTCGCGTGCGCCGTCCTCAGTATCTCGCAGACGGGAACGCGGATTCCGAAGTCGCTCTTGAACCGCAGCCGCTGGGCCACCACGGCGATGAGGCAGCCGGCGAGCTGGTTGCGGACAGCCCCCTGGATCTCGGGCGGGAAGGCGGCCACGATCCTGTGCACCGCCTCGGCCGCGTTGGCCGCGTGAAGCGTCGTCAGCACGAGCTGCCCCGTCTCGGCGGCGTTGAGGGTGAGCCGGATCGTTTCGCGCTCCCTCATCTCGCCCACCATGATCACGTCCGGGTCCTGGCGGAGGGCGTCGAGGAGCGCCCTGTCGAAAGAGGGGGTGTCGAGGCCCACCTCGCGCTGGCGGATGAAGGAGCGCCGGGGCAGGATCGGGTACTCGATGGGGCTCTCGATGGTGACGATGTGCAGGCTCTGCTTGGTGCTGATCTCGTAGAGGAGGGCGGCCAGGGTCGATGATTTCCCCGAGCCCGTGGGTCCGGTCACCACGATGAGGCCGTTCGGAAGCTTGACCAGGCCGGCCAGGTCGGGGTGGAGGTTGAGGCGCTCGAGCGACGGCTGAAAGGATGAAAGGAGCCGGATCGCCAGGCCGACGCCGCGATGTGTCTTCATGATGTGAACGCGGCACCGCACATTGGCCAGGATGAGCGAGAGGTCGCTCGACCGGCGCTCTTGGAATTCCGCCCACTCCGTCTCGCTCAAAAGGTCTTGTGCGATTCTCAGGGTTTCTTCCGGCCGGACGGGCTCGCTTCCCAGGGGCTTGAGCTCGCCCTGGATGCGCGCTGAGGGAGCGAGGCCGGGTTCCAGATGGAGATCGCTCGCCTCCCTTTTCTTCAGGTCGGCGATCGTTTGCAGGTAATCCAAGTTTCACCTCTTGCTATCGAAACCTTTGGGCTGTACAACCTCTCCCGCTTCTTCTGTGACGCTCTTTTGTGCGGAGATATTCCCGGAACCGGCCGGGCGGACCCGAAATCAGCCGGGTGGACCCGAAATCAGTCGGGTGGACCCGAAGTCGGTCGGGAAAGTCGACGCCGCACGGCTCTATGCTACAATATTCGAAAAAGCAGCGAGGAGAAAATCGTGGCTCCTTCCGATTCTGAACGCTCTCTCGACTTCATCCGCCAGATCGTCTCGGACGACGTGGCGGCGAACAAGAACAACGGCCGGGTTCACACGCGCTTTCCGCCCGAGCCGAACGGCTACCTCCATATCGGGCACGCCAAGTCGATCTGCCTCAACTTCGGCATCGCCTCGGAATACGGGGGCGGGCTCTGCAACCTCCGGTTCGACGACACCAACCCGACCAAGGAAGAGACGGAGTACGTGGAGTCGATCAAGGAGGATGTCCGCTGGCTCGGGTTCGACTGGGAGGAGAGGCTTTTCTTCGCGTCCGACTACTTCGAGCAGCTCTACGATTACGCGAAGGAGCTGATCAAAAAAGGCAGGGCCTATGTGTGCAGCCTCGCCGCGGACGAGATCAGGGAGTACCGCGGCACCCTGACCGAGCCCGGAAAGAACAGCCCCTTTCGGGACCGTTCCGTCGAGGAGAACCTTGACCTCTTCGAACGGATGCGGTCCGGCGAGTTCGAGGACGGCTCCCACGTGCTGAGAGCCAAGATCGACATGGCCTCGCCCAACCTGAACATGCGCGATCCGACGATATACAGGATCCGGCGCGCCACGCACCACAGGACGGGGGACGAGTGGTGCATCTACCCGATGTACGATTTCACCCACTGCCTCTCCGACTCGATCGAAAGAATCACCCACTCGGTCTGCACACTCGAGTTCGAGAACCACCGCCCCCTCTACGACTGGTTTCTCGACGAGCTCGGCGTCTTCCACCCCCGGCAGATCGAGTTCGCCCGCCTCAACCTCACCTACACGGTGATGAGCAAGCGCAAGCTCCTCCGGCTCGTGGAGGAGGGCCGTGTCTCGGGATGGGACGACCCCCGCATGCCCACGATCGGCGGGCTCAGGCGGCGCGGCTACACGCCCGAATCGATCAGGGCCCTCTGCGACCGCGTCGGCGTGGCCAAGTACGAGAGCATAGTCGACATCGCCCTTCTCGAGCACTGTCTCCGCGAAGACCTCAACAAGCGGGCGCCCCGCGTCATGGGCGTGCTCCGTCCCCTTCGTGTCGTTATCGAGAACTACCCGGAAGGGGAGGCCGAGGAGCTCGACGCCGTCAACAACCCCGAGGATCCGGCCGCCGGAACGCGGAAGGTCCCTTTCTCGCGGGTCCTCTACATCGAGCGCGAGGATTTTCGCGAGGATCCGCCCAAGAAATTCTTCCGCCTCGCTCCCGGCCGCGAGGTCAGGCTCCGGTACGCCTACTTCATCACCTGCAGGGAAGTGGTGAAGGACGAGAAGACGGGCGAGATCGTCGAGCTGCGGTGCACTTACGATCCGGCCACGCGCGGCGGCGATGCACCCGACGGGCGCAAGGTCAAGGCGACGCTCCACTGGGTTTCGGCCGAGCACGCGATCGACGCCGAGGTGCGGCTCTACGATCACCTCTTCACCAAGGAGAACCCGGCCGAGGAGGAGGATTTCAAGGCCTGCCTCAATCCGGAATCGCTCGAGGTTCTGAAAGCCTGCCCCGTCGAGCCGAGCCTGGCCGGGGCCGAGCCGGGAAGCCGGTTCCAGTTCGAGAGACAGGGTTACTTCTGCGTCGATCCCGATTCCGCCAAGGGGAAGCTCGTGTTCAACCGGGCCGTCACGCTGCGCGACACGTGGGCCAAGATCGAGAAAGCCCGGAAGGGGAAATAGTTACTTCTTGCTAATATAAAAGTACATTAAAGGCAGCGGGAATCGCTCACATTTTGATCATGATCGATTTCCTTTGTTCGTTCGATTGTTTATTTTGCGGTGGTTGTTGAATTACGTTCAGGGATATCGCGGCTTTCGTTAAGCCCATGGACCGGAAACACAAACCTCTTTTCGTGCTGATCATTGCGGCCGTGATCGCGGCTTGCTGCGCAGGTGTTATCTTTTGCCTGCAAAGAGGGTCGGCCGGCGATGAAACTGCTGTTGAGCCCATTGAGGTTTTGCAGGCCAGCGAATCCGGCCGAATCCAGGCATCTGGAGATTACGAAAGTGCTGAAGTGGCGGATCCGTCAGGCAGTTTCCCTGATCGAGAGGCCATTGTGCCTGCCGGATATGTTCTGGCCGGAAGGGTGATCGACAAGGTGTCGGGCGAACCGGTGAGGTCTTTTCATATAGAGTTGAAAAAAAATGATCCGAACGGAATCCGGGCTCTGGGCAAAAAGATCTTCTATGACACGGTCCGTGATGATAGAGGGCGGTTCCAAATTCCGATCACGCAGGAAGGGACCTATTATCTATATGTAGGCTCTTCGTGTTATCAAAGTCGGAGTTACCTCCAACTCCAGGTGCCTGATGACGGCGAACTGTATGACGACGAACTATCCGATCTTCTGGTCAAGCTCGATCCGGGAGGAAGTGTGTCCGGAAGGGTCGTGGAGAACGCGACGGGCCGTGCCGTGACCGGAGCATTGGTGGGTGTCTCTTGGAATAGGGGTTTCGGGTCAACATGGAAGCCCTGGGCCCCGCTTGTCGGCTTCAGGGAAGCCGTCCCCTGCGCGGAGACGGACGAGGAGGGAATGTTCACGCTGAAAGGCTTGCGTTCCTTCGACCCGGAGGAATACTCGAGCTGGAGAATGGTGGCAGCCGCTCTCCATCCCGACTTTGCCGAGGGATATGCCAAGGCCGTGCCCGGCACGGGAGAAGAGATCGAGATCCGTTTGAAAAGAGGGTTCCGCTTGTTCGGCAAGGTTCTCGACGATCGAGGAGAGCCGATCACCGGGGTCATGGTCATTCCTGAAGAAGAAGATATACAGCTCGCGCGTCCCGCCTTCAGCGGTCCCGACGGTGGTTATCGAACCGCGCCTCTTCTTCCCGGCCGGGTCCATGTTCATGCGGGACCTCCTCCGGGAGAGACAGTCGAATCATTCGGATTCACGAAGGAGATCAAAACCGTTGATATCATTGACAACGATGTGGAGGTCGACTTCGGTCTTTCCGACGAATACGCAACATGGTGCGGTACGTTGTTCGACTATGACGGAAAACCCGTTGCAGGCGGGAGGGTGGAAGTCCAATGGGTTGCCCCGCCTTGCTTTTCGAAATCTCCTCATCGGTTTCTTGGAATTGCCGTCTGTGACAGCGAAGGAAGATTCGAAAAAAACAAGATTATTCCGGGATCATATATGGTGTTCGTTTCGTTTCCGGGCTTGTCGAACCGGCTGGCATGGGACTATCTGAATTTCGGCCCCGGGCTGATGGAGAAGGATATCCATATATCGGGGGCCGTTATTCACGGCCGGGTGATCGACGGAGGCACGGGTGAGCCGCTGGTCGGGACGAGCTGCTATATTACAGCCCGATGCGACATTATGGCCCATCATGAAATACCATATGCGAAGCAGTACAATGGTGCCTACATCGACGGCAAGGGGAATTTCTGTCTGCGTGGACTCGTTCCCGAGTTCTATTCCATAGAAGCTTCGTCATCTGGATTTCAGAAGTGGGAAAAAGAATTGATCGAGGTCAGCGAGAACGAGGTCATCAAAGACTTCCAAATCGTTCTGGAGCCGAATGGCATTCTTTCATTTTCTCTCGAGGGATTTACTGATCCCGCTCTCCAGAAATTCAATCTCTGTCTCGACGACGAATCGGGATGCAGAGAGAACAAAGGCTTGTGTAATATCGGGGAGGACGGCTCGTTCGAGCGCAGTGACTTTCTCAAGCCCGGTACTTGGACGGCCACTCTATCCTTTGGCGGCCGGTTTTATGTGGAGCGCCGGGTCCGGGTCCTCCCGAATGAAACAACAAACCTGGTGATCCGTCCCACAGATCTTTCACCTTCCGAAGGGGAAATCACCCTTATGGGAAGCCTGAATAATTATGATGGGACACCGGCCGTTGGGATGAATATCTATTTCTCTTCGCACGTTGTTCCCGGTTCCGAATCCGAAAAAGCTCTGGAAGTTGTCACCGACCCGGACGGCTGTTTCGTTTTGAAGGGATTCAAGCCGGGGTCGTGGTGTATCAATTTAGAAAGTGAATACGGGATTTATTTGCCGGATCTGATCATTCCGGCCGGTACCGGCAGTCCATACCGTGTTGATCTGGTCTTGCCGGGCGGTGAAGTGAGAGGCCGCCTTGTCGATGAGCTGACAGGGAGAGTCCCTCGAGGAGTGAAGGAGTCTTCGGGCGATGGTGCAAACGATGAGGATGGTGACGAAGAATTTTTAGCCGGTGTTTATCTTCTCGGTCAAACCGCCAGAGATACTTTTTGCACCAACAGTAACGACTGTCGTTTCCGCTTGAGATTGATCCCTCCGGGTCGATACAGGGTTAGGGTCGACCCCTCAGAGGGTTATTTCGAGTATATTTACATGCCCTTTGACCTAACGGCCGGTCAAATTCTCGATCTGGGAGCTCTTCCCCTGAAGCCCGCGGGTGTCCTCATTCTCGATGTTGTCGACAGGAGCGCCGAATCGATAGACAAGGAGATTTACATATCATGCAATAATACCGTCTTGTTTAAGGTCAGTGGCTGTGGATTTTCTATCGAGAAGGGTTTGTCCCGCTTCGAAGAATTGCCCCTGGGTCGATCGAGTATAACCGTCATGGCCGAAGGCTATCAAAGCCGTGAAATCGTGGTCCACCTCGAACCCGGTCAGGCCGAACAAGTCAAAGTCGTGCTCGATCTGAAATAGTACGAATTCGTTTTGAGAAACCCTACTCTCCCCCGGCCAGCCTCTCGTGCTCCATTCTGATGCAGCGGTCCATCACCACCCGGAGGCCTCCTTCCGATGCCCGGGCTTCCGCGGTTTGGTCGTCGAGCCCGGTCTGGAGCCAGAGCGCCTTCGCCTTGATCCGGATCGCGGCATCGACATGGACGGGGAGATCCTCGGGCGTGCTGAAGAGGACCACGATGTCGACGGGCGCCGGGATCGCTTCGAGGAGGGGGATGGCCGGGAGGCCGAGGATTTTTTCGCCCGACGGCGTGACGGGAAAGACGGTGTACCCCGCTTTCTGGAGGTATTCGCCCACACGGAATGAATCGCGCGTGGGAATCGTTTCGATGCCGACGACGGCGACGGTCTTCGATTCTTTAAAAAGCGCGGCCAGAGCCTTGTCGTTGTCTGTGATGTTCATGACAGAAGGTCCTTGAGTTTCCTGATCAGAGAAAGGGCTTCGGCCGGCGTGGTCTCGTCGGGATCGATCCCGGCGAGCTCCATGCGGACGGGATCGGGGCCCGCGGGAAAGAGCCCGAGCTGAACCTCCCCCTGCGTTATCTCTTTTCTCCCGCCGGAAGCGCAGAGGTCGGGGCTCTTGAGCTCCAGCTCCCTCAGGAGGCCGTGGGCGCGCTCGATCACGGCGGGCGGGATGCCGGCCAGCTTCGCCACATGGATGCCGTACGACTTGTCCGTGCCGCCCGGCACGATCTTGCGGAGGAAGATGATCTCCTTCTCCCACTCGCGCACGGCCACGCTCAGGTTGGCGGCTCTGGAGAGCTCGTCGGCCACGCCGGTGAGCTGGTGGTAGTGGGTGGCGAAGAGGGTGCGCGCGCCGATCTTGTCGTGGATGTGCTCCGACGCGGCCCAGGCGAGGGAGAGGCCGTCGAAGGTGGACGTGCCGCGGCCCACCTCGTCGAGGATGATGAGACTTCTTTCCGTGGCGTTGCGGAGGATGTTGGCCGTCTCTTCCATCTCGACCATGAAGGTGCTCGATCCCCGGGTGAGATCGTCCGACGCGCCCACGCGGGTGAAGATCCTGTCCACGAGCCCGATCTCGGCCGACTTGGCCGGCACGAAGGACCCCATCTGGGCCATGAGCACGATGAGGGCCGCCTGCCGGAGATAGGTCGACTTGCCCGCCATGTTGGGTCCCGTGAGGATGATGAGCCGGAGGTCCGCCCCGAACTCGATGTCGTTCGGCACGAATTCGCCCTTGTCCATGGCGAGCTCGACGATGGGGTGGCGGCCGTCGATGATCCGGATGCCCGACTCGTCGGACAGGACGGGGCGAACGTAGCCGTGAAGCGCGGCGGCCTCGGCGAGCGAACGAAACACGTCGAGGGCGGCCACGGCCTCGGCCGTGCGCTGGAGGATCTCGGCTTCGCCGCAGATCTCTTGGCGGACCTCCTGGAAGAGCCTGTACTCGAGGGTCTTGATGCGCTCGTCGCTGGTGAGCACCTTGACCTCGTACTCCTTCAGCTCGGGCGTGATGTAGCGCTCGGCGTTCTTGAGGGTCTGCTTGCGGATGTAGTCGTCGGGAATGAGGTCCTTGTTGGCGTTGGTGATCTCGATGTAAAACCCGAAGACCTTGTTGTGGCCCACCTTCAGCTTGGCAATGCCCGTTCTCTCGATCTCGCGCTCCTGAAACCTTTGAATGTAGTCCCTGCCCTCGCTCCGGATCGAGCGGAGCTCGTCGAGCTCGCCGTTGTATCCCTTGCGGAAGAGGCCGCCTTCCCTCAGGGTGGGGGGCGGGTTGTCGGTGAACGCTTTCTCGAGAAGGGCGCCCGTCTCGTCGAGCGTGTCGAGCCGGGACCGGCACTCGAAGAGGATGTCCGAGCAGGTGTTTTTCAGGATCTCCATCAGAAGGGGCATCATCTGGATCGACTGCCGGAGGTTGACCAGGTCGCGCGCGTTGGCGCGGTTGGCGAGAATTTTTGTGGTAATGCGCTGGATGTCGAAGATGTTCGAGAGCGCTTCGCCCAGGTCGGCCCTGAGAGAGGGGTTGCCGAAAAGCTCTTCCACACCTCTCTGGCGCGCCTCGATCCTCTCCCTGTCCATCGAGGGATGGAGAATCCATTCCCGGAGGAGCCTGCCGCCCATGGGTGTCTTCGTTCCGTCGAGGCAGTGGAGGAGGGTGTCGGCCCGCGAGCCGTCGCGCGAGTTGGCAACGAGCTCGAGGGCGGATCGGGAGGAGCGGTCGAACAGGAGGTGGTCCGTTCCGACGAAAGGCTTGAGCAAGCTGATCTGAACGGGCTTGTCCATCTGGGTGTTTTGGACATATTCGAGAGCCGCGCCCGCCGCCGGAATTCCCACGTCGCCGTCATTCAGACCGAATCCCCGGAGGGACGAGACGGAGAAGTGTTCCTTCAGCGTGTCGAGAGCGTGTCCCGCTTCGAAGGACCAGTCGGACACGGGCGTGAGCGGGGCGTCCGTCCCGGCCCGGAGCGCGGTCATGAGCTCGCCGGCCGGATCGGCGAACGACTCGGGAAAGATGACCTCGGCCGGCTCGATCCGGGTCACCTCGTCGGTCAGGTTTTCGGCCGCCGCCGGCGCCGTGTGGAAAGAGCCCGTGCTCATGTCGATCCAGGCCAGCCCCATCAGCCTCCCGGCCGAATCCCTGCCGCGCCCCGTGCCGGGGCTCACGGCGAGAAGGAAATTGGACCGCGCGCCGTCGAGCAGCTCCTCCTCGGTGATCGTTCCTGCGGTGACGATGCGGGTCACGGCCCGGTCCACGATCCCCTTGGCGTCGCGGGGATCTTCCATCTGGTCGCAGATGGCGACCTTGTGCCCGGCGCGGATCAGCTTGAAGAGATACTGCTCGTAAGCCTTGACCGGCACGCCGGCCATGGGGATGACGGGGTCCCCCTTCGACCGGGAGGTGAGCGCGATGCCGAGCAGGCGCGACGCGACCTTGGCATCGTCATAGAAGAGCTCGTAGAAATCCCCCATGCGGAAGAAGATCAGGGCGTCGGGGTGCTCCCGCTTCGCCATGTTGAACTGCTTCATCATCGGGGTGGGCTTGTCGCCCGTGGATTTTGTTTCGGCCATGCTACGGCTGGGTCCCGATCGATTACAGGTGTTTCATTCTCCCTTGCTTCCGCCGCCGCGGGGAGCTACCGGCGCGGGGTTCGATTCAGCCATATTTGGCGATAAAATTCAAGAATCGTGAAGAAGATAGGGATCCCCTTTGTGCGGATTCATTGAATCGTGTCCGTTGTGCCGATATATTGACCGGTTGTGGTGGTTTTTCGAGAGCGTCTTTTCAGATCCCGGGGAGAGCAGTCATGGCAGAAAAGAGCAAGAGAACCAAGCTCGAATACAAGCGGTACGAGCGGAAGTACGGGCCGGGGCTCTCGGCGCTGTTCAAGAGGATGTTCGACAGGGATCTGGGAGACGATTACTGGGAGTGGAAATACTACGACAATCCCGCCGGAAAGCACAACGCCTACATCGCCCTCGACGAGGAAAAGGTTGTGGGCGAGATCGCGTCCATCCCATGCCGGGTCAAGGTGGGGCCGGAAGAACTGACGGCCTGCCAGACGTGCGACATCGTCATCGCCCCCGAGCACCAGGGGCTGAGAACCTTCCGCACCCTCTGCCGTGTGGCCGAGGACAGCTCCCGCGACAACGGCTGCGTTTACATCTACGGCGTCGCCGTTCCCACGACGCTCGGCCTGTCGACCAAGATCCTGGGCTTCAACGACGCCGGTCCTCTCAACAACCTGGCCAAGGTGATCAATCCCGCGCCCTTTTTGAAGAAACGGCTCAAGATCGGCCCGCTCTCTACCGCCCTGGGCGCTCTGGGAGGCGCGGGGTTGAGAACGGTCGACGCCTTCCGGCTCAAGCCGTCCCCCGGGATCGAGATTAGCGAGATCGATCGTTTCGACTCGAGCTTCGACAACCTCTGGAAGGAATGGTCGGCCGACTTCGATCACGTGATCATCCGGGATTCGGTCTACCTGAACTGGCGCTACTGCGACAATCCCGTTGAAAACTACAAGATCTTCAAAGCCGACAGGAACGGCAAGTGCGTGGGATTCCTGGTCATGTGCTTCAACGTGGAGGAAGGGATCAGAAGGGGATTCGTCGTCGACTTGATGACCGATCCCGGAGATCCCCAGGTGTTGAGCAGCCTCATCAGCCGCCTGGCCGGAATCCTCTATCGGGAAAAGACCGACAGCATCAGCATCTGGATGCTCGAGCACGTTCCCGCATACAAGTACCTGAGAAGCATCGGGTTCGTGCCGCGCGGCACCCCTCACACCCTGATCGTCAAATCGCTCGTGGACAAGTGGGGAAACGAGCGGCTCTCGGAGAGAACCGAATGGTTCTTCACTCTGGGCGACGGCGACATGTACTGATCAGCGAGGCCGGTTTGTTGTCTCAAGCGGATCGAAGCGATTGTTTCGCTTATCCGCTGATAAGGGATATTTGACCAGAGCTTAAGTCGGTTTTTATTATGTATATAGTGTAATATACCTTGAAAATAGTTATGTAGAATGAGCGCTTTCATTGAATGACAGAATTTGCATACGAATGTGAAACATATAACTGCGGAAAACATAATAAGAGCGCAAGGCGGGCACCTCACAAATAAACCCATGTGATGACGAAAGAACGAACACTCGACATTGAGGTGGAGAAATGATGGTTCAAGGTACAGGAGGTGTCGATTATGAATGATTCTCTGATGAATGAACCTTTGTTGAAAGAACTTCGTCTGGAGAATATGTTGTCATTTGGACCTGACACCGAAAAGATCGACCTAAGTCCGTTGAACGTATTGATCGGACCAAACGGCTCGGGTAAGTCCAACTTACTCGAAGCAATCAGTCTGCTGCGCGCGGCGCCCAAAGACCTCGCGGCACCGGTCAAGGAGGCCGGTGGAGTAAACGACTGGCTCTGGAAAGGGGCAAAAGAAACACCCACAGCCACCATTGAAACGATCATCATGAATCCGGAACAACCAGACATGCCGATCCGACACTCCATTTCGTTCACGGAGCATGGAAAGCGGTTTGAAGTCAAGTCGGAAAGGATTGAAAATCAGGATCCTTATGGTGAACATAATGATCCGTATCGCTACTACAAGATGGAAAGAGGTTATCCCCGTTTGTATGAGAAGCCGGTTGACCGCAGTGATGCGGAAGAACGACCACTTCAACGCGAATCGATCGATCCGGAACATTCTATACTGTCGCAAATCAAAGATCCGGAACGTTATCCAACGCTGGCCCATCTAACCGATGTTTATGGACGTATCCGTATCTATCGAGAATGGTCGTTCGGACGCTATACTCCACCCCGTCAGCCTCAAAAAGCGGACCTTTCCACAAAGTATCTGTCGGAGACGTGTGAAAATTTAGCTTTGGTCTTGAATTCGCTCCGCAGCAGTGGTGCCAAGGGAAAAATTTCGAAAGCACTGAATGACCTTTACTCAGAAATCAACGATTTTGATGTACAGATCTCTGGTGGAGCGGTTCAGTTGTATCTCGATGAAGGACAGGGACGGTTCAATATCCCGGCAACTCGGCTCTCCGACGGCACACTGAGGTACTTGTGCCTTCTGGCAATTCTCTGCCATCCCGAGCCGCCGCCGCTGGTTTGCATCGAAGAGCCCGAACTGGGCTTGCACCCCGATGTCTTGCCCAACCTGGCGAGATTAATGGTCAAGGCATCTGAACGTTGCCAACTGATTGTGACCACGCACTCGGATATCCTGGTGGACGAATTGACCGAACACCCGGAATATGTGGTCGTTTGTGAAAAACAGGACGGCAAAACTAAAATGCGGCGTTTGAACAAAGATGAACTTGAAAAATGGCTGGATAAATACCGTCTTGGCGATCTGTGGCTTAAAGGAGAGATTGGAGGAACACGCTGGTAAAAGCAGTTATATATGTGGAAGGTGGCGGCGATCGTAATTCTTTGCGTATGCGTTGTCGTGAAGGATTCCGGAAACTTCTGGAATCGTCAGGTTTCAAGGGGAGGATGCCGAGACTCGTGGCTTGTGGGGACCGATATTCG
>CAZWHE010000096.1:0-15741 GCA_964633825.1 uncultured Phycisphaerales bacterium | reverse complement strand
GCCGGGAAGCCGAAACCGCCGGCCGGGACCATAACGACAGCCTGGAAGCCCTCGAGCTGATGGCCAAGCGCCAGCGCCGCCTCGAGGACATCGAGATCGACTCGGCCAGAACGTGGCATTTCATCCAGCACGGCGGCGTCCTCCTGGCGGAATCACGAAAAGAAAAGAGCGCGGGCCGGTTCGATTCCCTCACAATGAACGCCGCGGCCGTCGGCGCGATCCTCCGCCTCCTCAAGTCCTTCCTGAAGGGCATGAAGATCGAACCGAGCGCCGTCTGCCATCTGGAAGGAGAGGGTTACCCGCTTGCCCTGGCGGCAGGCAGCCTCCTGGAACGGCCCGTCCGCCGCTTTTCGAAGCGGTTGGGAACGGGCGAGCTTCTCATTGTTCACGACGGAGAGGCCCTGCGGGGCTTGGAAGCGGAAACAGCCGGCCGCAATTCCGTCGAATCTCTCTTCTGTTTCCGCCTCGACCCCGGCCGTCCCTGCCCCGTGCTCCCCGACATCGTCGGACTCATGGCCAGGTCATTTCGCTTCCCCTGGCAGGAGCGGGTGGAAATCATCGAGAAACCGGGAGAGAAACCCTCGGCCAGAAACATCCCGGCCGACGAGCGCGATCCCGAATCGATCGCGGCCGAGATCGCCGAGCTCGGCGCCATGCTGCCTGAAGACAAAAAAATCGCTTCCCTGCTGGAGTTCTACCGAAAAGAGCGGAGCCTCCTGGTTCTGTCAAACAGGAAAAGATTTCCCCTTCGGCGGTCATTCACTCCTTTCAGCCCGGTGTGATTTCCCGAGCGCTCCGCTCTTGATCCGTTTCCGCAGCAGTCATAAGATCAAGCGGACACAAGTGTGGGACGACATGAAAGAGGCCTTTTCATGAAAAGTGTGGGTCAATCGCTGAAACGGATCGACGCCCGGGAACAGGCGGCGGGGAAAACCCGCTTCTTGCCCGACCTGGCTCTCCCCGGCATGCTCCACGCCGCGACCCTGCGCTCCCCGTATCCGCGGGCCCGGATCAAGATCCGCGACGGTTCGGCCGCCGCAGCGCTTCCCGGGGTGAAGGCCGTCCTCTTCGCCCAGGACATTCCGGGCGAGAACATCGTTCCCATCATCCACGACGACATGCCGCTCCTGGCCGGCGAATCGGTCCGATACACCGGCGAGCCGGTCGCCCTCGTCGCCGCGGAGAGCGCCGGGGCTGCCAGAGACGCCCTCTCGGCGATCCGGATCGAGTACGAACCCGACGCACCGCTCCTCGACTTCCGGAAAAGCCTCGACGAAAACGCTCCCGCGATCCATTCCAAGGACAACGTCTTCACCACGCACCGGCTCTGTCACGGCGACATTGCTGCGGGACGGAAAGAGAGTGCGGTCCTGGTCCGGGGTGCTTTCGAGACCCCCTGCCAGGAGCACGCCTACATCGAAACCCAGGGGATGCTGGCCATTCCCCTCCCCGACGGAGGGATGGAGGTCACGGGCTCGATGCAGTGCCCGTTCTACGTCCGGTCCGCCCTGGCGAGAACACTGGGGCTCCCACTCTCGAAGGTCCTGGTCCGCCAGGCCCCGACGGGCGGGGCCTTCGGCGGCAAGGAGGACGTCCCCTCCCTCGTGGCCGGCCACGCCGCGCTCCTGGCATGGAAAACGAAGAGCCCCGTCCGGCTCCTCTACCGCCGCGACGAGGACATCATCTCCATGAGCAAGCGCCACCGGTCCCGGGTGAAGCTCGAGGCGGGATGCGACAAGAAGGGACGGCTCACATTCATCGAAGGGGAGCTCCTTCTCGACGGCGGGGCTTACGCCACCCTCTCGCCCGTTGTTCTCTGGCGCTCGGTGATACACGCCGCCGGCGCCTACGCCTGCCCCAACGTCCGGATCATCGCGCGCGCAGTGGCTTCGAACAACGTGCCGGCCGGTGCTTTCAGGGGCTTCGGCTCCCCCCAGTCCCTCTTTGCCGTGGAGTCCCTGGTGGACGAGCTCGCCATCGCCGCCGGACAGGACCCGGCCGCTTTCCGGAAGCGCAACATCGTGAAACAAGGAGACAAGACATCGGCGGGCCAGGTTCTCGATCATTCTTGCGGCCTCTCCGAGACCCTCGAGAAAGCCCTCGAATCGAGCGGGTGGGAAACAAAGAGAGAAGAATTCAAAAAAGAGACCGGGCCCGTGCGCCGCGGCATGGGGCTTTCGACCATCTTTTACGGGGTCGGCCTCGGCGCAGAGGGGAAGCACATGGCTCGCGCCGGGGCTTTTCTGCAGATCGATCCGGACGAAACGGTGCACCTCGCCGTGGGCACCACCGAACTGGGGCAGGGAATGCGCACCGTGCTCGGCCAGATCGCGGCCGACGCCCTCGGCATCCCCTGCGAGAAGATCTCCTGGTTCGACACCGATACGGCGCGGGTCCCGGATTCAGGACCCACCGTCGCCTCGAGAACAACGGTCATGTCGGGAAACGCCATACTCGACGCCTGCCGCCGGGCCCGAGATACCATGGCCGAAGCCGGAACGGCCGAAGCCGGAACGGCCGGAGCCGGGCTCACGCAATTCTGCCGCTTTCTGAAGAAACCGATCACCTTCCAGGGAACGGCCGAACCCCCTCCCACCGACTGGGACGCTTCCGCCGGCCGGGGAAGCCCCTACCAGGTCTATTCTTTCGCAACGAACGTGGTGCAGGTCCGCGTCGACACGCGCACCGGCGAAGTGACGCCCGAGAAGGTCTGGGCCGCCCACGACGTGGGAAAGGCGATCAATCCCGAGTCGGTGGAGGGCCAGATCGAGGGAGGCGTCGTGCAGGGGCTCGGTTTCGCCCTGACCGAAGAAAGCGTCACAGAGGAAGGAAAAATTCTCAACCCCGACTTCGCCACCTACATCATCCCCTGCGCCGGCGATGTTCCCGTGATCGAGCCGATCATTGTCGAAGCCCCTTTTCGGGACGGGCCGCACGGGGCCAAGGGATTCGGGGAACAGCCCCTCATGGGTGTGGCCCCGGCCGTGCTTAACGCTGTCCGCGACGCCGTGGGCGTCCGGCTTTACAGCCTGCCCGCCCTGCCCGAAAAGGTCTGGGAAGCGATCAAAGAGAAGGATTTCGGCCCATGAAGACAAGGTGGTTCCAGCCCGATTCCCTCGCCGAAGCGCTCCGCATCGTCGCGTCGGAAGAGTCGGCCCTCCCCTTTGCCGGCGGAACGGACATTCTCCCCCGTCTCAACAGGGATCTTCACACGGAAACGCTCCGCACCGAGCCCCGCCCCGCCTTTGCGCCCGGCGCGCTCGTCGGCCTCGGCCGGATCCTTGATCTCGCCAAGATCGAGGAAAAAGAAGGCTCGGTCTCGATCGGCCCTCTCGTGACGCACGCCCGGCTCGCTCTGGATCCTCTCATCAGGGAGAAGGCGCCGGCACTGGCCGAGGCCGCGGCCCTCATCGGTTCCCCCCAGATCCGAAACCGCGGCACTCTGGGCGGAAACATCATGAACGCTTCGCCCGCCGCCGACACGGTGCCGCCCCTCATCGCCCTCGACACCGAGGTCGTTCTCGCATCGACCCGGGGAGAGCGCATCCTCCCCCTCCGCTATCTCGCGGCCGGGCCGGGCGCGACCCGCGCGGAGCGGGACGAGATCCTCGTCGAAGTCAGAATCCCTGACCTCTCGGAGAAACCGTTCCAGTTCTTCCGCCGCCTCGCGGCGCGCCGCTCCCAGGCGATCGCCAAGGTTTCGGTCGCCTTCTGCAGCGGCCTCGACAAGGGCTCTTTGAATAACGTGGGCATCGCCCTCGGCGCCGTCGGCCCCAAAGTCCTCGCCGCAGAAGGGACGGCCCGTCTTCTCGAAGGCCGGGCGCTCACTTCCCGGCTGATCGATAAGGCGGCCGAAAGCGCCGCAGCCGAAGCGGCGCCGATCACCGACATCAGATCGACCGACCGATACCGCCGCGCCATGACGGGCGAGCTCTTGAGGCAGGGGCTGAAAAGAGGTATGGAAGAAGGCCGCCGTCCATCGGGCGGAAAGGAATGACCCTATGTACAGAAATCTCAAGACCTGGCACCGGCCGGAAAGACTCGACGAAGCGATCGACCTCCTCGTCAGGGGAAAAGTCGTTCCCCATGCCGGCGGAACGGGCCTCATGACAGCCGGAAGCGACAAGGTGGAGGGGATGGTCGACCTCTCCCTCCTTCCGCTCGATGAAATGAAGAAAGAGAGCGGCGCATATCGCATCGGAGCGTGCGTGACCCTCGATCGGCTCTCCTCCTGGCCTGTTTTGAACCCCGCCCTTTCGAAGAACCGGCCGCGCTCTGCGGGATCGAACCCGCCCGGACAGATACTGGCCGAAGCCGCCGGGCTGGCCGCCTCGGCCTCCCTGAGGAACAGGATCACTCTGGGCGGATCGGTGGCCCGGCCCCGGCCCTGGAGCGACCTTCCCCCCGCTCTCCTCGCTCTCGACGGGTCGATCGAGGTCGAGGGTTCGGCCGGAGGACGGTACGGCGCTTCCGAGTTCTTCGAGAGAAACCTCCTCGACGGAACATCGCTCGTCACGGCAATCTCGATTCCGAAAAAATCGGGCGGCGCCGCTTTCAGAAAGGCAGCGCGCACGCGGTTCGATTATTCCGTCCTCGATCTGGCCGTCTTCATTTCCCTCGACGGGGACAGGATCAACGAGGCCCGCGTCGCCGCAGCCTGCGCTCTCCCGAAACCGATGCGCATAGCCGACGCCGAAGAGGCCCTCGCAGGACAAAAGGCCTCGCCCGACCTCTTCCGCACGGTCGCCGCGGAGACGCCATTCGAACCGATCTCGGACAGCCGCGCCTCGGCCGTCTACAGGAGGACCCTCTTCCGCGTTCATCTGAGAAGATGCCTGGAAAAAGCGGCCGCCCGCGCCGGAGGAGAGGAATGATGGAAGTCACGCTCGTCATCAATGGATCAAAAAAGAGATACGCCGTCCGGCCCGACCAGAGCCTCCTCTCCCTCCTTCGCGATAAGGGCTTCAGCGAG
Organism: uncultured Phycisphaerales bacterium; assembly: GCA_964633825.1. GTDB lineage: Bacteria > Planctomycetota > B15-G4 > B15-G4 > CAYZWU01 > CAZWHE01. Next base: position 10,769 of record CAZWHE010000096.1, on the reverse strand, counting down.
GTCAAGTGCGGGTGCGAAGCCGGGGACTGCGGCTCGTGCCTCGTTCTCGTCGACGGAAAGAGCGTCAACTCGTGCATGGTCTTCGCAGCCGCGGCCGAGGGGAGAACCATCACCACGGTGCGCGGCATCGGGACCCAGCGCGCGCCCCACGTGATCCAGGAAGCCCTGGCCGAGACCGGCGCCGTCCAGTGCGGCTACTGCACGCCCGGCATGGTGGTCGCGGCCTTCGCACTCCTCGGCCGGGAGCCCGATCCCGGCGAGAGAGAGATCAGAGAGGCCCTCGACGGCAGCCTCTGCCGCTGCACGGGATACGAAAAGATCATCGACGGGATCCGGCTCGCCGCCGGCCGGCTGCAATCGGGGGGGAATGAACAATGACCGACGTTGTGGGACATTCCGTCACCAAGATCGACGCCCTCGCCCTCGCCGCGGGGGAAGAGAAGTTCACCGATGACTTCGTCCTTCCCGGGACCGCGCACGTCAAGCTCCTCTACTCCCCCCATGCCCACGCGCGCATCGCGTCCATCGACACGTCCGAGGCCAAGGCCCTGGAAGGCGTGCTTCACGTCCTTTCATATAATAATGTGGAAAGGATTCTTCACACCACGGCCGGCCAGGGCTATCCCGAGCCCTCGCCCTACGACACGGTCCTGTTCGACGACCGCGTCCGTTTCGCCGGAGACCGCGTGGCCGCCGTGCTGGCCGAAACACCCGAGATCGCCGTCGAAGCGCTTTCGAAGATCAAGGTGGAGTACGAGCCCCTGCCGGCCGTCCTCGACGCCGAGAAGGCCCTGGCGGACGACGCCGTCCCCATTCACGAGAAGAGCGGCGACCACGGACCCTTTTCATTCACCGACGGGAAGAGACCGAACCTGGCGGCTCGCGTCGATCTCGAGATCGGCGACATGAAGGCCGGCCGCGCCGAAGCGGATGCGACCTTCGACGAGACCTACTCGACCCACTTCGCCTCGCACTGCATGATCGAGCCCCACTCGGTCTTCACCTTCCTCGACGAGCGGAACCGCCTCGTCATCATCACCTCCACGCAGGTCCCCTTCCACGTGCGCCGGATCTGCGCCAATGTTCTCGAGATCCCGCTCAGCCGGATCCGCGTGATCAAGCCCCGCATCGGGGGAGGGTTCGGCGGGAAGCAGGAGGTCTTCCTCGAGTACATCCCGGCCCTCTTCACGCTGCGCACGGGGAGGCCGGCCAAGCTCGTTCTCACGCGGCGCGAGGTCTTTATAAGCTCGCGCACGCGCCACCCCATGAGGATCCGGACCCGCACGGGAATGAAAAAGGACGGCGCCATCACATTCATCGACCACGACGTGCTGATGAACACGGGCGCTTACGGTTCGCACGCCCTCACCGTCCTCTCCAACGCGGGGTCCAAGGTGCTGCCCCTCTTCAACAAGGTGGAAAACGTCCGGTTCACGGGAAAGTCGGTCTACACCAACCTCCCCGTGGGCGGCGCCTACCGCGGCTACGGCGTGACCCAGTCCGCCTTCGCCTTCGGGCAGCAGATCGACATGATGGCGCGCGCCGCCGGGATCGACGTGGTCGATTACTATCTGAAGAACCACATCCGCGAGGGAGAGACGTCGGCCATCTTCGAAGCCCTGGGCGAGGGGAAGGCCGGCGTGGAGATGACGATCCAATCGTGCGGCCTGGCCGAGTGCCTTTGCCGGGGCGCCGAAGCGATCGGGTGGCGGGAGAAGCGGGGCCGAAGCCCGAGCCGGGGCTCGAGGGCGCGCGGCGTGGGCATGGTCGGCCTCATGCAGGGATCGTCGATCCCCAGAGTCGACATGGGCGCCGCATCGATCAAGATGAACGAGGACGGTTCCTTCAACCTCCTCGCGGGCGCCACCGACCTGGGCACGGGGTCGGACACGATCCTGGCCCAGATCGCGGCCGAGGTCCTGGGCGTCGATGTGGACAAGATCCTGGTCTACTCGTCGGACACGGACATGACTCCTTTCGACACGGGCGCCTACGCTTCATCGACGACCTACCTCTCGGGCGAGGCTGTCCGCAAGTGCGCGGACAAAGTGAGGGCCCAGATCCTCGACGTCGCGGCAGCCATGACGGGAAGGCCTGCGGACGATTTCTCGCTCCGCGGCGGGCACGTCATCGCCGTCGGCGGAGACACTGCATCAGCCGGTAAAAACGCCGCAACAGCCGGTGGAAAAATCCCGCTCTCGGCCGTGGCCGGCCATGCCACGTACAGGCGGGACCAGTTTCAGATCCAGGCCCAGGCCTCCCACACGACCGAGGCGTCCCCCCCGCCCTTCGCCGCACACTTCGCCGAGGTGGAGGTCGACAGTGAGACGGGCGACGTGCGGGTCGTCGACTACGTGGCCGCCATCGACTGCGGCCAAGCGATCAACCCCGCCCTGGCCGAGGGACAGAACGAGGGGGCCGTGGCGAACGGCATCTCCTTCGCCCTCACCGAGGAGTACATCTTCAACTCGCGGGGGATGATGACCAACCCCTCTTTCGGGCGCTACAAGATCGCCATGGCCGCCGACCTTCCCAAGATCCGGACGATCCTTGTTGAGACGCACGAGCCGACCGGCCCGTACGGCGCCAAGTCGGTCTCCGAGATCGGCATCAACGGCCCCCTTCCCGCAATCGCCAACGCTATTTACGATGCCCTGGGGGTTCGCATCTTTCACGCCCCCTTCACAGCGGAGCGCGTTCTCGAAGCCATTCGCAAGGAGAGCCATTCATGATCTTCGGACCCACCTACGCCGAGATGCTCGATCCCCTCTCGATCAAGGATCGGGAAAAAGCCCTGAAGGCAAGGGACGAGGACCCCCTCGATCCGATCAACCTCTACAACATCACCTGGAAGAACGAGAAGGGGAAGGTGCGCCGCATCGTGGTCCCCCGCGAGCTGACCGGCGTGGACGCCGAGATCGTCATGATCTTTTCGAAGGACTTTCCCACGGGGAGCCACAAGGTGGGCGCCACCTATTCGATCGCCATGGAGCACCAGCTCACGGGCCGGATCGAGCCGGGCACGCACACGCTCGTCTGGCCCTCCACGGGAAACTACGGCATCGGCGGCGCCTGGGTCGCCCCCCGCCTCGGCTATTCGTCGCTCGTCATCCTGCCCGAGGAGATGTCGCAGGAGCGGTTCGACATAATCGCGTCCTACGGGTCGGAGTCCATCAAGACTCCGGGCTGCGAAAGCAATGTGAAGGAGATCTACGACAAGGCGAAGGAGCTGGCCCGCGAGCCCGGCAACCGCGTTATGAACCAGTTCGCCGAGTTCGGCAATTACCGTTTCCACTACTTTGTCACGGGGAACACGATCCTCGAGCTCGCAAAAGAGCTGGAGAACGACGGTATCGGAAAGGGCCGGGTCTCGGCCTTCGTCTCCGCCATGGGCTCGGCGGGCACGATCGCGGCGGGCGAGCGCCTCAAACAGGCCGACGAAGAGACGCGGACGATCGGGCTCGAACCGATACAATGCCCGACCCTTTACTGCAACGGTTTCGGCGGGCACGACATCCAGGGAATCGGCGACAAGCACGTCACCTGGATTCACAACACGGACAGTATGGACGCCATCATCTGCATCGACGACATGGCGTGCAAGAAGGGGCTCCAGCTCCTGGTCGAGATGCCGGACGTTTTACAGAAAGAAGGGATTCCGGCCGAGGCGGCGGTTGATCTCGCCGCGAGCATGGGGATCTCGTCGGTGTGCAACCTCCTCGGCGCGATCAAGACGTGCAAGTTCTACGGCCTGGGAAAGGACGACCTCGTTGTCACCGTGGCCACCGACGCCGTGGACCGCTACCACTCGGTCCTCGAAACTCTCACGGCGACGGAGGGCGCCATGGACGAGCGCGAAGCCCATTCCCGGCTCACGTCCATCTTCCGGGGCACGGATCTCGACTGGATCCGCGAGGGAACGAATCACGCCAAGGACTGCTGGTTCAACCTCAAGTACTACACCTGGGTCGAGCAGCAGGGAAAGACGGTGGAAGAGCTCCTCGCCCAGAGGGACCCCGCGTTCTGGCTCGCCGAACAGGCCCGGGTCGACGAGATCGACAAGAAGCTCATCGAGGTGCGGCAATGACAAAGCGCGAAAGAACATTCGTCGTCGGCAACGGCCCCCTCTTCGACGGGGACGCGGGCTTTTTCGAAAACGGCGCCGTCCGCGTCGAGGGGGACAGGATCGCGGCCGTGGGCGACGCGGGCGATATCAAGCAGGACGGGATTCCGTTCATCGACGTGAAGGGGAACCTCATCCTTCCCGGGCTCGTCAACCTTCACCATCATTTCTATTCGGCTCTTGCGGCCGGACTTCTGCCCAAGGGGCGGGTCGCTGATTTCGAATCGATCCTGAAAAACCTCTGGTGGCGCCTCGACAGGTCGCTCGACAGGGAGGCCGTCGAGGTGTCGGCCCTCCTCGGCGTGATCGATTCGGTGAAGCACGGCGTCGCCACCATCTTCGATCACCATTCATCTCCGGGCTTCATCGACGGGAGCCTCGACGTGATCGCCCGCTGCGTCACCCGGGCCGGTGTGAGCGGCGTGCTTTGTTTCGAGGTCTCCGACAGGAACGGCCCGGACGCGCGCGACGCCGCCATCTCCGAGAACGTGCGCTTCATCGAGAAGCAGCGCGACGACGAACAGGTGCGCGGCACGATGGGCCTTCACGCCAACTTCACACTTTCAAAGGAGTCGCTCGATAAAACGGCCCGCGCACTTCCCAAAGGAGCGGGCGTCCACATCCACTGCGGCGAAGGAGCGTGCGACGCAGCCTTCTGCCGGAAAGAGGGTTTCGGGGGACCGGCCGACAGGCTGAAATCATTCGGCCTCCTCGACGACAGAGCGATCCTGGCCCACGGCGTTCACCTGACGCCGGCCGAGCACGACATGATCCGCCGATCGGGCGCTTATCTCGTCCACAACCCCGAATCGAACAGCAACAACGCCGTGGGGATGCTTCCGGCCGATGCGGCAGGCTTCGGCCTCGGCACGGACGGGATGACGTCGAGCATGCTCTCCACGCTCCGGGCCGCCTTTCTGCAGAGGCGCGGCGTGAAAGGAACGCCCGAGTACGGTCCCGGCGAGGTGATGGACGCACTCTTCCGCGTCAACGCCCGCGCCGCGTCGTCCTTTCTGGGAACTCCCGTCGGAACGCTCGAACGGGGCGCCCGGGCCGACATCGTTGTCATGGATTACGCTCCCGTCACACCGATCGGGAAAGACAACATGGCCGGCCACCTTATCTACGCCGCCTACAACACCCAGGCCCTCTATCTCTTCGGATCGGGAGCCGTCGTCGTCTGGAACAAAAAAGTGATGACCCTCAACGAAGCCGACATCAGAAAGAGGGCGCGCGACCTCGCGCCGCGCATCCGGAAGGAGTTCGGGAAGGGTTGATCCGGAGCGGCCGGCCGGCGGGCTCCTCCCAAGCTGCCCCAACACCGTTCACTCGATGCGCGGCCCCCTACCGCGGAGAATCAAAGGACCGGTTTCACCGGTTTTCCTGTATAATAATAAATATTTATAAAAAAGAACGACCGCAAACAGCCTCGGGCGGCAACTCCATGGAGGAACCCGGAGGAGGACCTCGTCCGTTTGCCGGACGATGGCGCCGGGAAAGAACGATTGACAGAAGATTTTTACAGCAATAGGAGAAGCCATCATGTTGCGGAGAATCATTGTTTTCGCGTGCTTGACCCTGGTGTGCACACCGGCGATTGCGGCCGTTATCATCGTACCCGACGACTATACCGCGATTCAGGACGCCATCAACGCTGCAAGCCCGGGCGACACCGTGCTGGTCAAGCCGGGCGCCTATTACGAAAACATCAACTTCTCAGGGAAGGCCGTCACCCTAAAGAGCGAGCAAGGTCCGGCGGCCACGATCATCGACGGGAGCCGGGCGGACACGGTCGTGATCTTCGAGAACGCCGAGGGCGAGGATTCGGTGCTGCAGGGATTCACAGTGACGAACGGCTACGCCGTGAACGGCGGTGGAATCCGCTGCTGGGACGACACAGCGCCGACGATATCGGGCAACGTGATCACGGCCAACACGTCCGAAAGAGGCGGCGCCGCCATCTTCTGCAACGCGTCATCGGCCGTCATCGTCGACAACTCGATCACGGCCAACACGTCCGAGATGGACTGGGCCGGCGCGATCGCCACCGCGTCGTTCGCCTCGCCGACGATCTCGGGCAACACAATCGCCGACAACACGGTCAGCGGAATCGAATGCCACAACAGCATGCCGCCCCCCAATCCCGTGCCCGTCATCACCATTACCGACAACGTCATCACGGGCAATACCTGCGTGTGGCACGGCGCCGGGATCCACTGTTTCAACTCGCGCGGGTACATCGAGAACAACATCATCACGGGTAATTCGGCCGGGAACCACGGCGGCGGCATCTATCTTTTTCAGAACAAATCGATCGTCATTGACAACACCATCTCGAACAACACCTCCGGCCACAGCGGCGGCGGGATCTGCTGCTGGCACGCCGAGCAGACGATCCAGGGCAACATCATCACCGGCAACACCTCCGTAAAAAAGGGAGGCGGGATATCCTGCCGGGACTATAATTCGGGCTATATCTACAAGAACGTCATCACGGGCAACACGACCGCCGGCAACGGGGGCGGGGTTCATTGCGCCAAATCGGGCACGGCGATCACGCGCAACACAATCTCGGAAAATAATGCCGACGGCTTCGGCGGCGGGATCCATCTCTTTTATTTCCAGCCGGCGATCGCCGATAATTACATCGCGAAGAACAGCGCCGGGGATTCGGGCGGCGGGATATCCTGCCAGGACATGCCCTATGATTTCTATACGGGTTGGGGTCATATGACCAACAACACCGTCGCCGACAACACGGCCGTCAACGACGGCGGCGGGATCTGCGCCTTCGAAGGGTCCGAGCCGTACCTCACCCATAACACCGTCATAGGGAACAGCGCTATGCGCGGCGGCGGTGTCTGCTGCCTCGATACATCCTACGCAACAATCGCCAACACGATCGTCTGGAACAACGCCGCGCCGACCGATCCGGCGATCTACGCCGAAAACAATGACACCGTTGTCCACCACAGCGACGTGGAGGGCGGCTGGCCCGGCACGGGGAACTTCGACGCCGATCCGCTCGTCGTCGACCCGTCCTGCGGGGATTACCACCTGACCTGGGACTCCCCCTGCATCGACGCGGGCGACACGGCATCCGTCATCTTGAACAACGATTTCGAAGACGATCCGCGCGACAGCGGACCGGTCGACATCGGCGCCGACGAGTACTGGATACACCTCTATCACATCGGCGAGGTCGTTCCCGGCGGCGCCGTCAGCATCAGAACGGTCGGCGAGCCGGGCGACCCTGTGACCATCGGCCTGGGATCGGGCGTCCAAGACCCTCCCCAGACGACGCGCTACGGCGACTTGTATCTCCTGCCGCCGATCAAGAACACGTGGAGCCTCGGCAACATCCCGCCAAACGGAATCCTGATCCGGGATATGACCCTGCCGGGCCATATCGCGACGGGAGATCTTTTTCCCATTCAGGCGATCGTCGGCCCGCTGAACAACACCGGGGGCGGGCTGGGCGTGCTGAGCAACCTGCTGTTGTTGACCGTGGAGTAGCTACACAGAGGCCTTGACACCATGCAATCGAGAGATCTCCTGAACCGCGATCGATTCATCCGCGAGATGTCGCGGTCCCTCATCGCCGACATGCATCACGCCGATGACGTGGCACAGGAGATCTGGCTCGCCTTTCTGACCGGTCCGGCCGTCTCGATCCGCCATCCCGCGGCATGGATCGCGGGAGCGGTCCGCAACCGCTTTCGCATGCTGAGCCGCGGGGAGAACCGCCGCAAAAAACGAGAAGAGGCCGTTTCCATACCCGAGCGGGCGCCGCCCGCGGACGAGGCCGTGGCGCAGCAGGAGGTCCGTCTCATCGTGGCCGAGGCGGTTCTGGGTCTCGACGAACCTCACCGCACGCCCCTTCTGCTGCGGTACTACGACAACCGTCCCAACCGGGAGGTCGCCGAGATCCTGGGGATCAGCGAGGAGGCTGTTCAGTCCCGGATGCGGCGGTCCCTGGAGAAAGTCCGCAAGAAGCTCACCAGAAAGTACAACGGCGATACCAAGTCGTGGGTCCTCGCCCTGGCGCCCGCCGCCGGGTTGAAGGTGGGGGCAAACGCATCAGCGGCCGCGGTTCGGACGGCCGGGGTGCTTACCAAGGGTGGACATCCCGCGTTTCTGCTCGGCGCGGGGGCCGTGTTTCTATTGGTGGGCGGAGTGTCCTTCATCGTTTATTCTCTCTTCATTGCCCGAAACGATGCTGAAAGCACGATCTCGAGGCCGGATCGTTCCGGCATCGTCTCCGGCGCACTCCCGGCGGAGGAGGAGCGAGACCGGGACCTTTCCCCTTTCGCGGACGATGCGGAGCGGATCGCCGTCACACCGCCGGAGGCAACCGACCTGAAGGTGACGGGAAAGATCGAGACGCGCGCCGGCGGCCGGCCGATTGTCGGGGCGCGCGTCTCCGTATTTTGGCCGCCCTTCGAGAAATCCCGCGCGGTTCACACCGCTGCCGACGGAAGTTTTTCTCTCTTCGTTCCGTTGGAAGCGCAGGAGACGTTTCACCGATGTCTGCTCTATATCTCTGCTCCGGGGTACCGGAATCTCGAAACGCGCTTCCAGCAAAAGGCGCGCGATCGCCGGCTCGATCTGGGGAATTTCTACATGGACAAGGACCCTGTGCACGGGATTCGGATCATCGGGCCGGAGGGCGAGCCCATATCGGGAGCCGTTCTGCGCTTCTACAAGGTTTCGAGCAGGAAACCGACCGTTGAGAAGCTCTCCGGCGGGAACGGCTGCGTGGAGGTTTCCGACCAGGAGCTCGCGCGCAACAGGTGGGTTCCCGACACGCTGAGCCTGCACGTGCAGGCCGAAGGCATGGACGACACTTTTTGCTTCAGGATCTGGAACGGGAGATCCATGCCGGCGCGCATCGCCATGGCGCCCGCTTCCCGGTGGAAAGGAAGAGTCCTGGACGCGAAGACCGGTCTTGGAGTGGCCGGCGCCAAGGTGAGGATCGAGACGCGCAATTGGGCACTGAAATATCCCATGGCGGAAATGGCCGAGCTTTGCGCCCTGACCGGGGCCGATGGAGGCTTCACCCTGCCGCGGTTGGTCATCGAAAGCGGTCAGATTTTTTTGAGCGTCTGCGCGCCCGGTTATTACATCAAGAAAACACCGCCGGGAAAGCTGCCGCGCGAGATCAGACTCGAATCCCCGGCAACCACGAAGCTGTCCCTCGCCGTGGAAGAGGGAACGGGCATGCCGCTGGGTGGTTTCGGCATCCAATCCGAAAGGGATTACTATGCGGTCAGCGACGCCTCGGGCCGCGTCCGCCTGCCGCTCTCCGAGAAAGAGCCCGTATTCGCCATACGCACCTTCCATGCCCGGCGGCTGACCGATCCCGAAGACCGGCGGTTCTTCAAGGGAAGGTTCGATCCCGGCGGCGGCCGGGAAACACCGTGCCTGACTTTCGCCAAGATCCACCAGGAGAGGTTGAACGTGAGGGTGCGCGACCGCGCGGGAAGTCCCGTGGCCGGCGCGCTCGTGTCCATCGATATCGACGGAGTCCCGGCATTGCCGCGGGAGTACACCGACAGGGGCGGCTGCGTCACTTTTTACCTCACGATTCCAGAGAAACGACACGCCCGGATCCAGGTGGTTCATCACGACCTTTATTACGCGAGACCCCAATTGATCCGGCTCGATTCGGAGGGCGGTGAGCGCACCATCGCCGTCGTCCTGGGGAGAGGGCGGCTTTATCAGAACGTCCGCGTCGTCAACGAGCGGGGCGTGCCGCTGGCGCGCGAACGCGTGGAGGGAAGGGTCAAGAAAGCGAGCGGCCTGGAGATCGCCTGGGGGAGGGTCACCGACGACGAGGGGCTCTTCGATATCTCTCTGCCGGTTTTCGTCGAGGGCTGCGCCGAGATCAAGCGCAGGCCGGGAACGAGAGCGCGCTTCGATTACGAACAATTCAACGCCGAAGGGGGCGCTGTCCTCTGCATGCCGGACAGCTCGGCCCTCGACGGGGTTGTCGAAGGCGTCGTGACCGATTCGGCCGGCGTTCCATTGAAAGGCGTCCTGGTGCGCTCCTTCTTGATCGACGGAGCATTCAGCCTCGAGAACAGGGCACACACCGGCGATGAGGGCGCCTTCTCCATTCCCGTGCCTGCAAAGGGAGTGTATTGCCTGAGATTCAAGCCCCATCTCGAGCGCGGCAAGTGGCATGTGGCCGAACCCCTGGCCGACATTCTGGCCGGCGACAGCCTCACCGTCGCCATGCAGGAATATACGGGCGTCATGGTTCACTTTCCCACCTTCGAACACCGGCCGTATGGTTCCGACCGGGTCCGGCTCCCCCACCTGGAATCCCCGGACGGGTCCGTGATCGAACCAGAGAAGACCATTCGGTTCGGAGACCGGATTCTCTTCGCCGGTCTGCCCGACGGCGAGATGCGGGCCGTCATGCTGACCGATTGGGGAGAGCGTTTCGAGAGCCTGTTGTTCGAGATCAAGGACGGCGCCAGTTTGATCTCGATGATCCTTCTGGAGTGAAATCCCTCCAAGGCGATTTATAACAGCACACCTGCCGGCCGGCCCCTTGGGAAAAAAGCCGCGGTCCGTTCCACTTATTGACTCCTGTCGCGGCAAAGGTAATATCACTGACCGCGACGCACCGGATGAAATG
>CAZWHE010000095.1:0-15774 GCA_964633825.1 uncultured Phycisphaerales bacterium | reverse complement strand
TTTCTCCCCCCACCCGAAACAGGGGGAGAAAAAATGTTGATCGAGCTTCACGTCGGGGTTTTGTCTCAACCCCATTACGGCTTACCGCGTATTGTGTCCCTCTTTTTGAACACTGCCTGCAGATGCGATGCGCGGCCCAAATAGGCCGGATTCGCGGCAAGGCTTTTCTCGATCTTGACCAGCGCCCGCCGCGCCTTCTTGTCTTCGAGGAGAGCCGGGTGCTTCCGCACGGGGAGAACGCACTTTCCGATGACCGAGAGCGTCTCGAGGCGGGCCGTCTTTGCCATGCGCCTGAAATCCTCGGGATCAAACGTGAAGGAAGGGAAGCACTCGTCCTTCTTTTCGGCCAGCCAGGTGATCAAGCCGTCCCTGTGGAATTTCCGGAGACCCTCGATGTCGCCTTTTTTGAGAAAGTGCTCATAGCCGGCCGCACGGTTATCCACGGAGAGAACGGCCACTCCTCCCGGCCGCAGGGTCCGCGAGATCTCTCTGAACGCGCGGCCCCGGTTTTGGCAAAGAGAGACGGGGTCTCCCTGGGCGCAGACGAGCCCGAAGCGTTCGTCGGAAAGAGAGGCCATGTCGGAAAGATCGAGCAACAGGAACTCGGCTTTTCCCGAATACCCCGCCTCTTTCACCTTGCGCCTCGCCTGATCGAGCATCTTGGCCGAGATATCCGAGAAGAGAACGCGGTAACCGGCCTTGAGCAGCTTCAGTCCAAACAACCCCGTGCCGCACCCCGCATCGTGAGCCTCGAAAGCGAGATCGCGCGGAAGAAAGGGCTTCATATGCTCCCACGATATTTCGTGATAGAATTCCCAGTATGGCGAGGAGTAAATATCGTCGTAGATCGAAGCGACGTGGTCATGATATTTCCGACAGGCCTTTGACATGATCCCGATCCTTTTTCAACAACCCGCATGAAAGACCAATTAAACGGAATTCCCCGCTGAATGACGAAACCTTTTGACAATACTGTTCCCGTTCACTGGGGCAGCTCTCTCATCCGGGTCTTGATCCCCGGCCTTGCCGGCGCCGCGGCGATTCTCTTTTTCCACCCCGGCGCCATGGACATGGACCGGATCAAGTGGAGCCTTCTCCTGGCCGCTCTCTTCCCCCTGCTCGCCGTCGCTCTCAGGGGATCGCTTCTCCTCTCGTCCCGGCTTCCCCTCTCGCCCCCATTGATGCTGGCCATGATGATCCCGGCGTTCATGATTTTCTCGTGTTTGCGAACAAGCCTCCCCACCTGGGAGGAGTTCCGTCCGGCGGCAGGGCTCATCGTCCTCACCGTCACGGCCGCCGCTGTCCGCGACGGAGCGTGGGCGCGGCCGTGGACCATTCCCGCGGTCCTTTTGGCGGCCGGAGCAGCGGCCGCCCTCTACGGCGTCCTGCAAACAACGGGCTTTGAGCCCTTCTATTTGGAAAATCCCGAGGGCAAAGCGGTTTCCACTCTCGGCAACACCAATGCAGCGGCCGAGGTTTTTGCTCTTCTCATCCCCCTGGCCGCGGCCGGTCTTCTGGGCGCTGCCCGCTTCTTGACGTTTCTTTCAATCCTGTCCCTCCCGCTTCTCGCCGCCGGCCTCTATGCCACGGGCGGCCGGGGGGGCCTGATCGCGGCTCTCGCCGGGCTCTGTGTATTGGCTTTCATTGTGATCAGAAGGCCCGGCGCGTTGCAGGGAAAGAGAATCGCTCTCGCCGTCATCCTCCTTGCGGGCGGTGCATCAGCGGCTGCATTCCTCCGAACCGATCAGGCAAAGCCCTTCAAGAACATCGACACGGACGAATCGATCTTCAGCGCCGAATACCCGACAAACAAGATCCGCATCCTGATCTGGCAAAGCACGCTCGACATGATCGGCGACCACCCCGTCTTGGGCGCGGGGCCGGGACGATTTCGCACAGCCTTCCCGCGCTACAGGGATCCTGAAGAGGCGCGGATCCGCGGCCGAATGGGCGCCGTCACCGAAGTGGAAAACCCGCACAACGAGATTCTGTGGGCCGCCGCCGAGGGCGGAATCGGCGCGGCCGCCGCGCTCGCGCTCTTTCTCCTCCTCATGCTCCGCCAGAGCTTCGCCGCCGCCGGAGACGCCCGGGGCCGGACAGACGGCGGTTCGAGAGAACACCGGTTCTTTCTCGCCGCCGGAATCGCCGGACTCGTCACGTCTTTCGGTCTCCTCTGTCTCGTCCGCTCCCCCCTTCACAACCCGGCCACGGCCGTCATTCTCTTTCTCGCCTGCGGCATGATAGACGCCGCACGCTACGATTCCGCGCCGGCCAAGCCGGCGGGATTTTCCACTCGGGTCATCGCCGCCGCCGGTGTCCTTATGGCGCTCCTTTTCCTCTGGTTCGGCGGGCGCGCTTTCCGGTCCGACCTCGTTTTTGCCGGCGTGGGACTCGCTTCGGCGATCGAACAGGCCGAATACGATCGGCTCGAACGTGCGGTCGAAATCGACGACGACAACATCGACCTTGTCAACTTCCTCGGCCAGATCGACGCCAAGCTGGCGGGCACCGAAGCCGACGCCGGCGGGTCCTTCACCGACAACGCCCGCGACCGGCTCGGCCTGGTTCTGAAAAGACATCCGAATCACCCCGGCGCACTGAGAAGCATGGCCCGCCTGGCGCTCCTCTCGGGAGACGCCGCGGCGGGAAGGCGCCTCCTCAAGCGCTCGCTCAGGCTCACGGGCTCGAACCGGATCGTGGAGCTCGCCGCCGCCGACATCATCGAGAAAGCAGGACGGCCGCGCGACGCGGTCCCTTTCCTCAAGGAGGGTTACAAAACAGAGCCGAACCTTCTCCTCCGGCGGGCCGACTCGATGCTCGATGCGGGCCGGTTCCGGGAAGCCGCGGTCTATGCCGAAGCCTACCTGGAACAATTCCCCCTCAACGCCGAAAGCCTCCACGTCCTCGCCCGCAGCCTGAGGGAGCTCGGCGAGGGGGGCGAAGACGAGGCGTTCCGTCTCATGCAGCTCGCGATCAGCCTCGACTGGCTCGAGGCGGGAGAGTGGGAAAAGGCATGTGGAAGCGCCGAGCGCTCCCTCCGATACGGCGAAGGAGAAGGCGCGGCCCGCCTTGTTCTCGCCATGGCCCGCGCAGCCCGGGGAGAGCCTTTCGAGCCCCCTCCCGGAGTAATCGGCGGCAAGATCTTTCTGGAACGCTTCAAGAGATTCGCAAACGACAAGAGACTGCCTCCGGCCGTCTGCTCATACCTGAAAGATCTGCCGTAAGAGGCCATTGAAAAAATGATTCGGGTTCGAAAGCGAGAGATTTTATGTCGAATCAAGGCGCCAAACCGCTGGCGAATCAGTGGATTCGTCGAGGATTTGGCAACGCAGAGCCGGCGCAAAAGATCCGCTTTCGGCCCGAATGACTTTTTCAACGGCCTCGTAAGCCGAAGACCGGGCTCAAAAGGAATCGGGCACAAACCCGAGCGCCCTGGCGCCGATGTCTTTCCGGAAATGGCTGTTCTCGAAATGGATTTTCTCCACGGCCTGATACGCTCTGTTCCTGGCATCGGCCATGGTATCGCCCAAAGCGATCACGTTCAGCACTCTCCCGCCTGCGGTGACGAGCTCGTCGTCCTTCCAGGCCGTGCCCGCGTGTATGACAGACACGTCCTCCATTGCCTCGGCCTCGTCAAGGCCCCCGATGGGATAACCCTTCTCGTAAGAGCCCGGGTATCCGCCCGATGACATGACGACACAAACAGCCGGCCTCGGGTCCCACTCGACCTGGCCGACCTCATCGAGACGGTTCTCGGCCGTTGCGAAGGCGATCTCGAGAAAATCCGTTTTCATCCTGGCCATGAGAACCTGCATCTCGGGATCACCGCCGCGCACGTTGTATTCGAGAACGCGGGGACCCGTCCGCGTCACCATGAGGCCGTAGTAGAGAATGCCCCGGAAGGGACGCCCCTCGCTCTCCATGGCGTGAACAGTGGGCACGATGATCTGGTCTTCCACCTGCGAGTAGACCTTGCCGTTGATGAGCGAAGCCGGAGAGTAGGCCCCCATGCCGCCCGTGTTGGGCCCCCGGCCCCCGTCGAAAACCTGCTTGTGGTCCTGGGCCGATTCGAGAATCGTGATCGTCTTGCCGTCCACGACGGCGAACACCGATGCTTCGTCCCCTTCGAGGAATTCCTCGATAACAAGCCTGTCGCCGGCCTCGCCGAAAACGCGGTCGAGCATGATTCTCCTGATGGCCGATTCGGCCTGCTCCCGGCTCTCGACCACAACGACGCCCTTTCCGGCGGCCAGGCCGTCCGCCTTGATCACCACGGGGAAGGAGCGCAGGCTCTCCACATAGGCGAGAGCCTCGTCGGCGGAATTGAATGTCCTGAAGTTCGCCGTCGGAATCTTGTGCTTCCGCATGAGCTCCTTGGCGAAAGCCTTGGAGCCCTCCAGATCGGCGGCCCGGGACCGGGGGCCGAAGATTTGGAGCCCCTCATTCTTGAAAGCGTCCACAACGCCGGCACAGAGCGGCGCCTCGGGCCCCACGATGGTGAGGTCGACGCCGCTCTCCTTGGCGAACCCGAGAAGGCTCCGGGTTTCTTCCGCAGAGATATCCACGTTTTCGGCTTCCCGCGACGTTCCGCCGTTGCCGGGAGCGCAGTAGCACTTCGTCAGGAGTGGTGATCGGGAAATGGTGCGAACGATAGAGTGTTCACGGCCGCCGCTTCCAATGACAAGAACCTTCATCGATTCCTCCGGAGGGATTCAATCAGAACCTCAGACATGTAGAATCGCGAAAGTATCAGAAGGATCTCCGGCCGTCAAGATCGTCGAAGATAAGAACCGGCATAAGCCGGCGGCCGGAGCGGAGAGCTTCGCGCCGGAGTGCGGCTTCCGTGCCCGATGTTTTTTGCAAAGTCGGGGTATGCGCCGATGCTATAATGACCGGATGGCTCGGAGCGTTGGAACAGGAAACCGGCAATGGCCGGCGGCGATATGAACAGCGGACACAAACAATCACTCTTGATCCTCTTCTGTATAACCGCGGCAGCCGCCGTCTTTCTCGCCACGTGCAACGGAAACCCCGCAATCGAGAAGGGCGATATCGTGGCCCAGGTTGCCACGACAAAGCTACCATTTCTTGTGCGCCTTCCGGGTGAGACTTCGTTCACCAAGAGAGACGATCTGGAATTCCTGACAGCGGGTACGACGATCCGGAGCCTGAACAGCATCCTCGCCTTGAACGTGGCCAAATCCGTGCAGGTCCAGCTTTCAAAAGAGAGCGAGCTCGTCCTTCTCGGGCCCGTCGTGGAAGAAGGAAATAAAACCCTGGTCCTCGGCCTGCAGAAAGGCGAGGTGCGCGTTAATGCCTGGACCTTCGACCACCCAGTCAGGGTCGAAACCCCTGTCGGAGCCGTCCATGGAGTGCGCCCGCACCTGATGCTCCTGCTCACGGCGGACGACGAGGGATGCTTTCTCCTCGAAGTTCAAGCCAACACACGCGGAATCACGCTTTCCAATGAAAGGGGATCGGTCAATATTCCGATTAGGAGAAGGGCCGGCGCGGACGAATTCAACCCACCCACACTCCTTCCCACAACGTCGGTCAAGTAATGGACAAAGAGATGAAGGACACCATCGGAGAGGACACCATCGGAGAGGACATCATCGGAGAGGACATCATCAGAGAGGACATCATCAGAGAGGACATCATCAGAGGAACCGGGCTCGACGGGATCGCCGAAAAAGTCGTGGCCGGAGAACGGCTGTCCAAGGATGACGGGATCCGTCTCTACGAATCTCCGCATATCACGGCCGTGGGATACCTGGCCGACATTATCCGGGAAAGGCTGAACGGAAACAGGGCCTACTACATATATAACCAGCACATCAACTACTCCAACATCTGCCGCAACGCCTGCCTTTTTTGCGCATTCAGCCGGCGCGGCATTGGCGACGGCGGGTACCGGATGACGATCGATGAAATCGAGAGCAAGGTGAAGGACAGGATCGACGAACCGATCCGCGAGCTTCACATCGTGGGCGGGTGCGATCCCGAGCTCCCTTTCACGTATTACCCGGAGATGCTCCGCGCCGTGCGCGACATCAGGCCCGGCGTGCACATCCAGGCGTTCACGTGCGTCGAGATCGACTATCTCGCCTCTCTCGCCGGAATGCCCGTGGACGAAACCCTGATCGCCCTCCGCGAGGCCGGCCTCGGATCGCTGCCCGGCGGCGGAGCCGAGGTTTTTTCCGACCGGATCCGCCGGGACCTCTGCGCCGAGAAGCTCTCTTCCGAGGGCTGGCTTTCCGTTGCCGAAACGGCCCACACGCTCGGAATCCCCACGAACGCCACCATGCTTTACGGCCACATCGAAACAGCGGCGGAGCGCGCCGAGCACCTCGTCCGCCTCAGGGAGAGCCAGGACCGGGCCCCGGGCTTTCTGGCGTTCATCCCTCTCGCATTTCACCCCCGCAACACGCAGCTCAGCGGCCTGAAGGGCCCGACCGGCATCGACCACCTGAAGAACATCGCCGTGGCCCGCCTCATGCTCGACAACTTTCCCCACATCAAGGCCTTCTGGATCATGATCGGGAAGAAGCTCGCCCAGGTCTCGCTCTCTTTCGGCGCCGACGACATGGACGGCACGGTGATCGAGGAGAAGATCACCCACATGGCCGGCGCCCGGACGGATCAGGTCTTTCCCGTAAACGAGCTCAGACGCTACATCACGGAAGCGGGCCGGGACCCCGTGGAGCGCGACACCCTCTACAACGTCTATTCAGGGGGAGCGCCCCATGCGTGACACGATCAGGGGAAAGGTTAAAGCGCGGGAGCGCCTCACGAGGGACGAGATCATTTTCCTTCTCCGATCGAAGGAGACTCC
Organism: uncultured Phycisphaerales bacterium; assembly: GCA_964633825.1. Taxonomy (GTDB): domain Bacteria; phylum Planctomycetota; class B15-G4; order B15-G4; family CAYZWU01; genus CAZWHE01. The sequence goes on along the minus strand of CAZWHE010000095.1, from coordinate 8,939 downwards.
GCTCACACTTCTCGGCCGATGGGCGCATTCGGTCCGCCGGACAAAATGCGCTCCCGATCTTGTGACCTACGCGGCGGACAGGAACATCAACTACACCAATGTCTGTGTTTCGGGGTGCCTCTTCTGCGCTTTTCACAGGGAGGCCGGGCACGCCGACGCCTATGTCATGTCGACACAAACCCTGGAGGACAAGATCTCCGAAGCACGCGATCTCGGAGCGACGCAGATCCTGCTCCAGGGCGGTCTCCATCCCGAGCTCACCCTCGCCTTCTACACCGGCATGCTCCGGTTCATCAAAGAAAGGTTTCCCGAAATCCACGTTCACGGCTTCTCCCCTCCCGAGATCGTTCATATCGCCCGACTGGAAGGGATATCCATAGAGAAGACGATCGAGGAGCTCATGCGCGCCGGGCTCGGCTCGATCCCGGGGGGCGGGGCCGAGATCCTGACAGAAAGATCGAGAGAAAAGATATCCCCCCGGAAGTGCTCGGCAAAAGAGTGGCTCCGTGTCATGGAGACGGCCCACGGGCTCGGCCTCCGCACATCGGCGACGATGATGTTCGGCTGCGGCGAAGAAATCGAAGAAAGGGCCGACCACCTTCTCGCCCTGCGCGCCCTCCAGGAGAAGACGGGTGGTTTCACCGCCTTCATCCCCTGGAGCTTCCAGCCCGGAAACACGAAGCTCAACGGCCGCACAGCCGAGCCGGGCGGACAGGAATACCTGCGCGTCCTGGCCGCGAGCCGCCTCGCCCTCGACAACTTCGACAACATCCAGGCATCGTGGGTGACGCAGGGCGCGGGCATGGCGCAGACGGCGCTCTTCTTCGGCGCCAACGACTTCGGTTCCACCATGATCGAGGAGAACGTGGTGGCCGCGGCCGGTGTTTCCTTCCGCCTGAGCCGCGGCGAGATCGAACGCCTCATCGGGAGCGCGGGCTTCCGTCCCGCCCAGAGAAACCAGGCCTACGAGATTCTGAACGAGGCCCCGTCTTGAGGGACGACGATGAAAAACGAAGACATTTCGATCGGCGTGATCGCCAGGTCGGCCGCCCACGAGCCTCTTCTCGATGCGGGAGCGCGGGAGAGCTCGTGCGGCTGCCGTGAAACGCCCTTCGGCACGAGCAACCCGATCCACGCGATGGAGATGGACGGCATCCCCTTCGCGCTCCTTTCGCGCCACGGCGAGAAGGGATACGAAACAGCCGCCCCCTGGGTGAACGACCGGGCCAATCTCTTCGCTCTCAAGGAAATGGGCGTCGAGAAAATCATCTCCTGGTCGTCGCCCGGGAGCCTCGACGCCGGCATCGGTGCGGGCGATCTCGTAGCGCCCGACGACGTGCTCGACGAAAGGCGGTCCCCCCCCTTCTCCTTTTTCGAAGGAATGGGAATCGGCGTGATCCGCATGAACGCCCCCTTCTGCCCCGGGCTCAGACCGCGGTTCGTCCATGCGTTCGAAGAGATCGGCCTTCCCGTCCGCGACGGCGGCGTCTACGCGGGCACGCAGGGTCCCCGCCTCGAAACGCGGGTCGAGGTGAAGAAACTCGGCATGCTCGGCGGCACGGTGGTGGGAATGACTCTCGTCCCCGAGGTCTTCCTCGCCAGGGAGCTCGAGATCTGTTACGCCGCGATCTGCCTCGTCGTGAACCGGGCCGAGGGGATCAGCGACGGACCCCCTGTCCCGGGCGTCCTTTTCGAAGGACTTGCCGGCGAAGAGGATATGGAGCGGGTCCGGGCGGTGGAAGAGCGCTTCCCGACGATCGCGTCGGCGCTCCTGAAAAGCGCGGCCTCGTACACCGCCCGCGACGAATGCCTTTGCCCGAGAGCGCTCGAACGCTACCGGCTCCGGGGCGACATCGGTTCCGACTGGAGGCGCTGGTGGGATTGAAAAGGATCGTGACCGCCGACTGGATCTTTCCGGTCACCTCCCCGGCCGTTGCCGGCGGCGCTCTCCTGGTCGAAGACGGGACCGTCCTCGATATCGGCCCCGCAAAAAACATCATTGACCGCCATCCCCATCTCCCTGTGACCGGCCTCCCCCCGGGGGCCGTCATGCCCGGCCTCGTCAACGCCCACGCCCACCTCTGGCTCGCTTCGTCAAAAAGGCTCCCGGCCGAAGACGGGTTCGCGGCCTGGCTCGGGCGCTGTATCGAGGCGAAAGAGAGCTTTTCCACGGACCGGATCCGGCGCGGCATCCGCCTCGCCGTCGAGACGCTGAAAAGAAGGGGAACCGTTTTTGTCGCCGATCTCTCGAAGGACATGCTCGCCGCGGCCGAGCTGGCGCGGGCGGGATTGGGGGCTCTCGTTTTTCGCGAGCTCATCGGCCACGATCCGGCGCTCATCGAAGAAGCGGAGAGAGAATGGAAAGAGGAAAAAACCGGCCATCCTCATTTCCCCGTCGTTGTTCCCACCTGCCACGCCCCGTACACGGCCGGGCCGGATCTCCTCCGCGCGACGGCGCGGCTTGCCGCCGAGCGGGATGTTCCCTGGACGCTCCACCTGGCCGAATCAGAGGACGAAACAGAGCTCTTCCTCGAGGGCCGCGGCCCGCTCTTCGACCTCCTGGCCACACGGATCCCGAAAGAATTGATCCCGGGCCCGGGGGTGCGCCCCATCTCCTGGCTGGACAGCATGGGCTGCCTCGACAGCCGGCTTATCGCCGTCCACCTCGTTCAGGCCGACGAGAAAGAGATCGCCCTCCTCGCCCGGCGCGGCGTGCGCGCCTGCATCTGCCCCTCGAGCAACATCCATCTCACGGGAAAGCTCCCCCGCGTTTCGGCCATGCTCGACACCGGGCTCCGGCCCGCCCTCGGCACGGACAGCCCCGCTTCGGCCGAGTCCCTCAATCTCTTCCGCGAGATGGAAATCCTCTTGGAGCACGGTTTCGACGCGGATATGATCCTCCCCATGGCCACGCTCCACGGCACCGAAGCGCTCGATCTCCCCCGTTCTTTCGGAAGGATCGAGAAGGGCGAGAGTCCCGCGCTGGTTCACACGGCCTTTGACACGGAACGCCGCGGCGGCGAACGCTGCGATGAGAAAACACGCGATCCCGCGGCCGGGCGGAGAGCCGCGGCGGATGCGATCCGGGCCGGAGCCCGGGGGCGGGTCACACGGCTCGACGGTGATTTTGGAGAGAGTGAATGAAATTCAACACGGGACGGATCGACTTCATCAACACGGCACCCGTTTACTACGGCATCGACAAGGGATGGGTCGACTGCCCCGGAAAGATGATCAGAGGAACACCGGCGGAGCTCAACCTTCTCCTCAGGAGGAGGCGCCTCCAGATCGCGTCGATCTCGTCCGTCGAGTACGCCTTCTCCTTCGACGAGCTCATGATCCTGCCCGGGCTGTCGATCAGCAGCACGGGACCGGTTCGTTCCGTCCTCGTCTATTCGAACGCCCCCCTGCCGGAGTTCTCGGGTGTTCTGGGGCTGACAAACAGGTCGGCCACGTCAAGAGCCCTCACCCGGATCATCATGGAAGAGATCCACGGCCGGAAGCCCGATTACAGGGACGTGGCCATGGACGGGATCGACGCGAAAACCCTCGACGGGCTCGACGGCCTTCTCGTGATCGGAGACGACGCCTTTCGCCTGAACCTGGCGGAACGGTTCTCCCACGTTCTCGACCTGGGCGAGTACTGGACGGAAACAACGGGGCTCCCCTTTGTTTTCGGCCTCTGGGCCGTGCGCGGCGACTTCGCCCGGGAACACCCCGGGGAGACGGAATGGTTTCACAAGGCAACGCTGAAAAGCCTCGAGCTCGGACTGGACAGCCTGGACGGCTCGGCGCGCTTCGCGGCGGCGCGCTCGGGCGTTTCCGAAGGGACATGTCGAAAGTATCTCGACCACATCGACTACGCTCTCGGCCGCGAACAGGTCGCCGGGCTGACGCGCTTCTTTTCCATGCTCGCAGAGAGAGGCGACGTTTCCCCGGACATTCCGCTCCGCTTCCTCGAGAAAAAGGGAGCGCGCGTCTGCCATGCCTGACGACAGGAAGCATGTCCGGGAATACTTCGCCCGTATCGCGCGCCGCTACGACCTGGTGAATTCCCTTTGCAGCTTCGGAATCGAACGCCGCTGGCGGCAGGCGGCCGTGGCGGCCCTCGAGCTGAAAAAAGAGACGCGCCTTCTCGACCTCTGCGCCGGCACGATGACCGTGTCGGCCGACGCGGCCCGCGCCGCGGCCGGCGTCCGCGTCATTGCCGTGGACTTCTGCCGCGAAATGCTGTGCGCGGGAATCCGCCGCTCCCGGAACGGCGTTCTTCGACAAATCGAGCCGGTCTGCGGAACCGGGGAGAACCTTCCCTTGCGAGACGGCGTCTTCGACGGGGCGATCATGACATACGGGATCCGGAACCTGACCGATCCGGCGAAGGGGCTGGCCGAAATCCACCGCGTTCTCAAGCCAAGCGGGCGGCTCGTGATCCTCGAGTTCACGCGGCCCGATCATGCCCTTTTCCGTCCCATTTATGGATTCTATCTCGGCAGGATCATGCCCCTCTTCGGCTCCGTCCTGGCCGGTTCGTGGAAAGCCTACAGATACCTTTCCACATCGATCGAGAGCTTCATGCCGCCCGAGACGCTCCTCGGCCTGCTCGAAAAAGCCGGTTTCCGGGGTGCCGCCGTCGAGCGGCTGACGCTGGGAACGGTCGGTATTTACAGCGCTCACAAACCCAAGGCAGGATAACGGTCATGGCGCACGATAACCTGAACGGTTGGATCGAGGCTCTGGAGCGGGAGGGGGAGCTGGTCCGCATCAGCGAGCCCCTCAGCCCGGACCTCGAAATCACGGAGGTGGCCGACCGCGTGTGCAAGGCCGGGGGCCCGGCCCTCCTCTTCGAAAACGCTACCGGTTTCCAAATGCCCGTCCTCATGAACGCCTTCGGATCGGAAAAGAGGATGTGCCGGGTTCTGGGCGTCGACAGCCTCGACGGCGCGGGCCAGGAGATCGTCGACTTCATCGAAGCCGAGATGCCGAAAGGCCTCATCCAAAAGCTCAAGCTCATCCCGAAGGTGAAGCGCCTGGCCGACATCTTCCCGAAAACTGTGGGATCGGCGCCCTGCCGGGAGATCGTTCTCAGGGGGGATGAGGTCGACCTGGGCCGCCTCCCCGTTCTCAAGTGCTGGCCCGGAGACGGCGGTCCCTTCATCACGCTGCCCGTGGTCATCACCCATCACCCCGAAACAGGCGCGCGAAACGTGGGCATGTACCGAATGCAGGTCTTCGACAAAAAGACGACGGGCATGCACTGGCACGCCCACAAGGACGGGGCGAACCACTACAGCGCGGCCGAGCGATTGGGACGGCGCCTCCCGGCGGCCGCGGCCCTCGGGCCCGATCCAATCACGACCTTCGCGGCCACGGCGCCCCTGCCCGAGGGTGTGGACGAGCTGCTCTTCGCCGGATTCCTCAGGCGGAGGCCCGTCGACATGGTCAAGGGCATTTCCGTGCCGTTCGAGGTGCCCGCGCAGAGCCAGATCGTGCTCGAGGGCTATGTCGACCCGGGTGAGCGGCGCATGGAAGGGCCCTTTGGAGACCACACGGGGTACTACAGCCTCGAAGACGAATACCCCGTCTTTCACGTGGAATGTATGACCATGCGGAAGGACCCCGTCTACCCCGCCACCATCGTGGGCCGGCCGCCCATGGAGGATTGCTACATGGCCAAGGCCACGGAGCGGATCTTCCTCCCCCTCATCAGGAAAACCCTCCCCGAGATCGTCGACATCAACCTCCCCATCGAGGGGGTTTTTCACAACCTCGCTTTCGTCTCGATCGACAAGCGCTACGCCGGGCACGCCCGGAAGGTGATGCACGCCCTCTGGGGGCTGGGGCAGATGATGTTTTTCAAGGTCATCGTTGTCTTCGACAGCGACGTGAACGTCCAGGACAGGGCCGAGGTGCTCTGGCGCCTGGGAAACAACATCGATCCGAGGAGGGACACCCTCTTCGTGGACGGCCCCGTGGACGCCCTCGACCACGCCGCGCCCATGCCGCGGTATGGCTCCAAGATGGGGATCGACGCCACGCGCAAGTGGCCCGAAGAGGGATTCACACGCCCCTGGCCCGATGTGATCGAAATGGAGTCCGCCGTCAAGGAGAAGGTGGACGCCCTCTGGAGCAGGCTCGGCCTGGATTGAAGATCATGAACATGAACCGCAAAATCGTCGTTGCCCTGACCGGCGCCTCGGGCTCCGCTTACGGCGTTCGTCTCGTGGAAGCCCTCTCCTCGGAAGGACGGGAAGTCCTTCTCGTCGTCTCCCGCGCGGGCGAGACCGTTCTCGAACTGGAGACGGGGCTTTCATCACGGGACCTGCTCAAGCCGGGCGTGGTCCTTCTTCACGAGGAAGAGATCGCAGCGTCCATCGCGTCCGGGTCTTTCCGGACAGAAGGAATGGTCATCGCACCCTGCTCGATGAAGACTCTCACCGCAGTGGCCACGGGACAGGCCGCCAACCTGATCCAGCGGGCCGCCGACGTGACGCTCAAGGAAAAGAGGCGGCTCATCCTGGTTCCGCGGGAGACGCCGCTCAACCGCATCCACCTCGACAACATGCTGAAGGCCCACGATGCCGGCGCCCTCATCATGCCGGCCATGCCGGCTTTCTATGGAAAACCGGGCGGAATCGATGATCTCGTCGACTCGTTGACGGGGCGGATCCTGGACTCGCTCGGCATCGAGAACAACCTCGCGACGCGATGGAAGGACCCCGAATCTCGGTAGCTCCCATGCTGCATCGGCTCAAGCTCATACTCGACATGATCCGGTTCGAGCACTCGGTCTTTGCGCTCCCTTTCGCTTTCATGGGAGCGCTCCTGGGCGCGGCGCCCGACGAGCCGTCCCTCCCATCGTGCGCGTGGATCCTGCTCGCCATGGTGGGCGCCCGGTCGGCGGCCATGGCTTTCAACCGGCTCGTCGACGCGCCGTTCGACGCGACCAATCCCCGCACACGCGCCCGCGCCCTGGTCACGGGCGCGCTCCGGAAAGGAGAGGTGATCCTCTTCACCGCGATCTCGGCCGCCCTCTTTCTCTTTGCAGCGGCCATGCTCAACCGCCTCGCCCTGATCCTGGCCTTCCCGGCGCTGGCCGTGCTCTTTCTCTATTCTTACACGAAGCGGTTCACCACGCTCTCCCACCTCGTGCTCGGTATCTGCCTGGGAGCCACGCCCCTTGCCGGATGGGTCGCGGTCACGGGATCGTTGAGAGCGGAGCCCCTGTTCCTGGGGTTGAGCGCCGTCCCCGCCGTCCTCGGGCTGGGAGTCTGTTTCTGGGTGACGGGTTTCGATCTGATCTACGCCTGCCAGGACGTGGATCACGACAAGCGCGAAGGGCTCTTCTCCATACCGGCCCGGTTGGGCGTGACGGCGGCCCTCGTTCTGTCCGCGTCTTACCACGCTCTCTCTTTCGCGCTTTTTTGTCTCACCGGGGCGCTGGCCGAACTCGGCTATGCCTACTGGGCGGGAATGATGATCGTGCTCGTTTCCCTCGTCGTGCAGCACGCCATCGTCCGCCCGGGAGATCTCTCGAAAGTGAGGGCTTCCTTTTTCACCGCGAACGGCGTCATCAGCCTCGCCATGGCCCTGGCGACGTGGATCTCGCTCTAATCCTTCTTGTGCGGATCACCGAAGCGATTGAGAAGATCGTCCAGTGTGCGGAGCTTCTCCACCCTTTTCTTCGGCCGCGGCTTTCGGGATCTACCGCTCGCAGGCCGGCGGCCTTTCTTCTTTTCCTTCGATTTCATGGAAAGAGAGACGCGGGGGCGGCCATCCTCCATCTCCACGCCGATAACGCGCACCTTGACGACCTGGCCCACGCAGACGACCTCGGAGGGGTCTCTGACGAACTTGTCGCTCAGCTCGGAAACATGCACGAGCCCGTCGTGGTGCACGCCCACATCGATAAATGCGCCGAAGCGCGTTACATTGGAAACGCGCCCCTCCAGTTCCATGCCGGATTTGAGGTCTTCCACACCGGTCACGTCATCGCGAAATTGAACCGATTGGTACGGCTCGCGGGGATCGACGCCGGGATTCCTCAGCTCGGACAGTATGTCGCTCACCGTGGGAAGGCCGGCTTTTTCGTCCAGATATCTTTCAAGATCGATCCCGTCAAGAAGGGAAGGATCAGCCAGAAGCTCTTCCAGGGTTTTGTCGAGATTGAGAGCGATCTTTTCCACGATGTAGTAACTCTCGGGATGGATGAAGGTGTTGTCGAGCGGAATCTCGCTGTCGCGCAGACGCAGGAAACCCGCGCACTGTTCAAATGTCTTGGCGCCGATCCCTTTCACATCCATGAGTCTCGCTCTCGAAAGGAAAGGAGCGCCGTGATCCCGGTGTTCAACGATCGCATCGGCCAGAGCCGGGTTGAGTCCCGAGACATGGGAGAGGAGCTGCTTTGATGCGCTGTTGACTTCAACGCCGACCTTGTTCACACAGGAAACAACGGTCTCGTGGAGCTTTTCACGGAGGAGAGTCTGGTTCACGTCGTGCTGGTACTGTCCGACCCCGATGGAGCGCGGGTCGATTTTGACAAGCTCGGCCAGTGGGTCCTGGATCCGCCGCGCCATGGAGAGAGCAGCGCGTGTGGCAACATCGAGGTTGGGCAATTCCTCCTTTGCCGCATCGGAAGAAGCATAAGCGGAGACACCGGCTTCATTAATCGTCACCGGCGCAGGACCCGACTCGATCGTGGCGAGAAGCGTCCGGAGCGCCATCGCTATTTCCGATGAAACCGTGCTGTTCCCGACAGCCACGAACTTGGGAGTATGTTTTTCAATAAGGTTTTTCAGAATTTGCCCGGCGTTTTCGGGCTGCGGCCCGGCATCTTCGGACGTCTGTTCGGCGTCTTCGGGCTGCGGCCCGGCGTCTTCGGGCTGCAGCCCGGCATCTTCGGACGTCTGTTCGGCGTCTTCGGGCTGCGGCCCGGCGTCTTC
>CAZWHE010000094.1:0-15826 GCA_964633825.1 uncultured Phycisphaerales bacterium | reverse complement strand
CATCATGCATGTCGACATCGACGCGTTCTTCGCCTCGGTGGAACAGCTCCGCAATCCGCGCCTCCGGGGAAAGCCCGTGATCGTGGGAAGCGGCGTCATCGCGAGCTGCTCCTACGAGGCGCGCGCCCGCGGCCTGCACGCCGGCATGCCGATCAGCCGGGCGAAGGCCCTCTGCCCGGGGGCGATCGTCCTGAAAGGGCACGCCGCCGTCTACCGCTGCTTCGCCGACAAGGTCTTCTCTCTCTGCGGGCGGTTCGCCCCGGCTGTCGAGACCTACCTCGATGAGGCCTACTGCGACCTGACCGGCACGCACCGCCTCCTGGGAGAGCCCGCGGACGCGGGGAGGCGGCTGAAAGAGATGATCAAAAAGGAGGCCGGCCTCGCCGTGACGGTCGGCATCGGCGCGAACAGGATGATGGCCAAGATCGCCGGCGGCCTGGCAAAGCCGGACGGCCTGGCCCGCGTCGAGGCGGGAAGGGAAGAGGAGTTTCTCAGGAACCTGCCCGTGGAGAAGCTGCCGGGCGTGGGGCACGCCACGCGGAAAGTGCTCGACATGCTCAACATCACCACCGTCGGGAGCCTGGGCCGCATGCCGCCCGAATCGCTCCGCGCCCTCTTCGGCGCGAACGGCCTGGTCCTTCACGAGAGAAGCCGCGGCCGCGACAGCGGTCTCATCAATGAAAAAAAGATGCCCCAATCGATCAGCCGCGAAACCACTTTCCACCGCGAGACGGCCGACCCGAGGGAGATCAGGGGGATGCTTTACTACCTCACCGAGAGAGCGGCCCGCACGATGCGCGAGCTCGGGCTTCAGGGGAGGAAGGTCCGGGTCCACATCCGCTACTCCGACTCCGTCGGCCAAAAGGCCGAAGCCGTCGGTCGGGAGACCGAAACCGTCGGTCGGGAGACCGAAGTCGCCGGCCGGGAGGCCGAAATCGCCGGCCGAAGCGCCCAAACCACCGGCCGGGCGTCCGCGCTGAGCCTGCCGCACCCCACCGCTCTCGACGACGAGATCTTCGCGGCGGCGGAAGACCTCCTGCAGAGGATTTTCACGAGGCGGGTGAGCGTCCGTTTGATCGGCGTCACCCTCTCCCGCTTCACGCAGCCGTCGACCGGGCGCCAGGCCGCTCTCTTCGACGAGGAGCAAAAGACCAAGCTCGAAAACCTCAGCTCCTCCCTCGACAGCCTGCGGCGGCGATACGGACACTCGATCGTCGTGGCGGGCCGATCGCTCGACCTGCTCGGCAAGCTGAAACGCGATTCCCATGGCTACATCCTGCGCACCCCTTGCCTTACGAAGTAATTATTCCCTCCTCTGCGGCACGGCGCCGGTGGAGAGTGTCGCTGCACGTGCAAAGGAGCTGGGGTACGCCGCCGCCGCGCTCACCGACATCAACAACCTCTACGGCGCGGTGCGGTTCTACAGCTATGCCCGGGAGCTCGGGATCAAGCCCATCATCGGCTGCGACGCCAGGCACGGCGGGTCGCGCGCCCTTCTTCTCGCCCGGAACCTGGCCGGTTACTCCAACCTCTGCAGGATCATCACGAGGCTGAAGCTCAGCGAGAACTTCTCCCTCGCCGCTGCCATCGCCCGATTCCGGGAAGGGCTCCACGTTCTCACCGAAGACGGAGCGCTCGCTTCCGGCCTCGCGCGCCGCATCGACAGGGGCCGTCTCTGGCTCATGCTCGCCCGGCCGGGGCGCGCCATCACCGCCCAGAGGAAGATCGTGCGCCTCTCGCGCGAGCTCGGCCTCGGGCTCGCGGCAACGCCCGACGTCTACTTTCTCGATCGGGCGGAAGAGCCGCTGCACCGCGTCCTCTCCGCCATCAGGGAGAACACGCTCGTCCAGCGGCCCGGCGCCGCCCTGGCCCCCCCGGGGAGCGTCCTTCCTCCCGCCGGGGAGCTCGAGAGGCTCTTCGGCGAACATCCCGAGTCATTGCGAAACAACGCCCGGATCGTCAAGGACTGCAACCTCGAAATCCCCACGGGGAAGCCGATCTTCCCTCGCTTCACCCCGCCCGGGGGAGAGACGGCGCGAGCCTTCCTGTCGAAACTCTGCTTCGCGGGCCTGAAGCAGTGTTATCGTCCCGTGCCGCGGCAGGCCGTCCAACGCCTCGAGCACGAGCTCGGCGTCATCGAAAAGCTCGGGTTCACCGGCTACTTTCTCTTCGTGCACGACATCCTGGCCCATGCCAGGGAGAAGGGAATCGCCACGATCGGCCGCGGCTCGGGAGCGAGCTCCATCGTCTCTTTTCTGCTCGGCATCACGAACGTCGATCCGCTCCGGTACGACATCCCCTTCGAGCGCTTCCTCCACCTGAAGAGGGCCGACTGCCCCGACCTCGACATCGACCTCTGCTGGATCAGGCGGGACGAAGTGATCGACGGCATCTACCGCAAGTACGGGGCGTCGCGCGTAGCCATGGTTTCCACGCACAACACTTTCCGGATCCGCGGGGCCGTCAGGGAGACGGCCCGGGCCTTCGGCGTCGCCACCTCCGCCCTGAACCGCCTGAGCCGGCACCTTCCCCACGACTCGGGACAATCCGTCCTCGATGTGCTGAACGGGGTGCCTGCAAGTGTCCGGGATTGCATTGACGGACGGACCCTGCACAATGTGGCGCGCTTCGCCGAGGAGATGAGGGGGTTCCCCCGGCACCTCGGCATCCACTGCGGCGGGCTCGTGATCGGCGACCGCGCCCTCGATACCTACGTCCCCCTCGAGAGGGCCGCGAAGGGGACCATTGTCACACAGTTCGAGAAGGACGCCGTCGAGGAGATCGGGCTGGTGAAGATGGACTTTCTCGGCAACCACGGGCTGACCATCCGCGACGAGACGATCCGGCTGATCAGGGAAAGAGGGGAGAAGGAACGGCCGCCGGCCGGGAGGCCGCCAACGTCGGCAACCATCCGGTTGCCGAAATCACCGGCCGAGATCCCCCTTGACGACGCCCGCACGGCGGAGCTTGTCAGGAGTGGAAAAACCATCGGCTGCTGCCAGCTCGAATCACCCGCCATGCGCAACCTCCTCCAGATGCTGCGCGCCTCATCTACAAGAGAGGTCATGCAGGCCCTGGCCCTCGTTCGCCCAGGCCCTTCGGGGCTCGGCATGAAGGAGAGATTCGTGCGCAGGGCGAGGAAGTTCGATCCCGTCTCCTTCGCCCATCCGTCGCTCGCCGATGTGCTCAGTGACAGCCACGGCGTCATGCTCTACGAGGACGACACCATGCTCGTCGCCCGCGCCCTCACCGGCGCATCGCTCGAGGAGGGCGACCTGCTGCGCAAGGCCGTCTCGAAGAAGCGGTTCGGGGAAGGGGCTTCCGGCCTGCCCGAGCTCTTCGTCCAGAAAGCGCTCGTGCGGGGCGTGTCCCGCAAGACGGCGGAAGAGATGTGGGCCCAGATCGCGCGCTTCTCGTCCTATTCCTTCTGCAAGGCGCACGCCGCGAGCTACGGCATACTCGCCTGGCAGCTCGCTTATCTCAAGGCCCGCCACCCCATCGAGTTCATGACCGCGGCGCTCAACCACCAGTTGGGCCTCTACCCGAAGCGCGTCCTCTTTGAAGAGGTGAAGCGACTCGGCATCGAGGTGGCCCTCCCCTGCGCCAACCGGTCGGAGCGCGCCTTCGCCATCGACAGCAACAGGATCAGGATCGGCCTCGAACAGGTGAAAGGCCTGGCCGGATCAATCATCGACGACATGATCGCGGCGCGGCGGGCCGGACTCTTTCTTTCTCTTTGTGATTTTATCGCCAGGACGGGGACGGGCCCGAAGGACATGGAGAAGCTCATCCTCTGCGGCGCTTTCGATTTCACGGACAGGCCGCGGCCCGGACTGATATGGGAGGCGAAGGCGGCATTTCGGAGCGGTCGGAAAAAGCAGTGCCGCGGGGCATCTCCGGGGACATTGCCGGGGACGCTCCTCCTCGAACCGCGGGAAATGCGCGTGCCCGATCTCGAGGACTACTCCCTCGAAAGGAAGCTCCTCTACGAGTTCGACATCCTCGAGCTCTCGGTGAGGCGCCACCCCATCGAGCTGATCAGGCCGGGCTTGAGAAAACAGGGCTTTATCGACAGCAGCGGCATCAGGCGGATGGCGGGCCGGTCCGTCCGGGCGGCCGGCATCCTGGCGGCGCGGCGCGTAACCGACACCCGGCGCGGCGGCACCATGGAGTTCCTGACACTCGAGGACGAGAAGGGGCTCTTCGAAGCCGCCCTCTTCCCGCCGGCGTACAGGAGATACCGCCACCTCATCGAGGGCGCGGGCCCCTATTTCGTTTCCGGGACCGTGGAGGACCAGTACGGCGCCATTTCGGTCAATGTTCGAAAAGTGAGCCGCTTTCAGGACGGGAGATGGGATCGAGCGCGGGATAGGAGCGCCTCAGGAGCGGCGGGACGTCGACCTTCTTCCCGAGCAGCCTGTAGAGGGTCTGCAGGGCATTGACGGCCGCCTTGCCGCGGTAGTGGTTGTTCCAGACAACGACGACGAGCCGGGCCTTGCGCCGCAGCTCGTCGATGCGGCCGAGCGTCTCGTCCAGCTCATCGTCGGCGTAGAGGTAGTCGTACTTCTCGTCGCGGCCCGAATCCTTGCTGAACCAGGCGCTCCTGTTCCGGCCGTGGAGCCTCAGGTAGCCGAGCTCGCCCGTGACAAGCGCCCATTCCCGAAAGGCATCGCGCGACAGCGGCATGTCGAGGCAGGCGATGTTGAGCCCCAGGCCGGTGATGAAATCGAGGGCGTCCTCCCTGCTCCACGAGGCGTCCCTCACCTCGAGAACCCTCGGAAAGTCTGCGAAATCGCCGGCGATCCTCTCGAGGAGACCGCGGCTCCTATCCGAGTCACGAAAGAAAAACGGGAACTGGAGGAGGAGGCCGGAGAGCCTCTTCCCCTCTTTCAGGACCCGGAGGCCTTCCCGGAACACCTCGACGTCCTTTTTCGAGTACGCCCCCCCCTTCTCGTGGGTGAAGCGCGACCAGAGCTTGACCATGAACCGGAAGCGATCGTTGTCCGACACCTCGTCGAGCCACTTCTCGGCCGACTGGGGTGTGAAGGGGCGGTAGAAGGAGCTGTTGATCTCCACGCAGTCGAGATAGCGGGAGAGGTAGCGGAGTTTCTGCTTCTCCCGGCGCGGGTAGACCACGTCCTCCCAGTCGGCATAGCTCCATCCGGCGGTGCCGACGAGGATCGGTGTTTCGGGCATGGCTTTTTCCTCGGGAATTTTTACACAGCATAAGCTATCACTGTTCGGGAAGAAACCGGCAATTGCGCGTTCAGCCGCATCGAAAGGAGAGCCCTTGTTCAACGGCCACTATCACGAAAGCATGCCGCGCGACCTGGCGAGGCTTTTTGCCAAGCGCGGTCTCAAGGATCTCGAGATCGACCTCTGGAACGCCTACGTCGACTCGGGACTGCTCGATGTCTGCGACGACGATGTTTCCGTGCTGCCCCGGATCCTGCCCGCTTCCTATCTCCCCGCAATCAGGGCCGCCGCTCTGGACACGACCGAGTTTCTCATGAAGTTCCTCTCCCTGCCCGAAGGCCGTTTGAGGAAGCTCCTCCACGCCACGCCGGTGACGAACTACCTGATCAACCGGCTCGGTGTTCTCGAGCACCGCCCCCGCCGCCTCGTGGGAAGCCTGCGCTACGATTTTGCGATCGAAGGGCCGCCGCGGCCGGACAACCCTCCCCGGCTCTTCGAGATCAACGAGATCGGTTTCGACGGAACGGGGCGTTCCTCCTTCATGCAGGAGACGCTCCTCGATCACTTTCCCGAGCTCAAGAAAAGGGTTCGCTCCATCGACAGCGCCGGGAACGAGGTGAACAACATGCTCCGCCTCGGCATGCGGCTCCTGCGCCTCCAGTACAACTGCTACAACTGGGAGGAGGAGGTGATCATCTCCAAGGCGCGGCGCCGCGGCCTCGAGATCGAGATGGTCTCGCCCGAGATTTTCGGCCTCGACATCGACGAGGAATACTCACTCCTCCGCAGGGCGCCCGTCGTCGTCAGGAAGGGACGGATCACGTCGGCCGAACGGCCGAAAACGTCGGCCGGGAAGCCGAAGTCGCCGGCTGAGAAGCCGAAGTCGCCCGACGCCGTTCAGGTCTCGTACAGTTTCGACCTCTCCGACTACAAGGAGGGAAGAGAGCTCTTCAAAAAGATCATCCAATCGAAGACGCCCCACTACAGCCCCTTTGTGACCGGGCTCATCGCGCCCAAGTCGACGCTTCTCCTCCTCGACAACGACGAGCTCCGCTGCTCCTTCCTGGGAGAGCGAAGGGCGAAGCGACTCAGGAAGGCGATCGTTCCCGTGGCAATCCTGTCCGATTCTCTCGACGAGGTGAAACGCAAGTATCTCCACCGCGTGATCAAGCACGCCGACGGCATGGGAGGAGAGCAGGTCTTCGTGGGAAAGAAGATCCCGGCCAAGCTCAGGCGGATCCCGAAAAACAAGCGGCGCGAGTGGGTCGTCCAGCGCCGCATCCGTCCCAACACGATCGACGTGGACGGCTTCCTTTCGCGGCGGAGGCGCGTAATCGCCGACCTCGGCGTCTTCGTCCAGTACGACTGGGACGGGAAGCGTTTCCGCAGCTTCCGCCTCGGCGGCTTCGTCACTCGCGCCACGAACCGGGGGCTCAAGGTCAACGTGTGCGGCGGCGGCATCCAGGTGCCCGTTCTTTTCGACCGGAGGCGTTAACGCGAGTGGGACACAATACGTATTGTGTCCCCCTCCACCTACTTCTTCGGGACGGACATTCGCCAGCGCGAACAGGGAAAAAGGGGATAGATACCGACGGAATCACCGGTACCGCCATCGTCGGTCGTCAGAAAGAAAAAGCGCGTCGTTGATGCGGCGGAGCAGGCGTCGGGCGCCAGCGCGATGCCCTCGTTGTTCTCGATCCGCGGTCCCAACCAGCAAAAAATCGTGGGGAAGGCTTTCACCGTTCCCGCCCCTGCGGGCGAGATGCTCAGGGCCTGGAGCCTGTCTTCGGGATCGGAAGGCCTCCAGTTGTAATTGTGATAGGAAAAAAGGACCCCGGCGGAACGGTCGAACTCGAGACCGGCGATCTCCGTCTGCCCGGTCGTGTATTCTCCAACAAAGGTGTATGTCCCCTGCGGAGACGCCGGATTCCTGTCCAGGTCAAAGACATGAACATGTGCATTGTCCTGGAGCCCTGCGAAGAAGAGCCCGCCCGTTCCATAAACGCTGCCAAAATACTGATTGCCCTTTTGGTCGACGAACTCCTTGTTCCGGAGCCAGCGGTCGGGCACGAAAGTCAATGCCTCGAGCCCGGAGTTGGACGAGCCGGTCTGCATCTCGGAAAGGTCCCACGTGTTGGTCAGACTCACTGTACCGAGATCGCCCGACACGTCATATTCGCGGATAAGGCGGTGATTGCCGCTGTACCGCTCCACCCCAACGAACACGGCCTCTTCGCTCCAATCCGCCTGGGTGATGGCTTCCGTGTCCCCGCCCACGTTCCACTTGGCTGTATAACCTCCATCCGTATCGACCACCCATGACGAAGGAAGCGCGGGATCCGCACCGGGGAGACAGCTCATGCGCCAGAAGATTCCCGAGTTCGAAACGAGCCAGAGCTTGCCCGTTTTGTCATTCCAAACAACTCCGCTCATGTTGCCGCCCATGTCGGGCTGCGTGATATCCACCCGCGTCGCTTCGCTTCCGCCCGGCCACGGAAGGTCCGAGCCCCACGATTTCTCGATCGCGATCATCGCCGGAAACCCGACGAGAACGAAAAAGATGATCACGGCCGTGCGAAGCGCTTGATATCGTTCTTTCCGAATGTGGAAGCCCATTTCGAGGTTTTTCCAAATAATAGACCCGCAGCGCTTTATTAAGCACTGCGGGCCTACGTTTATCAAGCCTCCGATGAGGTCAGGAACGGGGGCTCTACAAGATCGTCATGGACACCACATTGGTCGTCTGGCCGTACTGCACCCCCTGGAACCAGACGCTCAGCCCCGAGCCTCCGCTCGGAATCGGAACGTTCCAGGAAACGGCGCCTGAACCGTTGGTGTTCGTCGGTCCGAACGCGAGCTGCGGGTTGGCCAGATCGATGGTCACGTTGAGCGGCGCGACCCAGACGCTGCCCGGTCCGACCAGGCTGTAGACGAGATAGGTCGCCGTGTTGGGAGTGCCGTTCGTGATGTCGAACGCGCCGGGGCTTCCGCCCACGAGCGGGTTCGGCGTGATCGTCAGGGTGAAAGACGCGCTCGTCGTGGTCCCGTACCCCTTGGGCGACCAGCTCGTTTCGATACCATCGCCGTTCCGGGCCTTGACCTCGGCGCTGTACTGGGTGCCCGAGGAGAGCCCCGTCGCCGTGACGGTGCCCCACGTGCTGATCGTAGCCCAGACAGGCGTGCCGCCGCTGCTTCCGCCCGATGTGTTGAGGTAGTACCCCGTGCCGCTGCTCACCTCTTCGAGCCAGATCGCGCACTCCGTGTGGCCCGGGTTTCCGTTGGCATTGATCGTGATGTCGAGGGTGGACACTGTGGGATTGTCCACAGTCGGGGCCGCCGGCGTGTTTGCAAAGGTGTAGATGTATCTGAGACCGGAGTAGCCCGTTTCGTTGGGAGTCGTCGCCGCGTCGCGGGCCTTCACCCGGTAGCTGTACTGGTGATTGACCCCGAGGCCGCTGTCCGTGTAGGAGATGCTCGTCTGCCAGCCCGAATTCGTGCCGCCGCCGCCGCCCGTGGGGCTGTTGTAGTAGTCGAAGTAGTACTCCACCGGATCATGAATATCGTACGCCGTTGTGGCCGTCATGCTGATCTGGCTGTTGCTGATCGCATAGGGTGTTATGTCCCACGTCATGGGATCGGGCGAGGGAGGAGTGGTGTCCCACTGGACGTCCACGCCCATCCACCAATTGTAGGGTCCCCAGGCTTCGAGGTAGGAGTCGTGGCTGTGGACCGACGTCACATTCGTGC
Organism: uncultured Phycisphaerales bacterium; assembly: GCA_964633825.1. Taxonomy (GTDB): domain Bacteria; phylum Planctomycetota; class B15-G4; order B15-G4; family CAYZWU01; genus CAZWHE01. Next base: position 6,883 of record CAZWHE010000094.1, on the reverse strand, counting down.
TTCCAATCGTCGATCCGGCCCTGAGCGTCCATGTCACAGACGAAGAGCTTCCACCCGTTCCGGCGATCGACCCCGCATCGTAGGGATCGCTGCCCGAAACAAGAGACCATCCCGACGGAAGCGACAGGTCGAACTCATTGTCGTGGCTGGCGATGTCGCTGTTGTTGACGATCCAGAAGGTGAAATCCGCTTCCTCGTTCGGCTCCATCTCGGAGGGCCAGAGGCCGTATGCCTGGAAGTCGGCGGGCAGGTCGACCTCGACGAAGTTCTCTTCCGTGGCCAGGGCGAAGGTCTCGGTCGATCCGCCGTGGGCGAAACTCGTCGCCCAGGAGTAAGCCTTGACGATCACGTCCGTATCGCCGGCGCCCGAATCGATCCGCACCTGGTGAACGTTGTCGACGCCATCCAGGTCGGAATCGATCAGCACTTCGTCCGACTCCCTGTAGAGGCGGAGGTTCAGGTCGCTCAGATAATAATATGTCGTGGGATAGGCGGCGGGATCGTAAGTCGCGTGGCGGTTCCAGGCCATGGTGACCCGGTCGCGCCCCTCGCCTATGGCGCCCTCGTCCCGCAGCTGGCCTTTGTACAAATGATAGTAACCGGCGTTGGGCCTTTCGGTCACCGTGTCGCTGATCACGTCGCCGCGGTGGTAGTAAGCGGCGAGGGCGTTCATGTAGCCCCAGCCGTAAGCCTCGCTCCACCCGTCTGTGTCGCTTTCGAAATCGATGAGGCCTTCGTTCTTCTGCGCCGTGTTGATGAGAAGCGCTTTGACCTTCATCTCATCGACGACGCCGGCGTCCATCAGATCCATGGCCACGCCAAGCACCATGGGCGCCGCCATGCTCGTGCCCGACTTTTCGATGAAATCGGTTTCCGTCTCCCACCTGTTGTTGCACGAGTCGATATCGGTGCCGGGCGCCGCGATGTCGGGTTTCCTCCGTCCGTTGGCCGTGGGGCCGCGGGTGCTGGAGTAGCGGATGATATCGTCCGTGCGCGTCGCCGTATCGGCGTCGTCCACGTTCGCTACGGTGATGGGGTTATAGGCGCAGGCCGGCGACCTGAAGTAGGTGTTGCTCGGGCCGCTGTTGCCGGCCGAGAGGGTGACAACGAGATCAGAATATGTGGAGACGACCGAATCCCAGAAACGGCTGTAGTCGGTTTCATCGCTCGTCGTTTCGCCGCTGTAGCTCAGGTTCATGCCGTCCACGTCGTCGTTGAAAGTGCTATTGGGCTGCAGGTTGTTCGTGTCGTAGAGAGCCCGGTCCACGAGGTTCATGGCGTCCGAGTGGTACATGTGGGCACGCCCGTCCGTGCCGTTCCACCCCGCCTTCAGGGTCACGGCTTTTTCAACACCATAGGCCATGCCGAGGTGGTTGGGATATAACGGTGTGCCGTAGCTCCCCACGATACCCATTACGTGGGTGCCGTGGCCGTTCACGTCGTCTTCGCTGACCACGTCGTCCCATATGGGATCGGCCACTCCGGCCACGAGATACCAGGAATAGAAATTGGATCGGTCGGCCGAATCCTCGAGAGCGGGATGATCGAGGTCGGTCCCCGAGTCGAGGATGGCGGGATCGTAAAGACCGCCGTCCTGCCCGTTGTCCCAGAGGCCGTTCGTGTCGCTGACCCTGGTCGCGTCATCGGCGATGGTCAGGTTTCCGTCGAGGAGCTTGTCTTCGATAAGGCGCGACACCTTGTCGAGGGCCGCGATCCGGTCGAGCGCCGAGACGGGAACAGAGGCGATAACGGCGTTGAAGCAGATCGTCGTGAACTCAACGACGCCGCCCTGGTTTTCGATGGCCGTCAGCACCTCTTCCTGGTCGTTTTTTATTACCGCCGAAAGAAGCGCCGTTGTTTCATTCTTGATGACGAGGGAGAGGGCCTCGTTCTTTTCGGAGATCGCGTCCAGGGCCTCCTTCTCCTCCGCGGTCGGTTTCAGGGATCCGCTCTGGTAATTGTCGGCATCCCTGCCCGTCGAGATTTTGCGAGCTTCCATCGCTCGGTCGTTGATCGCTTTGATCGTGGTTTCGATCTCGGCGATCTCGGCGGCGTGGTTCGCTTGGACCTGCCGGGCAATGACATTTTGGGGCTGATATTTCAGCGCAATGATCACCCGGACCATTTCGGAGGGGCTCATGCCGGCTATTTTATCGGCCAGCCCCTTCTCGATGACGGGAAGATCGCCGTACTCCAAAGCGGCCCGGGCGCTTCCGTCTTCCGCACCCTCGCTAGCCGCCGGAGGAGCTTCCGGCAAAGGCTTTCCGGCGTAGTGGCCGCTCAAGGGAACGCCTTCCTGAAAATCATCGGAAAGAAGGGTTCCGGGACAGAAGAGCAGCAGTGCCGTCAAAATAATGAAAACAGGCAATTTACTCATCGTTCGTCTCCTTTTGTGAATAAGAAAAACAATACGTTTTAAATCAGCAGGGTGTGCTGTTTTGTCTCTCCGTGTAAAAAACGACTTATGTGAATAGGCTTATTGTTTACATAAGTAAATTTTGATGATTATTGCAAGCCGGCATCAGCCTCGAACCGGTGAGATCGATGTTCTCTACAGAGATAGGCGAAAACACCTATCAAAACCGGCAAAAAAGGTTAGATTTTTTTTATGCTTATCCGGACAATGAAAGCCGATGCCCCGCGGGAATTGGTCCTTGAAAAAAAGTGATATCAAGACAATCGGTTCATAAATCGGGCTATTAATAAGTAAGAAGAAAGATTACCCCCATGATTCGATAAATATTATTTATTGCATATTAAACAGTTGATACGTATTATCTGTTCGAGCCTAACCAAGCCGGAAAAGTTCAAAACACCATATTTTGGAGGACCAATTCATGCTCTCAATCCCCCTGACCTTGACATTAACGCTCATTCTCTCCTTTCCGGGCGCGGAAGCCGGAAACAGCCGGACCCCGACTGTTGTGACCCACCATTTCAAGCACCTCGATATGGACGTGACCGAAACGCGGACTCTCGATCCGGCTACAGGCTTGATCGTGCGCAGAGCCTGGGACCAAAGCGGCAGGATTGTCGATCTGGATTCCCTGCGCATGGCGGAGCAGGAGCTCAAGATCGCGGCCCGGGGCAAGATCTCGCCCGAGCTCGGCGAAAAGATCGCAGCCGCGGCCGACTCGGATTTTCTGCAGGTCGCTTTCTGGCTGAAATGCGGTGACGAACCCGACTTCAGGGGAATCATGAACGCCGCTGTGGCCGACGGTATTGCCGGGGAAGAAGCCCGGCGCATGGCCCGGGACGAGGGAGAGCGCTTCTTCTCGCCCAAGACGGCGGACTTCGCCGATCTCCTCAAGCGGCGCGGAATCGAAGTCGATTACATCGGCCCCTGCTGGCCCATCGTGATCGCTTCCGTCCCGGCGGGCGGCATTCGCGAGATCGCCGCCATGGATCGGGTCGACCAGGCCTACTACTCCTTCCCGGCCTGGGAAAGCGAAAACAACTATGCCCAGCCGACGCTCCGTTCTCCCACGGCGCACCGGCGCGGCAACACGGGCGGCAGCGCGGTCAAGGTGATGGTCCAGGATTCGGGCGGCCACGTTGTCCAGAACAACCCCTACCTCCCGCCCGTGGTCTGGCTCAACTCGGGCTACGTCGACTACCATGCAACGGCCGTGGCCGGAAACGTCTGCATGAATGGACACTCCTACCTCTACGGCGCGGCGCCCAGCCTGAACGAGATCTACAGCGCACCCGGGTGGGGCGACGTGGACGCGCCCGCGGCCTGGAACCTGGGGATCGCGGCCGGCGTCTCTTTCGGGAACTGCTCGTGGTGGAACTTCAACAAAGGATCGATCGTCTTCCTCGACCGGTTCTTCGACTACATCATCCGCAACTACGGCGTCTTGATGTTCAAGTCCTGCGGAAACCAGGGGAGCACAGGCACGCCCTACTGCACCTCGCCCGGCAACGGGTACAACATGCTTTCCACGGGATGCTACAACGACGGAAACACCTACAAGTGGGACGACGACGCCATGGCGTACTACACCTCATGGTGGAATCCTGTGGAAGGACATGAGAAACCCGAGGTCGCTTCGCCCGGCGACGGCGTGGATACGACATCGACCTCATCACCGTGGATCTACTCCGGCTTCAACGGCACCTCCTCGGCGAGCCCGCTCACCATGGGCACTGCCACGCTCGTGGCCAACCGGGATCCCTCGATCATCCCCTACTCCGAGGCCGTCAAGGCCGTGATCATGGTCTCGGCCTGGCACAACGTGGAGGGGGACGCCCTGCTTTCCGACAAGGACGGTGCAGGTGGGGTCCATGCCGGTGCTGCCGACGCCGTGGCCCGCGACGGCCAGTACACGACGGGTACGTTCACCACGTCTTCATTTCCCGGTGGGTACTACGACTACTCCATCCCCTGCATCAGGGGAGACGGGACGCGCGTCATCTGTCTCTGGTTTTCCGATCCTGACGCGGCCTACAGCACCGATATTCTCAAGATGGACCTCGACATGACGATCCTCGATCCGGGAGGCGCTCTGGTTACGACTTCCTCATCGGCTTACAATCCTTTCGAGATCGTCTATTTCGAGCCCGCCGTCACCGGAACATACACCGTCCGGATGACGAAACAGACATTCCTCGGCACGAGCGAGCCCTACTGCATCGCCTGGTCGACGCGACAGGATGCCGCCGGAGGCGAAATCACGATTACGGGCACGGGCCAGATCGGCACGCCGATCACCTTCGATTTCTATGACCAGTACGAGTACAACGAAGACTTCGTGGCCCTGGCTTCCTTCGGCACACTGCCCAACCTGATCAACGTGGGAGACGGTTACATCCTTCCCGTGAAATGGGACAGCCTGACTCAGGCCTGCTACAACGGAACCCACCCTGGTTTTACAGGGACCCTGAACGGAAGCGGCCAGGCTTCGACAGGCGGCACGATTCCGAACAATCCCTCGCTGATCGGAACGAACGTTTACCTCACCATGGTGATTCTCGATGGGAGCAGCGCTCCCCGGGACACGGCCGCGCTGGCGCAATATACCATCAACTGATCCACAACCTCCGGGCTTCCGGCCATGTGCCAAGGCCGGAGCCTTGTATGCAAGGCCGGAAGCCCGATTTCCTCTCCCCCCAACCCCGGCACATTCAATCCGAACATTTCTTCATTTTTCGTGAGCCCGATTCCGGTCCTCGTGAATAGAGACCTATAGAAGCCCGGTTATTTCACGCGCTTCTGCTGCGGAGCTGCCAGGTGCGCGTGAATTAACCGAGCTAGGAGACCGTCCGACTATTCACTTAAAAAAAGGAAAAGTCCGTTATCGGGGACTTGTTTATCATCGAGAAGCGTGGTCTATGATCTCGCGATCTGATTTATGGTTGCATTGTGAACGTCATTCGACGATTCTTCCTCGAAACGATTCCTTATCTTGCAGCTGTTCTGTTCGGTAATGTTTTTTTCTTCTCTTTTCATGTCTGTGCCCAGAGCTTTCTCATATTGTGAGTCATACATACGAGACGCCATTCTCCGCGCATTTTGGCAATTCCGTTCAACAGGAACTGTGTGAAGCCCATACCCCGCTTGATCTGACCGAATATTGGCTCGCAGATCCATTTTCGCTCTGCGTAAATTCTACGACCTTTTTTTGTTCGAAGCTTCCTGGCCATGCGCTCTTTGACCGAAAGATCATCCGGCACACGGCCACGCGGACAGGGTGGCACCTTCTCGTTGTGTTTCAGTCGCCCGGTAGCAATATACGCATCCACCTTCTCACCCTCTATCCACTTGACATTCTCCTCGCTGAAATACCCGCTATCCGATGAAAACCTGGTAATCTTCTGACGGCCTCTACCGATGTTCTTCTTCGCCTGTTTCATCATCGGTTTGAGTTGTTTCTTGTCGTTTGATTCGTTCGTCACATCGGCCGCGAGGATCACCTGGCTGTCACGATCCGCCATCGCTTGAGCGTTGCCACACTGATCGAATCCCTTGTTGCTGGCCTTCATGATTGATGTCTCGGGGTCCGTGAAGTTCCTCTGGTCTTTATCAGCAGGGACCTCCTTCACAGGTTTGTGTTTACGACCGCGTCGCCGCTTTTTGCCTTTCCTGTCCTCCTCTTCATCGCGGCGCTTTTGCTCTTCCTTGGCTGCCGCTTTTGCTTCCTCCTCCAACGCTCTTCGGGCTTCACGGATCTTCTTCAGACGATCCCGACGGCGTGATAACTCCTCAGGCAACTCGTCACCCCGGCGACCATGTCCATTCTGCTTATCTTCCTTCGTATCCACGGCGTTCGCACGGGAAAGAAGCTCCCGGATCTCCTTCCGAAGTCGCTTCTCTTCCTCTTTCATTCGACCGTAACTCATCGCCTTGTGACGTGATGCGTTCGCCTTGATCTTCGTACCGTCCAGGGATACATGACCCAGCTTCACAAGACCCGCCTTCTGGCAAAGTCTGAGAACCTGCACAAATAATTCCTCCAACTCCCGAAGATGATGCTTCCGAAAGTCACTGATCGTGCGAAAGTCCGGAATGTCCTCGTGAACTATCGCACGGAAGGCCGCATCACGCTCACAATGCTTCATGATGCGGCGAGAACTGAAGACTCCCTGCGTGTAACTGTACAAAAGAAGCGTTACCATCATCCGTGGGTTGTATGGCGGATAACCCCGGCCGTCTCCCTTCTCGTACTTTGACGTTATCTCTTTCAGATTCAGGTCGGTTACCGTGTCCAGCACAAAATACACAATGTCGTTCTCTGGCAGCCAATCCCGGGGAGAAGGGGGAAGTAAATAACTCTGATCCGGATTCCAACTACGGTATGTCTTGCCCATCCAAGTGCCTCGCAACAGGGAATTCTTTGCCAACCGCCGATTGTATTATACCATACCTGTCAACGTTGTTACT
>CAZWHE010000093.1:0-16055 GCA_964633825.1 uncultured Phycisphaerales bacterium | reverse complement strand
TTTCGTACAAACCATAGCCACAATAACACTGTCCGATTTGTAACGATCCATTATCGTTTCCATCCTTTCGCGGGAAAGTGCCTCCGCTGCTACCGCGTGTATTCAGGACCGCCAAAATCCTACCTGGTTCAGCTTCCGGGCCGACGCCTTTCCGTACCGGCATGGATGACAGAGACATGGGCGGGAAATCTTGACCTTAAAGATTCCGCCAATGTCGAGGTCAGGCGCCTTCTTTCGTTGACTGACGCGGTCGAGATTATCCTGGCTGAGCTGCGGCCATTATCGTGCATTCTTGATGAGAGCACTGTTTCTCAAAAGGAGCACGACGATGGACAGACCGGTACAGCTCTTACTTCCCCAGGAAATCCCGGAGGACGAGGGTGTTCTCTGCCCAGAGAACGAAGGAGAGGTCGTGAACTCCATGGCGCGTCTTCTTCTTTTTGTTCTGGCCGCCGAAGAGCGAAAGGAGGGTCAAAATGATACCAGTACGCCGTGATAGTCGAATCACGCCCGACCACCTTTCCCGCGGCGCGATTGTCTACGTTCGACAGTCATCGACCGCCCAGGTCAATGAAAATGTCGAAAGTACACGAGTTCAGCTGAACCTTCGCGAAAAGGCAATCACTCTTGGCTGGCGTGATCCCCGTGTTATAGATGATGATCTTGGAGTTTCTGCTGGAGGCTTTGCCGATCGCCCGGGATTTCGAGAGCTCCTCACTCGAGTGACGATGCGGCAGGTCGGTCTCATCCTTTGCGTTGACGCCAGCCGTCTATCGCGAAACTCAAAGGATTGGGCGCAGCTTTTTGAGCTGTGCAGCTACTTCGAGACGTTGATTGCCGATTATGACCAGGTCTATGATCTTTCGCGTTCAAATGACAAACTTGTCATGGGAATCAAAGGGACTGTCTCCGAGATGGAGTTGACCATCTTGAAGACCCGACTTAGAAGCGGGATCGAGGCGAAGGCGGCGCGTGGTGAGTTACGGACCCTTCTTCCGATCGGTTACGTGCATGATCTGTCGGGCGATATTGTTTTTGATCCCGATAAGAGGATCAAAAGCGCAGTCGCCATGCTGTTTGACCAGTTCGATCGATTCACCAGCGTGCGCCAGTTAGCGATCTGGTATCACGATACGAAGACGCCCTTTCCGATTAAAAAGGTAAGTAAGAATGCCTCGATTCAATGGGAGATCCCAACCAAAAGGACTCTTTACCATATTCTGACCCATCCGATTTATGCGGGCGCATACGTGTGGGGGCGGCGATACACCAGTGTGGATTATGTGGACGGAAAGCTTGTCAAGCGTACACATAAGAAACAGGGGATCGACCAGTGCCGGGTGTGCATTCGAGACCATCATCCGGCGTACATTACCTGGGAGCGGCTTGTGGAAAATCGCGCCAAGATTTCAGAGAATAGACCCAGGTGGAGTATGCGACAGAATCAAGGTGCGATTAGAGATGGATTTGCACTTCTTGCCGGCTTGCTTCGGTGTGGCCATTGCGGAAGCAGAATCTATGTCCGCTACAAGGACAATCGTAATAAGGCAGAAGGCGCGCTCTATTACTGCAATGGAATAAGCGAAACGCGCACTAAGAGCTGCGTAACTTTCGGCTCCAAACTCATCGATCGGTGCGTTGGTGAAGAGCTTTGTCAGGCCCTTAAACCTCTTTCCATCAAAGCGGCGATAACGGCCGCCGAGATGAAAGAGAAGCAAAGATCGCAAGAGATCGAAAATACCAGGATGCGAGTCGAGGCTGCCGAGTACGAGTCTGACCGTGCCTTTGACCAGTTCAATCTCTGCGATCCCAAGAACCGTTTGGTAGCCGGGTCCCTTGAGGATAGGCTCAATGAAAAGCTCTGTGAGCTGCAGCAGGTAAAAGAAGACTTGGAAAAGACATCGAAGGCGGACGAACCTCTGACAGACAAACAACGCCAGAGGTTAGATGAACTCGCTCGTGATTTCCCACTTGTCTGGAATCACCCGGCTGCCGATTCAAAAATCAAGAAGCGCCTTTTACGCTCTGCCATTCAAGAAATCCTGGTCAAGAATGATCCCGATCACCAAAGGCTCAATGTGACAATTCACTGGCAGGGTGGCGTGCACACGAGGATCTATGTGAAAAAACGTGCCAATCCCAGGGGCAGGAAGGCTGATCCTTCGCTGGTGGACCTCATGCGCAAGATTTCAAAGGAACTCTCAGACGCAGAGATCGCGCGCATATTAAATATGAAGAGTACTTCAACACCTCAAGATTTGCGGTGGACAAAAGCTCGGGTCGAGGCATTCCGTAACCGACATCACATCCGTAGCGGAAAACGCGCACCAGATCCCGGTCGTTTGACCATGAAAGAGGCCACGGCTTATCTTGATATTAGTCGAAACGGCCTGCTTGGTCTCGTGAAGATGGGAGCAATATCAAAAAACCAGATCACGGACTTTGCACCCTGGAAAGTTTCCCGTGCTGAACTCGATTCGGATTGTGTGCAGGGACTTGTAAAGACTCTCAAAGAGACCGGAAGGCTGCCAAAGGGGGGATGTCCCAAAAACCAGCAAAGGCTCTTCGACTGTAAATAAAGAAGTTATGACAAAACTATTGAGAGAGGCATTGTGAACCAATTTCGTAAAACAGTATCACATGGGGAGCCACATATATTTTCACGCTAAACCGGCGGTTGACAGTCGGCGGTTTCGGTGCTTTTCGAGTCTTTTGTCTGTTGAGAATATTCCTAACCGTTGATGCGTCGAATTGAAGTGAGTGGGTAAGACAGGTCAGTTATTGAAATAACAAGTGATAACCAGGCTTTCTACACGGTCCGACGGCCGCTTGACAACGACAAATAATACCAACCATCCTGACAAAATATAATAAACCACATTGTGAATATACCACGTTGTGGTATTTTAACAACGTGTCACATTCTCATTGGAGTGATGAAGCCTTTCTTAGGGGATTTCGCATAAGTGGCATTTTGCGGAATCCCGGATAGTTGTTAAGGAGGTATTTATGGACCAGCGTACAAGCTCCCCTGCGACCGCATCGCGGCGCCTGCTGCCGATCACGGCGTGTCTCGCCGCGGCTCTCCTGATCCTGTCTGCGCCGGCGACGGCGCAGCTTTCCATGGTGGGCGAGGTGATCCTCGACCCTGCCGACAGTGCCCGGGGCATCTCCTTCGAATTGGACTACGCCTACGTAGGACTTTTCACCGACGGGATCCAGAAGAAGGTGGACCTGACTATTCCCTCCCTGCCGACCACGGTGGCGACCTTCAATCCCGCCTTCGGCGACGAGTGGGGCGAGAACTTCGTGCACAACGGCAAGCTCATCTGCGGCCACCGCTACGGCGGCCTGAACCTCTGGGACGTCACCGGCGCACCGACGGTGCTCGACACGGCGACCACGACCTATCATTACGACGGGCTCGACGTCCACAACCCTCCGGGCCAGGAATTCCTGATCTACAGCGAGCACAACGCTTCGAGCGCTCCGGCGGGGATCCGTGTGTATGACATCCTGGGAGGTTCCCTCACCTACGCGAGCGACGATCTGGTAGGCGGCAACCTGCGCGATGGGCGGTTCCTGATCATCACGCGGGACAGCTGGGTCTATCAACTCGACGGCGGGGCCGGCTCCACGCGGCCGCTTACCCTGAACATCTACGATCTGACCAATCCCTATCTGCCGGTGTCGTTCCCGCAGTTCGACATGGGGAACGCCGTGGGCAGCTACGCGGGTCTCACCGACCTGGAGCTCGATCCCTTCGTGCATCAGATGCTCTACGCCGCCTGCGGGGATGACGGCCTGCGCATGATCGACATCAGCGTGCGCCCCGCGCCCGTCGTGGTGAACACCCTTGGAAGCCCCGGATACTACGTCAAGGAGCTCTCCTTCCTCGAGAACTCGGTATTCATGGTCGTCTCCGTGCGCCTGCCGAGCGGCCAGTGGCGCTTCCGCATACTCAACTGCACCATACCGCCCAGCCCGGTGCCGGTGGGAGGCTGGCTCGGCAATCCGAACTACGTGATCCATGATCTGCGCGCCGTCTGGCTCACAACGGGACCAGCCGTGTTGGTGGCGGGCCAGAACTCGCTCGGCCAGGCCACCCTGCAGGTCTGGATGTAGCCCGTAGGGTGCAAAAAATCAAACGATCATAGATTCACACCCGATACAGGATGTTGCCAACAGCGCTTTGTATTTCATTTACGTCCGCGGAGGACTGGGATGGATGGTTTTCCAATCGCTGCTCATCAAAGCCTTAGATGCGTTCTCGTAATCGTCGGGATTCACCCAGATTACAAATCCAAATTGCCCGGAACCGCCAACAACCCCGTTGGAAGCATAGATATTAATGCCGGCGTTGGATAGCTTGAGATGAAAATCATACAACGCTCCGACGCGGTCTTCTCCTTGGATCAAGAACGCTTTCTTGGGCCCGATCAAAGAGATGTCGGCATCTTCGGCCGCTTTTTTCAGCTGTTCCGGTTCGGCGGGGAAGAAATCGAGCTGGCTCTTACCCTCGCCCGCCGGAAAGGCGGTAAAGGCAATGAGGTTGACCTGCTTCTCGCTCAGGAATTCCAGTAGCTTTCTGCCTTCGCCCGGTCTGTCGGCAACGAGAGCATAATAATATTCAACTTCCTTGACTAGTGAAGTCATATCAACCTCCTTTCGAAGAAATGAGCACGGTTCACCCGGACAAGTATACCCCGTAAACGCCGGTTGAAAAGTGAAACATATCTATCCTACAAGCCACGCTTGCCATCCTGTTGACTTTATGCTTCCTACATGTTTATGACAAGGATCAATAACGCAGATTGAAAGGAGCTCAAAGATGAAATATGCAAGGATGATTGCACCGGCTGCCATGATTCTGCTCGTTGTTGGCGCCGTCCTCTCCTGTCAGGTTATTTCCCAGAAAAATGACAAAGCACAATCAGGTGAAGAAGTCGATTGGATGGAAATGATGGCTCAATGGCAGGAGATGAATGCTCCCGGACCGGAGCATGAGCGTTTCAAGAAGATGGCCGGGAAGTGGGACGTGATTTCCAAGATATGGTTTGCTCCCGGCATGGATCCTGTCGAAACGAAAGGGAGCGCGGAATACCGATTGATACTCGGCGGACGGTACGTGGAGCAGAAGTACCACGGGGTGCTGATGGGTCAGCCCTTCACGGGATTGGGCTTCGAGGGGTATGACCGGGTCAAGGAGAAATTCGTCTCCATATGGATGGACAGCATGTGCACGGGCATCTTCTATGCCGAGGGTACGGTCGATGAGACCGGAAAGGTCACCACATACATCGGAAAAGCCGATGATCCTTTCACCGGTGAGAAAGACAAGGAAATGAAATCGATAGCAAGGGTGATCAGCGACGACAAGGTCATTTTCGAGATGTACGAGAGGAATAAGGACGGCGGCGAATTCATGTCCATGGAGCTGACTTATACGCGCAGGAAATAACGGGTGCCGGTGCTAATTGCTTCTCACGCCGTTGGACATGTCGACGGGAACGATGGGATTCATCTCTGTCAAGGCGCCCTGGAAATAAGCCGTTGTGTTTGCGTACTGCACCGGCACTGTGAGAAAGTACCGGCAGAAGTCACCGTTGGCGTCATCGGTCATGAGCATGGGCGAGCCGCCGACAAAGTGGCCCACATGCCGTGTGATATCGTGGGGCGGCGGTACATACTGATTCGTTTGCTGCATAGAGATGAGAAGGTAGCCGGGTGTGCCGAATTCGTTCTTTTTCAACATGAAATGAACCTGGGAGCTCCAGTCGCCGACGGCATAGAGACCGGCGTCGTTTCCGGCAGCGCCGGCACCATAGTAAGCCATGTCTGAAGCAGGAGCCTGCGGGCCGTAGATCCTTTGAGGAAAGGTCGCCCAGTTTGTACTGCTGAACCACCACATACCGTTGTAAACGCCGTTGGGATAATAAATGTCAAAATATTGCTCGCTGCCGTACCCCCCAAAAGCGATAGCCAGACCGGTGCCTCCCATGGTCGGAACACTCCACCGGGACATGCCTTGTCCGAACTGCGAGCCGAGGACGAATTCATAGCCTGATCCTTCGAGATCGACCATAAATGTCCAGAGCCAGCCCCAGCCCGGCGGCAGCGTGGGGAATCCGTAGCCGTTCGGCAAACCGGTGAAAAGGAAACCCGCCTCACGGACACCGAGGTTGCCGAATCCCGTACAGTCATCATAGTAGGTAACGACAAAGGTTTCGCCGGCCGGGTCCATGTTGTTGGTGCCGATGCTGAACGTGAAGCCGTCGATCACCTCATCGGAGAGGCCTGTCGGGCCGGGCGGCAGTTCGGCCCAGTCGAGATTGATGTAACCTGTATCGGGACTCGACCACCAAGCCCATATTCCGCCGTCTTGCCAGATCAAGTTACTGTAACGAGATTGCCCATCACCCAGGACGATTTTCTTGTTCTTTTGCCCAGCGACCTTTTCTGTTTCCAGTTGTCCCTGCCCGAAAGCGAGGCCTGTAATGGCTATTGTACACAGAGCAGCCAATCACAGTTTCTTCATGAAAGTTCCTCCGGACAGCAAATGTCTGTTCAATGAGTGAAACGACATTCCGAGCCCGGTTTTTCAGGAATTTTCATTTTTCCTGCGGGATTGTCTGTTCTTGAGTGATTCGATATTGCATCGACTTCGACCGGCGCAATTCGAACATCGCTAAGGCAGAGAGTGGTAACCCATATCGACTATCCACGTGTCCTGCGCTTCGTCGGTCCGCGTGGTGCCGGTGATCACGGGTGAGAGCGGATCGCCCGCGTCCACGCACGGGCTGTCGGCGCCCTGACCTGCTGCGATCTGGCTCAGGTAGTAGTCGCCCAACGGTCCCGGCACGAAGAGAGCGTCGGCGTCGATGTTGCCCGGACCCCAGTTGACGGAGCCGTATGAATCGATGTACACGCCGGTCATATTCACGTTGCAATAGCCGATGTCCAGCGTGCAGCCTGCGCCGACACCGATTTCGGCGCCTCCCGAAGCGCTGTTTCCTCTGATGATGTTGTTGGTGAGAACTCCCGTTGAAATCTCTCCGCCGACTCCGCCGCCTAGTCCGGGTGCGGAATTAGCGACAATTGTGTTGTTGATCAATGTGGGAGAAGATCTTCTGAACCCGACGCCGCCGCCGCACTGAAAAGAGTAGTTGTCAATGATGAGATTGTTGATTATTGAGCCATTATAGGTATCAGCCCCGATACCTCCCGCTCCCATGCCTCACCCCCCTGTCCCCTGGGCCCGGTTGCCTGAAATGATGTTATTGGTTATGGGGGGAGAACTGTCGATGCACAGGATCCCGCCGGCGCCGTCTGCGGATAAGTTGTCGCTGATCATGTTATTTGAAATCAACGCATCCGAGCCGGTTAAACAGAAAATTCCGGCTCCGCCCCAGCTACTCAGAGTCAAGTTTTGATCGATTGTGTTGCCCGTAATTTCCGGAACGGAAGAGTAGAGGAACATTCCACCTCCTCTGCCGCTGTGGTTCCAAGTGATGACATTGTCCTTGATGGTCGGTGAGGAGTTATAACAACAGATTCCTCCGCCCTCGGAAGCGTCGCCGTTCGTGATCGTGAAACCTTCCAGCACGGAATCGAGCCCTTCACCGCTCTGGAAAGTGACGACCGAGGCAGTAAAGCTCCCATCGATGATCGTCACCGATGCTCCGCTCTCGCTTCTGACGGTGACGGCTTTACCGGAGAAATCGATGTTCTCGAAGTAGGTTCCCGGACGCACGATGATCGTATCGCCTTTCCGTGCGGCATTGATGGCGGCCTGTATGGTCGTGTAGTCGTCCGGCACGAAAATGGGGAATCTCTTGGCCGGAGCTTCCTGGGTACGGCCCTGCAGCTGCGGATTCACTGCCTGGGCCGCGCAGAGTGAGGCCAGAAGAAAAACCGCGCTGAGTGTCATTATCGCCTTGTGCATGATAAGCCTCCTCGTCTCATTTTGGCCTTTCGGGGTCGGGAGGGCATCCCTCCCATTGATCGTTCTTTTCACCATCCTCTTCAGTGCGGTTCTTCTTCCGGCCGGGACAGGGAGGCCCCCTTTTTTTTGATTTTGATGGTCTTTCCCTCATATCCCCTGGAAAAATCGCGTTCGCCTCGGTCATGGGCCCGGCGAACGCAAGCAATAGAACAAAGATTAAATATCAAATCCGGACAAGGCGGAACCCGTAGTAGCTGCCGCGGCCGCTGATGCCGTATCTGTCGCGCGTTGCACAACACAGAGCGTACGAAGCATAGTTCCACGAGCCGCCGCGGAGAACACGTTGAGTGCCTGTCGCCGGTCCGGTCGGATTGTCGTAGGGACTCGAGCTGTAATAGTTCTCGTCATACCTGTCGTTGCACCATTCCCATACGTTTCCGGCCATGTCATAGAGGCCGTAACCGTTCGCCATGTCCACGCCCGGCGGTATCTGGTTGCCGTCGTAGTATCCGACCGGAGTGGTCCAGGGGTGAGAGCCGATTTCATAGGGATCTCCGGAGTTCAAGTAGTTGGCGCACGACCCGTCGATGCCGTCGCCCCAGGGATACCTGTAGTAGGGATTGTACTCAGCCCCGCGGGCCGCCTTCTCCCATTCCGCCTCGGTGGGCAGGCGGTACCCTACCGCGCCGAAGTCACAGTCCCATGTGTCCCAGTCGTAGCACTGGGCGAGGCCGTCCCGCGCGCTCCGCCAGTTGGCGTACGCCGCCGCGCCGTACCAGCTTACCATCACCATGGGGTGGTCCTCCTTGTCCGCGGTGATCCAGAATGTTTTCGTGGCGCTGTCCCAATGGATACGGCTGTTGTTGTCGTGCGAGTAGGTATCGCAGTAAGGCTCATCGTCAGATACTTTATACACAACGCCGCCGGTCACCTCGATCAGGCCCATGTCGAACGCCGAATTGAGGTACTTGCAATACTGCTCATTGCTCACCTCCATGATGTCCATCCAGAAAGCATCGATGTGAACGGCGTGAACGGGCAGTGCATTCGTCATACCGTCATGATGGTCGCCCATGTCGTACTCGCCCGCCAGGATGAATGCTATTTCAGGCGGTCCCACGCGGAAGTCCACATTGTCCGACGTATAGATGCAGGTCGTGGTGAGTAAGCCGTCTGCCCAGGCATCCACGGCGACATAGGCGATGTAACTGCCGTCCGGCGGCGGCGCGTCGAGGGGCGTGTCCGCCATATCTGCGAGCGAACCGGTAAA
This sequence comes from uncultured Phycisphaerales bacterium, assembly GCA_964633825.1. GTDB lineage: Bacteria > Planctomycetota > B15-G4 > B15-G4 > CAYZWU01 > CAZWHE01. The sequence continues at coordinate 6,840 of CAZWHE010000093.1, read as the reverse complement.
GTAGGCGTTGTTGAGGCCTTTGTTCCATCCCGAATAGGGCCCGAGCCCGTCATAGCTGAAATAGCCGGAGCCGGTTTTGAGGATAACCCAGATATCGACGATTTTACCCGCGCCCGAACCGGCGGTGACATTGAACGTAATTTTTGCGTTCGATCCCGGATCGATTACGACCCCCGAGTCGAGGCCGTTGCACTTGATGTCCACTGTCGTGTCCTGAACCAGGCCGGCGGCGGAGCAGAGAAAAAGTACGGCGAGAGTGATCGCACAGCGCATGATGGTTCTCCTCCTTGATTTGATTGCGATGCATAATCCCATTGAATTCCTTGGGCTCGGGATTGTACCCCAAATGAGGATGAACTCTACAGTATTAATCAACGGAAAAAAGTTTCGCCGCGGGAAGCTTCTCGGCAGCGATGAGCAATCGAGAATTGCGATTCGGTTGAATAATTGTATCCTGGCCGAGCGGAAGGTTGACAAGGACAAGAGTTATCTCTGCAGGCAAAATCCATTCTGAACCGGGAGGTCAAATTGAAAAGGGCGCTGTTTCACATCTTGATCGTCATTTTGCTCGTGCAGATCTTCGTGCACGGATCTTCTCTGGATGCCTGCACAACTTTCTGTCTCGACGACGGGGAGAGCCTGGTCTTCGGGCGCAATTTGGACTGGAGCATCGGTGTGGGGCTAGTGATCGTCAACAAGAGGGGGCTGTCCAAAATGGCCCTCATCCCCCCATTGGACGTGCCCGCAAGCTGGATCTCCAGGTACGGCAGCGTCACCTTCAATCAATATGGCCGGGAGCTTCCCATGGGGGGGTTGAACGAGAAGGGGCTGGTCGTCGAACAGATGTGGCTTCAGGACACACAGTATCCGGAACGCGACGACCGGCCGGCCCTCAATGAGCTGGCATGGATTCAGTATCAGCTTGACAACTTCATGAGCGTGGACGAGGTCATTGCGAGCGATCCCGATATCCGGATCACGCCGGAAAGCGCTCCGCTTCATTTTCTGATCTGCGATCGAACGGGGCAAACAGCCGTGATCGAGTTCCTGAAAGGAAAGATGGTTGTGCACAAGGGGGAGGAACTGCCCTTTAAAACCCTCGCAAACAGCACCTACGAGCGGTCTCTTGCTTATTTGAAGAGCTTGGACGGCTTCGGGGGCGATAATATCCTATCTTCCGATTCGCCGAATTCCGTCGACCGCTTTGCGAGAGCCGTGCGTGGGACCGATCAATACAGGAAAAAAGAATGCGGCGGGGTGATCGATTACGCATTCGAAATCCTGAAAGACGTCAGCCAGGGCAAATCCACACAGTGGAGCATCGTTTACGATGTGAAGGGCCCGGCCGTCCACTTTAAGACCGGCAAATCGCCCAAGATCAAAATCCTGAACCTGAAGGATATCGATTTTTCCTGCGAGACCCCATGCCGCGTTCTCGATATCGATTCGGACGGGGCCGGGGATGTTCATGCCCGTTTTGTGGATTACACGACGGAGATCAACAAGAAACTGATCTACGACTCGTGGAAGAACACGTCCTTTCTGAAAGACACGCCTGACACGATCCTGGACTTGCTGGCGCGCCACCCGGAGAGCTTTGAGCCCGCCAAAAAGAAGGGGGCGAAGGAGGCGCATTAGTCATTCGCCCCGGAATGAGCGCCGCCCAAAGCCTTATTGAACAACGAGCGGCATCAGATTCGTCAGCTCGGAAGCCGGGTTTCCGAGTGGTCCCACCAAAGCCTGAAACGGGTATTGCTCGCCCGTTTGCCATGATGCCGGCACCGTTCCGGAGACAAACAGTATTCCATTCGATGGTATGGATCCGATCGAGAACCGGCTGTACGGCGGCAGCAGGTGCAAGTCGCCGTATTGCGTTGACTGCGGAGGATCCTGAATACCCGAGCCAAGGACGAGCTTGACAGGCATTGCGGGCGTTCCCACCGTCCTGATGCTGATGCTTCCGCCGGGAAGGACGTCACCGAGATGGTAAAGATGTGTGTGGAGCTCGTCGGCGCCCATGTCGACAACGCCGCCGGCGATGCGCGGGTCGCCTTCGAAGTCGCAGGGTTCCGTGACAACGGAGTTGTCGCCGGCGTCACGGCAGGCGGAATTCCAGGTCAAGTGGAAATCATCGTTGGCTGATTCAGCGAAGAGGGGATCTTCGTCGATGTTGCCCGCGCCCGGCCAGCCGCCGTCGATGTCGCTGAAAGAGACGGTGGGATTTCCTCCTCCGGAATCGACGTATATCTCCGGTGCGCTGTTGCCCCAAAGGATCGAGTTTGTGACGACCGGGTAGGCGCTGAGATAGAGGGCCATCGCGCCGCCCAAACCGGCGGTGTTCCCGGTGATCGTGTTGTTCGTGATGTTATGGCCGGGGGGAGGAAAGGAGCATTGGATCGATATCCCGCCGCCGGCATTGACAGCCGAATTGTCAGCGATCGTGTTGTTACAGATTTCCCAGATGGGGTACGGAGTATGCGTGGCCTCGAGGACGGCCATCCCGCCGCCTTTATAGGAAGCGCTGTTGTCTTTGATGACATTGTTCCTGACTATCGCGCCGGCATAGTAACCATAGATCCCGCCGCCGAAGCCTGCGGCGCTGTTTCCGGTAATGGTGTTGTTCACGATGGTCATGAAGCACTCGCTGCCGTAAATCCCGCCGCCGTCATCCGACGAATTCCCGGTGATTGTGTTGTTCGTGATGACGGCGTCGGAGTAATCGGTGCAGGCGATTCCACCGCCGGCGGTGGGGGAGGAGTTCCCCGCCAGGATGTTGTTCGTAATGGTTGGAGAGGACGAATTGGTGCAGTTGATTCCTCCTCCTCGATAATTCGGGTAACCGCCGCCGCCCAGGCCGTTCGTCACCGTAAAACCGTCCAGAACGGAACCGGCTCCTTCGCCGCTCTGAAAAACCACCGTGCTGCCCGAGTGCCCTCCGTCGATGGCGGTGACGGCCGCGCCCTGATCGCTCCTGAGCGTTATCGCTTTTCCGAGAAAGTCGATGTTCTCCATGTAAGTCCCCGGGCGGACGATGATCTCGTCCCCGCTTGACGCCGCATCAATAGCGTCCTGAATCGAGGGGAAATGGTCGGGCACGTACCACGTGGCCGGCCGGCCGACGGCGGGCAAAAGGACAAAAGCGGCGAGAATGATGGCGCAGAGCATGGCAACCTCCTCAACAAGATATTGGTGTATGATCCCGTTGCTTCCTCTGATAAGAAATTATACAAAAATAAAGAGGGATGTCACAGGGGTGATCAATATGATTCTGCGAGTGTTTGTTCCATGAGAGATGCTGGATTTTTCATTTGGTTCATGTAAAATATATTCCACTCCTGTCACCGGATGATATCGACCCGGCCACAGAAGAAGGACTCTCAAGTGGCCATCGGGATACAGCCTTTGGATTTTTTGTACGCACGATCCCTGTGTGTCGCTCGGCACTCATGGTTCTGCAAACCAAGGAGGCATCACATGAAGAAGCTCAGCGTAAGTCTTGTGGCTCTGGTTTTCGTTTTTGCAATGGCCGGTGTTGTTCATGCTTCGGTGAGCGGCCCGGTTTCCACGGGAAAAGTCCCTGCATTGGCTCCTCCAGGGGGCGGCGGGTCTTTATCTGGAAGCTCTGACTCCTACTCGTCTTTCAACATAGACGTCTCGCGCAAATACTGTTCGGGCTCTGCGGTGACGCCCGACAACGCAACCGTCTATGTGATGAATTACGACCCCACTATCTCGGTCATCGACGCCGTGGGCAACGTCTTTGTCAAGACGATCGACTTCTCCTCACACAGCCCCGGCTCGCTGTCCGGAGGTATCGTCGTGGGGGACTATCTGTACGCCGTCGGTTCGAGCCGCGTTGTCATCATGGATATCAACACCGAGGTGGTGTCGAATACGGTTTCCCAGACGCCGGGCGGGGGCGTCGTTTGGGGAAGGGCCGCGGCTTCTCCTTCGAAGGACAGAGTCTATACAGTGTTCGGCAGCGCATCCACCATGCTGGCCATCGACACGACGACTCATCTGCTCATCGGCTCCGCCAGTGTCGGCAATGAGAATACGGGAATCGGAGTGTCGCCCGACGGGACAAAAATCTACGTTTCCGATCGTGTCGCCGGCGATCTGACCATTGTGGATGCCGGCACTTTAGGCGTCATCAATGTCAAATCCTACGTGTCCGGAACGGGTATCGTTGCATATACAACCGCCGTTTCGGTGGGATATGACGGATTGGTCTATGTGGGTTACGTGGACACGAGCTACTCTTTCAATGTGGCTATTTGTGACGCCGACGGCAACCTGCTCGACACCATATACACCGGCTCCTTTTCCACGGGTCTTGATCTGAGCAAGGACGGAAGGTATCTCACCACAGGAAACGGCAAGATCATCGACGTAATCACCAAAACAGTGGTCGCAGACGTGGGTACCGGCTCCGGCGAATATCAGGTCAACATGTCGCAGGACGGATTGAGAGCCTATGTCACCAACTACAACAGCACTTATATCACTGTCATAGAAGGGTATGTCGTCGGCTACAACCTGTTCGTCAATCCCACCCCGATCGTGGGCGGGCAGGATGTCACCTTCGCCGTGGCCGGCGGGACGCCCGCGACCATGACCTACCTGGTCTACAGCACGACCGGCACGGGAAACGTAAACGTTCCCCAGCTCGGCATCACCCTCGGCATCGCCAATCCGCAGCTCGGTTTCAACAAGCTGTCGGACGGTTCCGGAATAACGGTATGGAGCGTCACCTGCCCCACAGGTTATACCGGTCCGGCATGGCTCCAGGCATGCCAGATGGGTCTGGCTTCGAACGTGATGGCCACGACGGTCCAGTAAAATATATATCAATCAATCGCATGACCGGCAGGGGCGGGAGATGATCTCCCGCCCCTGTTTTTTTGAGTTTCTTGAATTGACAATAGTGCTACATTGTAGTAGTCCTGTTATGTCAGTAAAAAGGGCTTTTACTGATACAGGCTGTCTCAAACACCATATCAGGCCTATTCACAAGATCAGGAGGATTAAAATGAAGGCACTCGCATCACTCTGTTCCAATATTCATCAGCAGGATAAAACCTCGGGGCCGATTTATTTCCTGGGCCGAATCGCAATTATTCTGATCGCTCTTATCAGTGTATTCACCGGCTCGGCCCTTGCCCAGACACATTACTGGAACCACGACAATTCGGGAAACTGGAGCCAGGCTTCCTGGTGGACTCCGGCGCAGGTTCCCAACGACCCGGGTCATTATGCAGCTATAGGCGTTTCCAGCGCGACCCCTTACACCGTGACACTGGACATGAATGCGACCCTTGGAAATTTCGAGTTCGTGGCCGGTAATGCCACGTTTTATTCAAACGGCCGGACCTTCACGGTCAACGGGGCGTCCACACTCGGTCCGGGCGGAGGCATGGTCGTCCAGTGGATCGGCTCGTCCTGGCAGGGAGCGGGGCTTGCCACCAACGCTGGTCTCGATTTCAGGGCCATGGGAAGTTCGACGCTTACTAACTACCTGAACAACGGACTGCTCCAGGTTCTCGGTAGCTCGAGCGGCAGTCACTCTTACCTCACCATCGCCAATCCCATGACCAACAATGACAGGCTTTATCTCACATCGATCGACGGGGGATACAATAGCAGTTTGACAATGAGCGGAGGCGGGCTTCTCACCAATGCCGGCGACTTCGAAATACAGCCGGGCGCGGGTGGAAGCCGGTATTTCTATGGTTCGCTCGACAATCAGAGCGGCGCGAACGTGCTCATGGATACCAATACCTATTTCTACACCGGTCCGTTCACCAACAACGGCTCCTTCACAATCACCACGGGAAACCAGCTCACCTTCACTAACTACATGACCTTCAACCAGGACGCCGGAACGCTCGCCATCAACGGCGCCTTCTATCTGCCCAACGGCACCTTGAACCTGAATGGCGGTACTGTCACCGGAATCCCGGAGTTAGCGACCTGCGCCCTGATCCTGGGAAACTCGTTCACAACGCCGGTGGAGGTACTTCTCGAGGGATCGGGTAACACCATGACCGGTGATGTCTTGGGCGGCCAGACAGTCCATCTCCAGGGAAACGGCTCTTACAGCCACGCCTATCTCACCGCCCAGGCCCCTTTTGCCAACGGTGGAACGATCCGCCTCGACTCGTCGGCCAGCACCTACAACGAATATTTCTACATGACCGGCTCAGATGTGCTCACCAACAACGGCCTCCTCGATCTCCTCGAGGGGAGCGGCGGAATCCGGCATTTCACCGGGAGTCTCGAGAACAACGGCACCGTCAACATCGACGAGAACACGACCCTATATACTGGGCCGATCACCAACAACGCCGACATGGACATCGCCGCCGGCAAGACTCTCACCTTCGCCAACTACATGACCTTCAACCAGGACGCCGGAACGCTCGCCGTCAATGGCTCCTACTACATGCCCTATGGCACGATGAACATGGACGCCGGATCACTCAGCGTAACCGACTCCTTCTTCCTGTCCAACGGCCCCATGAACCTGAATGGCGGCACGGTCACCGGGCTCCTGGAGCTTGTGACCTGCGCCCTGACCATTGGAGCCTCGTTCACGTCACCGTTGGATGTGCTTTTCGAGGGATCGGGCAACACCATGACCGGTGATGTCCTGGGCGGTCAGGCGATCCATCTCCAGGGAAACGGTTCTTATAGCCACGCTTACCTCACCGCACAGGCGCCTTTCACCAACGATGGAACGATACGCCTCGACTCATCGGGCAGCACCTACAGCGAATATTTCTACATGACCGGCTCAGATTTGCTCACCAACAACGGCCTCTTCGACATCCTCGAGGG
>CAZWHE010000092.1:0-16149 GCA_964633825.1 uncultured Phycisphaerales bacterium | reverse complement strand
GATCGAGATCTACAAGAACATCTCGATCATCTCCCTATAAATAAAAAAACAAAAAAAGCCCAAGATATCGGGCGGCCGGTCCTTTCTCAGGGTAGCCGGCCGCGATCAGTACGGCGGACTGACGCTGCTCGATAAAGGGCTCGGGATGACGCTCTACCCCAAGGGTATCATCGAAATCTCGCAGAAAGGCCTGGTGAAGGCGCTGGCTCCGGGCAGGACCGAGGTGAAAATATCCTTCGGCGCGCTCCGGGCCAAACCGTTCAAAATCGACGTCCGTGAACGGGAACCTCCCCTCGGCGAGCTGGATGTGACGCCCTTTAAAACCACGGCGGCGGTCCGCGTCGTTTACCCCGCCGGCTTCAGCACCTCCGTTCCTCTCGGGGAGCAGGTTCTGCTCATCTTCCGCCGGGAAGAAGGAAAGCCCAAGCCGGACAAGCCCATCCACCGGACGCCGGCCCTTCGGGACAATATTTTCAACGACTCGGGCCTGAACCCGGACACAGTCTATTACTACTCGGCCGGCCAGGCCGATTCGGAGGGCAACCCGGTTACGAAACGAACGCCCGAAGTGCGGGTCAGAACCCTCAACGGAGAGGAGACGGGTCTTCTCGGAATGACCAACCTCGAAGTCCTCGCGCTTTTTTACGACAAAGCGGACGAAAACAACGAGGAGCCGAAAAAACCGAACCCCGGATTTCAGGCCGCCGGGAAAGGATTCGAGCTTGCGCGGATTTTCTTCTTCCGCAACTCGCTGGGCCGCCTGAACCTCGATCTCTCTTACGCCGGGCTCAAAGCCCGCTTTCCCGTGGAAGAGGCCTTTCTCCCCTTTGCCGTGGAAAACGATCTGGAAAAGAGGAAACTCCTCGAACAGGGCCCGCCCGCGATCCATGCGATCGTCCCGGGCGCGGAGCTGAACTGCGGGGGGGGGCGCCTCGGAAACGGTTCTGTCCTTTCTTTCGGTGCAACAGCGGCGGCCCCGGCGCCCCTCGCCGCCGATCAGACCGTCCTCGACGCGTGGTGGACCTTCGTCCACGAGTTCCAGCACTCCCTCGAAAGCCTTGTCAACAGCGGTCGGGAGGGCGCACCCGCCATGCTTCACGGCCACTTTCTCGAGAACTATCCCTTGAATGAAGGTGAAATCTTCGACGCCGGGGATCTCTTCGACGGCCAGGCCGCGGTTCTGCGGCGCTACGGCGGCTTTGGGAATGCCTCCGCGCCTTGGAGCGGCTGGATCGAGGCGAAGGACAGCGACGGGGACGGGCTTCCCGACTCCGATCCCCGCTGGCCCATGGACGAAAGCAGGCTCGGAACCGATCCCGCCCGGCCCGACACCGACGGGGACGGCCTCGCCGACCTGGCCGAATTCTGCGCCGGCATCTACAAAGGCTCGGATCCCCGAGACAGCGACACGGACGGAGACGGGCTCGCCGACGGCCTGGACCCCTTTCCGCTCTCCACTTTCACCGGGAAAATCCCCTACGGGACACCGGCGGAAGGAAGCCTGCCCGCCACCCTCCTCTCGAGGGATATCTTTTTCCGATCCGGCCCCGATGCGCCGGGGGACTGCAGGGTCCTGGCGTGCTGGAACGAGAACGCCCTTATTCTGGGCTTCGATTCCGGGATTCCGCTCCAGGTGGTGATCCACCTCGACGGAAGCGGCCGCCTGGGGAGGTTTCAGTCCGATGTCCGCATCATCCCCGCCAACGGAGACGAGCCTCCGCGCGGGGATGTCTACACGGCCGAATGCTCTCTGCGCGCCCTCTTCGGAAACCCCGCTCTCTACAAGGGAGAAACCCCGCTGGACGGCGTTCTTGTCGAATCTTTCGACAGAGGCGGCAGGAAAAGGATGCTCATCCGCATTCCAAAGGAGCTGGGAGGAGGGACAGCAAACTGTTTTGTGCCTGAAGACGCCGCTCTTTCGAAAGGCCTCTCTCTGAAGGAAGGCCGCATTCTGGGGTTCAATTTTACGATTTCGTCGAAGACGGCGATTTCGTCGAAGACGGCGATTTCGTCGAAGGAAAATGCAGCCATGCCCGGAGAGGAGTACTCCAAGAATTGGTCGGCCCTATACGAGCCCCACTCCTTTTACGACGCCGTTCTGGAACAGAAAAAGGAATGACCTTTTTGCCCCGGATGTTACGGAACCGGCTATTCGGCGGGCTCCATCTCGACCGGTTTGTCGAAATCATAGTCATCGACGGCAAAGTCGTATCCAAAGAACCCGGTCAGAAAGTCGAAGAGCTGACCCGCTCTGAATTCGAAATCGAGACCGATCACAACAATGTGGCAAGTGGCGCGCAGGGTCCAGGCATCGACCGGGCTGTCCTGGCCGGTCAGGGCATAGGGCCCGTCATGACCCCGTGAAAAGCCGAAGTTTCCCCTGTAGAATTCACGGCTTTTTTCTTCCTGCCAGGTTGTTTTCACACAGAATTCCCGGTGAAAACCGACAATGAGACCTCCCTGGATCGCCTCTTCGTGCCAGATTCCAAACCTCCGGTTCGCAAAGCCGAAGGAATCGGACCGGTACCAACCGGCTCCCACGATGCAGTAACGGGTCAATTCGCCTGCCGCGCAAAGTCCCGGGCCGGTTGTCAGCTTGAAGCGCACGATATCGCCCAGATCATCAGCCCTTTGCATGAGATAGCTCGAACAGGAACAGAGCAGGAGAAGGGGCAGGATGAGGAAAAACCTTTTCATAGGAGACTCCTTTCCGCCGGTTCCGGAGAAAACGGGTGTGGACAGCGCACATTTAATCTGGGTTGATATCCTACCACCAAGTCGATTTTTCGGACCCCGGAAAATGCACAAAATCGCAAACTCTGCAGAAATTCCCTTGTAAAACGCCGGAGAAAGGAAATATAGTTTTATTGCGGTTTGGAAAACCTCGGTATATTTAGCTGAATCGATTGGAGGCTATAATGGCAAAAGAGAATCTCGTTGTTGGAAGCAAGATCAAGGCCTACATCAAGGACAAGGGCCTCATGTGCTCGGGAGACCTCGTTGACGGACTGAGCAACAAGGTCGCATCCATGCTCGACGAAGCCATGAACAGGACCAAGGCGAACAAAAGAGCAACCGTTCGACCCCAGGACCTGTAGTCCTTTCAACAAAACAGCCTCATTAAGGCTGCGAAATCTGTGTTTCTCATGTCAAGCTTACAAACCGCCCATTCCTCGGAGTGGGCGTGTTTTATATCAGGGACCTGCTTTCGGGACGAACAAGAGGGAGGAGGCTCGATCTCGTGATTCCTTTCGCTGAAAAGATTGTTCCGTCGGAAGAGAGGAATGTGGGAACGAATGAGGCTTCCCTCCCCCGGGCTTTTGCCCGCAAGGCCTCTGAAATGAAGGGACGCCCCCTCTTTCGCAGGCGTTTTTCCGGAAAAATCGTGACCTCCACCTGGGACGAGGTCCGGGGCAGGATCACGGGCCTCGCCGCTGCCCTGATCCGCCGCGGTTTTTCGCCGGGCAGCCGAGCCGCCGTCATGGCCGACAACGGACCGGACTGGGCTGTCGTCGATTTCGCCGTCCAGTCGGCCGGCGGGATCGTGGTTCCCATTTACACCACGAGCTCGGGCGATCAGATCAGGCACATCCTCGAAGATTCGGCATCGATCTGCTTCTTTGTCGGATCGAAACACCATCTCGCCTGCGTCCTGCCGGTGGTGAACAGCCTCGAAAAGAAGCCAACGACCATTCTTCTCGACGGAACCCCCGAACCGGGCGCCGAGGCTGTCGTGGATTATCTCGGCGACCCGCCGACGGATTCCGAAAAGAAAGAGGTGGAAAACCGAATCGCGTCGCTCTCGAGGGACGACACGTCGGCCGTAATCTACACCTCGGGCACAACGGGGCCCCCGAAGGGCGTGATCCTGACCCACGGCAACATCCTTTCAAACATCGAAGGGGCATGGGACATATTCTCCGTCAGCGAGGAGGACGTGCTCCTATCGGTCCTGCCCATGAGCCATTCCTTCGAGAGGACAACCGGGTACTACGGACCCCTTCTCGCCGGAGCGGTGATCCATTTCGCCCGATCGCCCGGGACCTTTGCCAAGGACATCCTCGAGGCGCGGCCCACCATCGTCATGCTCGTTCCGCGGTTTCTCGAGAAGATGCGGCAGAAAATCATCGACAGCGTCGCCCGGGCCCCCGGCCTGTCCGGGATCGCGGCCCGCGCGGCCCTTCGGGCCGGTCTCGCCGAAGCGCGGCTCGTTGCCGATGGGAAAAGCCCGTCCTTCCTTCTCGGCCTCGCCTCCTCCCTCTCGAGGAAGATCGTGGGCGGGAGGTTTAGAAAAAAGCTCGGCGGGCGGGTCAAAACGATCTTCTCGGGCGGGGCCGCACTATCCCGCGAGGTCTGGGCTTTCTTCCGGGCGGCCGGGATCTCGGTCACAGAGGGCTACGGGCTCACCGAGAGCTCGCCCGTGATCTCGTGCAATCCTCCCCATGCCGTCAAGCCCGGCTCGGTGGGAAAGCCGATCTCGGGGCACGAGGTGAGGATCGCCGGGGACGGCGAAATCCTTTTCCGCGGCCCTTCCGTAATGAAGGGTTATTACAACCTCCCCGAAGAAACGGACGCCGTCATCGACGCCGAGGGCTTTCTCCACACGGGCGACGTGGGGTTTCTCGACGAAGAGGGCTATCTCTTCATCACGGACCGGAAGAAAGACATCATCGTGTCGGCGTCGGGCAAGAACATCTCCCCCCAGAACGTGGAGAACAGGCTCTGCCTGAGCCCGCTCATCGAGTTCGCCTGCGTTTTCGGCGAGGGCGAAAACTTTCTCGTCGCCCTTCTGTCGCCCGACCTTGAGGCGCTTTCAGAGAGAGCCGGCCGGGACGGGATCGACGTGAGCGGGGGCGCGGGCGCCTTAGAGCACCCGGCCGTGAAAGAGATCTTCCGGGCCGAGGTGGACTCGGCCAATGCCGAGCTCGCCGCCTACGAGCGGATCTTCCGCTTTCACCTGGCCCACCCCCCCTTCTCCACGGAAGGGGGCGAGATCACGACGACCCTCAAGGTGCGCCGGAAGATCGTGGCCGAGAAGTACGCCGCCGAGATCAAGGGGCTTTTCCGGCCGTGACTTTTCCGGCCGTGACTTTTCCGGCCGTGATCTGAACCCGGCTATTCCCTCTTCCCCTTTTCCCTGTGAAAAACCAAAGGCGTGAGAAATATGAAACAGGCGATCAGAAAAGTGACGCCGGCCGCAACACCGAGGGCCGTTCCGTTCAAGAGGCTGTCCATGACAAAGAAGAGAGCGCAGACGAGAAAGAGCAGCCATCCAATGAGTTGATACCGTTTTTCCATTGATTGGATTCCGTTTCTTTAAAAAACGATGACTCCCCGCGCCAGGGCGCCGTTGAGCATGTCGTCGAATGCGTCGTTGATCTCTTCCAGGGAGTAGGTCTTCGAGATGAGGCGATCGAGGGGGAGCTTTCCCTCGAGATAGAGGTCGGCGTAATGGGGGAAGTCGCGCTCGGGTTGCGACGTGCCGTAATAGGTGCCCGTCACCGTCTTTTCCCGGCGGGTGATGATCGCCCCAGGAAGACGGGTCGTGCTCTCCATGGGAGCCAAACCGGCCAGAACGACCGTTCCGCCCGGCCTGGCGGCATCGAGGCATTGGGTCTGCACCTCGGGAATCCCCGTTGCGTCGAACACGTAGTCGGCGCCCCGTCCCTCGGTGAGGCTGCGGATCGCGTCGATCGTGTCCGGTCCGTTGACCAGCGCGTCGGTCGCGCCGATCTGAAGCGCTGTTTCGCCCTTCGCCTCGAGCCTGTCGACGGCGACGATCACCGACGCGCCGGCCAGCCTCGCCCCCATGACGATGCACAGCCCCACGCCTCCCGCGCCGAAAACAGCCGCGCTCGATCCGGCCCGAACCCGGGCCGTGTTGAGAACGGCGCCCACGCCGGTCGTCACCGCACAGCCGATGAGGGAGCCCACGTTCAGCGGGATCTCCTTTCTCAGAACAACGCAGCTCTCCTGGGGAACGACGGCGTGATCGGCGAAGCACGCCAGGGCGCAGTAGTGATAGACAGGGGACCCTTTGATCGACAGCCGGGGCGTTCCGTCCATCATCGTGCCGGCCCAGATCGGTTCGACATAGGTGGAGCAGAGACCGGGGCGGCCGTCGCGGCAGTAAAAGCAGGCGCCGCAGCTCGGGGACCAGTTCAGCACCACGTGGTCGCCCTCTTTCACCCGCGCGACCCCCTCGCCGACGGCCTTGACAACGCCCGACCCTTCGTGGCCGGCGACCACGGGCAGCGGATGAGCGGTCGTGCCCGCTCTCAGGTGCCAGTCGCTGTGGCAGACTCCGGCCGCCGCGATTTCGACGAGAACTTCACCGCTGCGGGGAGGCTCGAGGTCGAGCTTTTCGATTTTGAAGGGAGTGTCCTTCTCATGCAGAACTGCCGCATCGATCTTCATGGCGATTCTCCCGAACGGGTTAATTTCCTTTGTCCTGCTTTCCCAGCAACTCGAGCACGGCCGATGTCGTGGCCTTGATGCCCGTCCGGATCGTCGGTTCCGGCAGGGGCGCAAAATAAGGGGAGTGGAGGGAAGGGAGCGCGGTCCCTCTTTCGCGGCTCTGTGCAACCGAAGCGGGATCGACCGACCCGAGCCAGAAAATGCAGGCCGGGATCTTGCGGCCTTCGAGACTGTACCTCGAGAAATCCTCGCCCCCCATGACGGGCTCCCGCCCGACCACGCGGTCTTTGCCCAGAGCCTTCTCCCATGTCCCGGCGAGGCGCTCCGTCAGCCCGGGATCGTTGAACGTGGCCGGCGTCGATTCGTCGTCGTGAACGATAATCTCGGGCGCCAGGTCCGGGGGAAGGCCCGCGGAAAGGGCGGCGCCCCGTGCGATCCGCTCGATCGATGCCAAGACATGGGCACGCACCTCTTTTCGGTAGGCGCGCACCGTCAGCTCGAGCCGCACCTCGTCGGGGATGATGTTGTGCTTCGATCCGCCGTGAATCGAGCCGACGGTCACCACGGCCGAGTCGAGGGGCGAAACCTCGCGGCTCACGATCGTCTGGAGGGCGAGGACGAACTGCGACGCCGCGACGACTGGGTCCTTCGCCTGGTGCGGGTAGGCGCCGTGCCCGCCCACGCCGCGGATCAGCACGTCGACCGAGTCGACGCTCGCGAGGGCGAAGCCTTTGCAGTGCCCGATCCGGCCCGCCTCGAGCGACGCGTCGACGTGGAGGGCGACGGCGAAGTCGGGCCGCGGAAACCTCTCGTAGAGCCCGTCCTTGAGCAGCGCCCTCGACCCGGCGCCGACCTCCTCGGCGGGCTGGCCCACCAAGAGGAGCGTTCCCCGCCATTGATCCTTCAGCTCGGCCAGGAGCGACGCCGTCCCGAGAAAGGACGTCATGTGAATGTCGTGCCCGCAGGCGTGCATCACGCCCACCTCGTCGCCGTCGTCGTTCCTCGCGCGGACCGTGCTCGCATAGGGGAGGTTCGTTTTTTCTTCGAGGGGCAGGGCGTCGAGATCGGTCCTGACCAGGACGGTCGGGCCTTCGCCGTTTCGGAGCACGCCCGCCACGCCGTAACCGGTCCGGCCGGGCTTCTCGTACCGGCCCAACCCCTCGGTGACGTCGTACCCCAGGGCCCGGAGCTCCCGGGCGATCAAGGCCGCTGTCTTCTTTTCCATGTGAGAGAGCTCGGGATCGGCGTGGAGCTTCTTGTACAGGGCGACGAGGGGCTCGATCCTTTGATCGATCAATGCGTCCAGGGGCTGCTGCGCGCCGGCGCACGCCGCGAAGAGGCTCACGCTGATCAGAAGATTGACAATTAACGCCATCGGTCCGACTCCTGCTGGGAACATGGAATGAGCTCTGTAGCACGCCATGGTTTCACTTGACCGGTTTCAGCTTCTTCCGGACCGTCAGCCCCGCCTCCTTCCGCATGGCGTCGAGGTCGAGAGAGAGAAGGTGTTCTTTCACCGCCCCGTCCCAGTCGCCGGTCCGTTGAAACTCCTCGAAGAAACGATCGAAGGCCTTGCGATAAGTCTTCTTGCCCAGGCGGAAGAGGGAGAGATAGATGAGGCAGTGGTTCTTGAAGGAGACGAAATCCTCTTCCTCGAGCGTGGTGATGACCCGATCGAAACGGTCCGGCTCGGCCGGAAGCCCGGAGCGCCTCTTTTGCGAAATGAACGGGGGCTTGCGCCCCGTGATGCCGCGCTCGTAAGCGAGCTCGAGCTCGCCGTAGTACAGCCAGGTCGGCGCCCAATTCCCGTAACGCGAGATATAAAAGAACCGGGTCATCTCTCTGAGGAGCATTCCCATCTTGTGCGTCTTCGTCTTGGGAAGGGGGGTGCAGAAAAGACGTTTTTTATAGACCTCGCAAAAGAAATCGGGCGCCTTGGGCGCATAGTCGGGAAGAAGCCCGGAAAGATCGACGCCCCGCTCGTGGAGCAGAACGGCGGGCGGCATCTCCTCGCTGGCGATGAGAGGGCCGTTGGCCGCCGTGAAGAGTTTCTCCTCCTTGATCAGGAGCTTGTGCAAAGGGCCGATCTTCTTCTTCGATTCGGGATGCACGAGGAACTTGAAACCGTCCTTCATCAAAAGATCGTATCCCGCGGGATCGGGCGGCCACGGATCGAGGGAAGAGGTAAAGCTCGCCGCCGCTTCGAAGATCTGATCGCGAACGACGCGGAACGGCTCTTCCTCGAAAACAGCGACAATGGAAAACCCGCGCCCGTTGATCACGCGGTAGATGAAAATCGTGACGCAGGCGCTCAGGTCGTCCTTGTAATAAACGGCCAGATAGGGAAGGGGGATCATGCCGATCTCGGCCCGGCCGGACCCGAACCTTTCAAGCTGGTAATCTTTTTCGAAATACGGCTGGGCCCTGGCGATCAGGATCCCCTCGATCCAGTAGATCGTGAACCTGCCGTTGGGGAGCTCGCGATCAGCGGGGATGTAAATATTGAAATCGAACAGGGCCTCTTCGTCCCGCCCCTGCTCCGCCTTCCAGTACGAGGGAAGGGCGACGGTGTGCTCCTTGCTCGACGATTCATAGGTGACTGTCGAGGTATCGTCCCCGGCACGGACCGGTTCCCATGTGAACAAAAGCGCAACGAGCAGAAGGCACGCGCACGCCGGCATGAGCTGTTTCTTCATCGAGGTTATTATAGTGCTTTGCCGTGCGGCTTCAAAAGCCGTGCTTGCACGAGAGCGCTGCGTCCGTAAAAAAACAGGGGAAACGGAATCAGCGATCCCGTTTCCCCCGCATGCTTATGGGATACGTCTTCTTGCGAACGGACCTTACTGGGACGTCACTTCCGCCGTGTCGATGTAGTCTCCTTCGTAGTTGTTGTCCTGGTCATCCACGGCAAAGCTGATCGTGTAGGTCCCCACCGGCATGGTCCCGTTGTAGAGAACGGCATTGATCACCTCTTGAATCGGAGCGGCGGCCGCCCTGATCGGTGTGGACGACTTCTGCCACGTGGTCGGATAAATATACCACCACGTACCGGCCGAAGCCTTGGTGATAAAAACCCAAAAGTCGGCGGGATCGCCCGTCATTGACCCCGGATCGAGAGAGAGCGTGATCGTCACATTCTCTGTGGGCGTCACCGTGAGGGGGCCGTCCTGGCCGTTGACCTTGACATCGGGCGTGGGCCCTTGAGAGCTTCCTCCCGTGATCTTCAGGGAGGGATCGCCGAAGCAGGTCCAGGTCATGAACATGTCGACGCCCGTGCTGCCGCAGAGATCCATCATGCAGCACGATCCCCCATACCACGAGCCGCAGATGGTATTGTTCATCTCCATCCAGAAGCGCTCGGCGGCGCCGTACTTGCCGCTCGTGCCGTGGTTGCCCTGGCCGTACATCGGCTCGGCCCAGTACTGGCCGATCGACGAACAGTAGGCCGCGATAGCCCCGGTCGGTTCGCCGCCATGGGTCGCCCTCAGCCAGGCCTCGCCGAAGCAGGTGCCGTAATCAAAGTCGCCGCCGTTGCAAGCGACGCTGCAGACGAAGGGGAGCATGCCCACGTTGGTGAGGGCGTTCACGTGGGTGTTGGAAAAGTAGGTGGTGCCCCATCCCTGGGTCCATCCGTGGCCGGTGTAGTTCACGCACCGGCGCCCCTGGTTCAGCGCGGCCGAAACCTGGCCCGCCGTGGCGCCGGGGTCGTATATCTGATCCACCGTGGTAAAACCGTAGGCGAGGAGCTCTCCTCTGATCAGGTCTTCGTGCTGCCAGTCGGCCTCGCCGTAATGGCCGTATCCCGCTCCCTCGCTCGATCCGATGCCCGTTCCCGCGGCGTGCCAGCCGCCCTGAGAGACGCTGTGGTCCATCTGTTCGTATTCGATCGTTCTCTGGACCTGTGTGTCCACATGGGAGGTGTTCTCCGCCGAGAAACGGCCGACGAAAAGATCGGGATAGGTGTCGGCCGTGATCGTCGAGAAATCGGGATCGGAAACGCCGTAGCTGTACGAGCTGCTCGTCACCTGGGTGTGATCCCCCACGAGCAGGACATAAGCCAGATTGCTCGAGTAGTAAAGGCTTGTGATATAGTTCTTGATGGCCGTGGCGGTGTTGCCGACCGTCGCTATGTCCACCATGGTCGTGTTGATGCCGTTCAAATTCTTCCAGTCCACCAGAGGCTGCATGTTGGCCATGAAGCTTCCGTAACAGATGACGAGCATGTCGCCGTTCTCGGAAGGAGGATCGACGCGCGTGCCCGAGCCCGGACGGAGCTGAAGGGAGTAGTTGGCGAACTGGTTCATGTAGAGGGCTTCGAAGGCGGTGTCGGGCTTGTAACCAAAGGTGGCGCGGTCGATCGTGTTGACTCCGCTCTCGCCCGTTTTGGCCACTTCGACCTCGATCCGGTGGTAGACGCGCAGGGTGCGCTGTACGGGGTTGTACTGGAAGGGAAAGACCTCGACCACCACTCCGCGCACATCGTGAAGGATGTAGGGGTCCCGGAGGGAGGTGAGCTTGCCCGGAAACCATTCGTTCTTGCCGTAAGCTTCGCCAAAGACGAAATCGACCGTTTCCGGATCGACGCTCCTCAAGATCGGACCCTTCCACGGGGCCAGATCAACGCCGCTGATCTCGATGAACTCGCTCTTGGTCACCTCGACATTCATCTGCGCCGTGTCGGGGATCATCAGGCTGTCGCACAGGGCGGGAAGCTGGGGATGCCCCGCTTGGCCCATCATGACAAAACCCGCATGGTCCACAGAAATGAGCTGGTAGTCCCGGTTGTCGATCGTCACTTTTCCGGCGTCGAAGTCCTCCACCGTGTAAGTGAGTACCGTGCGGTCCAGCGAATCGGACTGTACAACAGTCTTCACTTCTTCGCCGTAACGCGCCAGAGCTTCGGAATCGAAGGCCATAGCCGCAATCCCGATTGTCAGGATGAGAAGAACACTGTGACGGATAATTTTATGGGCCACTGATCTCTCCTTTCCAAATGTAAAACAAGATCCAAGGATATATGGATAGAACGCTGACTCGTGAACTCCAGGCTTATTGGAACGAGGAATATTGTACCTAAATCTATATTAATTCATAGAAAAAAGACAATTCATAGAAAAAAGACGGGATCGGAAACCATTCGACGCGGCTCGAACAGGGCAACCGGATGTTTTTCCACGTATCCTTGGACTCGGTATCCAATCAATTTACGCCGTCCCCATTAGAGCCGGTTCAAGATTTTGCACTTTTTTGCATTAAAAAAGATTATCATATCTCTCCGGCAAAAAGAAAAGCCTGAACCAATCCAAAAGAGGGGCGGATATCTTTTTTCGCAGGTTTCGGAGACCCTTTAGGAGAGGTGTGATGATCGAGCTTGAAAAAAAACTGGCACGGGCCTTCCTGTCTGTCCTTGTTCTCTTTCTGTTTCAGCAGTGCCTGGGCGCCCAGACGCCGCAGGTCCTCTGGTGGCACGATCTGGATGCCCCGTCTTTCGGGTCGGCGGCCGCCGATGACATCGATGGAGACGGCAAGCTCGAGATCGTCTTCGGCACTTATTTCAACGACGAGAAGATCCACGCTCTTAACGCGGAAGACGGTACGGAGCTCTGGGCGTACGACACGGGCGGCTGCAACGACGCTTCTCCCGTCATCGCCGATGTGGATCAGGACGGCGCCCTGGAAGTGATTCTCCCCGCCTCGTCGCCGTGCAGGGTTTTCTGCTTCGACGGCGCCACGGGCGCCGTGGAGTGGTCGATTTCGACGAGCTACTACTGCCTCGACTCGCCGCCTGCCGTGGCCGACGTGGACGAGGACGGCCGGCCCGAAGTCATTTTCGGAGCCTGGTACGGATACGTCTACTGTCTGAACGGCGAGGACGGCAGTCAGTGCTGGCGCATCAACGTGGGAACCAACAGCTACATCCAGTCCGAGCCCAACATCCTCGATGTGGACGGGGACGGGGACCTTGACGTGGTCGTCGCCCAGTGGGCGGGCGACTGCAGGGTCTATGCGCTGGAAGGGAGAGACGGTTCGACGCTCTGGTACTCCGATGCGCCCAACGATTACATGTATCATGGGGGGTCGTTCGCCGATATCGATGAAGACGGCAAGCCCGAGATCGTCATCGGCTGCTACGACAACCGTGTCTACTGCCTGAACGGCGAGGACGGAAGCCTCGAATGGCAGTACAGCGATATCTTCTACATGGGCGCACCCACCTCCGTGGCGGATCTCAATAACGACGGACACCTTGAGACCGTTTATTTCTCCTACAACAGGGTCGGCGTGCTCTCCCACACCGGCAGCCGCCTCTGGAGCTACACGGCGGGCGGCAGCGTCTTTCGCGGCGCCGCCATCGCCGATGTGAACGGTGACGGTGTGCTCGATGTCGCCTTCGGCTGCGACGACGGCATTCTCAGGGCCCTGAGGGGCGACAACGGCCAGGTGGTCTGGACGTACAACCTGAAAAACCACTACGGCAAGACCTTCGAGATGGACAACGCACCCGTGATCGCCGACTTCAACGGAAACGGCAAGCTCGACATCTTCATTGTCGGCGGATACGGAACATCGTCTCCGCCCACCAACAATCACGGCCGCGCCTATGCGCTGACAGCCGGCGAAGGGGACGGGCCGGGCTGGCCCATGTTCCGGCACGATGTCAGGCACAGCGGCTGCTTCGACGGCTTCGCCACAGGGCCCGTCCTGTCGGCCCATAACGTCGTGGCAGGACAGACGGCGACGTTCACGTGCTCTTATGCATCAGGACCGGTGGTCCATTTCGGTGCCTCGCTGCAGGGATCGGGTCCGACTTTCATTCCTCAACTGGGAATCTTTGTCGACCTGAGCCCCAAGATCTACAACCTCGGCTCCGATGTGCCGGGCGCCGGGGGCACGGCCTCTGTTTCCATTCCAGTGCCTCTCGCTCTCCAGGGACGGACGCTCTGGACTCAGGCCGTGGATAATATCCCGGGCGATCCCCTGACAACGAACCTGGTCGTAAGCACGGTGCAGTAGTTACCATTGATTAAAATGGCCGCTCGCGGCCTATCTCGTCCTTTTACCCTGCCATTCAACTGTTACCGGCTGAAATAAAGACATATATACATATCCGACTCTTTAACAACTCGGGATTCCGTCTATTCGCAAACGAAGGAGGTGTGGCATGCGGTCCGCGTTGATTGTGGTCTTCCTTTTCGTCCTTCACGCCGTCGGCCTTTCGGCCACCTATTATGTTCCCGACGATTATCCCTCGATACAGCAGGCCATTAACGCGCTCACCGTGGGGGACACGGTCATCGTCCGGCCCGGCACGTACAAAGAAAACATCGATTTCCTCGGAAAGGCGATCACGGTCAAGAGCAAGACGGGGCCGGCCGCCACAACGATCGACGGCGGACAGCTGTCTTGCGTCGTTTCCTTCAAGAACGGGGAATGCTCTCATTCCGTGCTCGACGGTTTCACCATCACGAACGGTTACAAAGAGGACGACGGCGGCGGGATCATCTGCGTTCAGTCCAATCCAATCATTACGAACAACATCATTTCCGGAAACACGGTCGACAATAACGGTGGAGGCATCTTCTGCAATCAATCCGATCCGACGATATCCAACAACATCATTTCCGGAAACACGGCTAACTATTACGGCAGCGGAATCTACTGTGAAGATTCGTTCCCAACGATCACGGGCAACACGATTTCCGACAACACCGCCTCCTATGGCGGCAGTCTCTATTGTGATAATTCCTCGCCATTGATTTCAAACAACTCCATAACAGGCAATACCCCTGGCGGAATCGGATGCTCCAGATCAGATCCTGTAATAAAAAACAATGAGATCATCGGAAACAGCGGTATCGGCATTTACTGCTCTCACTCATCTCCATTGATTACAGACAACATCATATCCGACAACACATCCGTTGGTTGGGGCGGCGGTATATACTGCCGTAGCTCCTCCGCCACCATTACGGGCAACACGATCTCGGGCAACACGGCCGCCGCCAAAGGGGGCGGGATCTACGTCCAATCTTCTTACCCCGTCATTTCGGCGAACATGATCACGGGGAACAGGTCCGATGCCGATGGAGGCGGGATCTACTGTCACAAGAAAACTTATCCCACGATCATCAACAACACGCTTTCGGGCAACACGGCCGCTGTCGGCGGCGGCGGGATCTACTGCAGGTCCTCTTCACCAACGATATCGAACACGATCTTGTGGGACAACAGCGCGCCCGCCGGACCCGAGATCTACCTCTTTTCAAGCCCTCCCCCCGTCACCTACTGCGACGTCAAGGGAGGCTGGCCGGGAGAGGGCAACATCAACAAAGACCCCCTCTTTGCAGATCCCGGCATCGATGATTACGGGCTTCATCCCGATTCTCCCTGCATCGATGCAGCCGATCCCGCCTCGCCGCTCGATCCCGACGGAACGCAGGCCGACATGGGCGCGCTGTTCTACGATCAATCCAAACCGCACCCGGACCTGGAAATCACGTCGATCTCCTTCTCGCCGGCATCGCTCGATCCCTCCGAATCGCTGCAGATCACTTATACTGTCAGGAACAGGGGATTCGATCCCATCGGAACGGCGACTGAGATCGGTTTCTACCTGTCGGCCGACGGAGTTGTCGGCCTTGACGACATTCGCATCGGCGAGGACGCTGTGCCGGACCTGAATCCAAGCAAAGTTTACACCAACACCGTCCAGATCGACGTGGGCAACAACCCCGGCGAATGGACCCTGGGCGGATATGCCGACTGGACGGAGCTCCTCCTCGACGTGGAGGACAACAGAGAGAACAACATCCATTCGGCAGGGCAGGTGATGATTCATTCTCTCATTGCGGACCAAACCGCCCTCTCCGCTTCGGCGGGCGGTCAAGTCAATTTTGCGCTCAACGCCGGCCCCGGCTTGGGAGGGCGGTTTTACTTCCTGCTGGGAACCATGTCGGGAACCCTGCCAGGCGTCGCCCTGCCGGGTGGATCCAAGCTCCCCCTCAATTACGACGGTCTCATGAAATACATCATGAACAATTACAACAACGGGAGGCTGGGCGATTTCAGGAGGCTGCTCGACGGCGGCGGCCTGGCCTCGGCGACCCTCGACACCCAGACCCCTTTCACGCCGTCGGCCGTGGGGCTGACGCTGCACTTTGCATTCACGACGGAGATTCCCTACGACTTCCAATCGAACCCGGTGGCGATCGACATCGTGCCGTGACGATGCCGCCGGACAGGATATAACCGGATGGAAATGATGATGGAGGGTTCAACCATGATTCAGGGAATGATCTTCGGAACGATCTGTTTCTTTCTCATCGCCGGTCCCGCCGGGGCCGCTGTTTACTATGTTCCCGACGACTTCTCCACGATTCAGGGCGCCATCGATGCATCCGTGGACGGCGATCTCATTATCGTGCGCCAGGGAACATACACGGAAAACATAGACTTCGCCTCAAAAGCGGTCACAGTGAAAAGCGAACAGGGGGCCGCCGTCACGACGATCGACGGCGGACAGTCGGGAAGCGTCGTCACATTCAAGAGCGGTGAAGGCCCCGGTTCCGTCCTCGACGGATTCACGATCACGAACGGCCATTCGGGCAACAACGGCGGCGGGATCCGGTGCGACAACTCCTCATCACCCATGATCATCAACAACGCGATCATTGCAAACACCTCCGACGACGAGGGGGGCGGCATCTACTGCAAGTCGTCATCGCCGATGAT